>NZ_AYVK01000035.1:0-66384 GCF_000503155.1 Mesorhizobium sp. LSJC285A00
GCTCGCCCGTCGCTTCGGCGCGACCTTGCTGTTGCGGCTCGACCAGGCGCTCGGCCGTCTCGACGAGGCGGTATCGCCGCGCCTGCCCGTGGCCCCGCTTTCGGTCGAACGCCACCTGGCCGAGCCGGTCGTGCTGACCGCCGAGATCGAACGGCTGGTGCTCTTGCTGGCGGTGACGCTGAAGGCCGATCTCGAACGCCGCGGCGAGGGCGCAAGGATGCTGGCGCTGCTTTTGTTTCGCGTCGACGGCGCCGTCAGCCGCATCGCTGTCGGTACCTCGCGACCGTTGCGCGAACCCAAGCTTATCCAGCGCCTGTTCCATGAGCGGCTGGCCGCGCTCGAACAGGACATCGATGCCGGCTACGGCTTCGACCTGGTGCGGCTTTCGGTGCTGGCGGCCGCCGGCTTCGACATGCAGCAGGCCGATTTGACCGGCGAGACCGAGGATGACGGCGCCGACATGGCACTCTTTGCCGACCGCATCCGCGCCAGGCTCGGCGACAGTGCGGTGCTGAAACCGGTCGCCCTCGAGAGCCATCTGCCGGAGCGCGCCATCGCCACCATCCCGTTCTCGGAAGCGCCACAACGCAAAACACCGCTCAGGAAGCCGGGCTCGAAAGACGCGCCGCGCGCAACCATCTTCCCGCCGGAACGGCCGATCCGGCTGTTCCGTTCGCCCGAGCCGATCGAGGTGCCGGCCACCGAAATGCCTGAGGGTCCGCCGATGAATTTCCGCTGGCGCCGCGCGCTCTACCGGGTCGCGCGCGCCGAGGGGCCGGAACGCATCGCGCCGGAATGGTGGCGTGAAACGTCAAGCGATCCGCTCACATCGACGCGTGACTATTTCCGGATCGAGGATGCCGACGGCCGCCGCTACTGGCTCTATCGGCAAGGCCTCTATGGCAACCCGCAGGTGCCGCCGCGCTGGTTCATGCATGGGGTCTTCGCATGAACGCGCTGACCGTCATCCCCTATGCGGAATTCGGCATCCAGTCGAACTTCTCCTTCCTGCGCGGCGCCTCCAAGCCGGAGGAGCTGGTGGTGGCGGCCAAATTCCTCGGCTTTTCCTCGATCGGACTGGCAGACCGCAACACGGTGGCCGGCGTCGTGCGCGCCTGGCAGCAGGCCAAGGTCGAGAAGCTCGCCTATCACCCCGGTTGCCGCCTGGTGTTCGGCGACGGCACGCCGGACATTCTCGCCTATCCGCAGAACCGCAAGGGCTGGGGCCATCTCTGCCGCATGCTGACGCAAGCCAATTTGCGCGATGAAAACGAGAAGGGCGCGACCCTTCTCCAGCGCAGCGACCTGCTCGAATGGGGCGACCTGCTGTCGCTGGCGGTGCTGCCGGATCTCTCGGCGAATGCCGACGATCCCCTGGCATTGGTCCGTCAACTGAAAGACCGTTTCGGCGCTAATTTGCGGCTAGGCATGGCGCCGGATTATCGCGGCAATGACCGTTTCCGCATCGAGCAGGCGGCGGGCATGGCGGACATCGCCGGCGTGCCGCTGATGGCGACCAACGACGTGCTTTATCACAGCGCCGAGCGCCGCTCGCTGCAAGATGTGCTCACCGCCATCCGCCTCAATTTGCCGGTCGCCGAGGTCGGGCTGGAGCTGACGGCCAACGCCGAGCGCCATCTGAAGCCGCCGCTGGAAATGGCCCGTCTCTTCCGCCGCCATCCACCGGCGCTGGCCGAGACGCTGCGCTTTGCCGGCGAACTGACCTTCTCGCTCAGCGACCTCCAGTACAATTATCCCGACGAGCCGACGCAATCAGGGCTTGGGCCGCAGGCCGAGCTAGAGCGTCTGGCCAGGGAGGGGGCCGCCACGCGCTATCCGGCGGGCGTCCCCGCTTCCGTCTTGCAGCGCATCAGTGAGGAGCTCGCTCTGATCGAGCGTCTGAATTATGCGCGCTATTTCCTGACCGTTTACGACATCGTCCAGTTCGCCCGCAATGAGGGCATTCTGTGCCAGGGCAGAGGCTCGGCCGCCAACTCGATCGTCTGCTACTGCATCGGCATCACCGAGGTCGGCCCCGAGCGCATCGACACGTTGTTCGAGCGCTTCATTTCCGAGGAGCGCAACGAGCCGCCCGACATCGACGTCGATTTCGAGCATGAGCGGCGTGAGGAGGTGATCCAGTACATCTACTCCAAATACAGCGCCAAGCGCACCGCGCTGGCTGCCGCCGTCATCAGCTATCGCGGCCGCTCGGCGCTGCGCGAGGTGGCCAAGGCCATGGGCCTATCGGACGATGTCCGCATTGCGCTCTCCAGTTCGATCTGGGGCTGGTCGACCTCGGAGCTCGGCGAGAAGGAGGCGCATGCCGGCGGCCTCGACCGCAACGAGACCTCGACCCGTCACGTGATCGCCCACGCCAACGAGATCATGGGCTTTCCCCGGCATCTGTCGCAGCATGTCGGCGGCTTCGTCATTACCCGCGACCGGCTCGACGAGATCGTCCCCATCGTCAAGACGGCGATGGAGGCGCGCAAGATGGTCGAGTGGGATAAGGACGATCTCGACGCGGTGAAGATCCTGAAGGTGGATATTCTGGCGCTTGGCATGCTGACCTGCCTGAAGCGCGCCTTCACCTTGCTCACCGACCATTATCCGAAGGCCCGGGATGATTACGGCCGACCCTATGTGCTGGCCACCCTGCCGCCGGAAGAGAACGACGTGTACGACATGATCTGCCGCGCCGACACGCTCGGCGTCTTCCAGATCGAATCGCGCGCGCAGATGTCGATGCTGCCGCGTCTACGCCCGCGCGAATTCTACGACCTGGTCATCGAGGTGGCGATCGTGCGGCCCGGCCCGATCCAGGGCGACATGGTGCACCCCTATCTGCGCCGTCGGCAGGGCAAGGAAGCGGCTGAATATCAAAAGCCAGAGCTGGAGGCTATTCTCAAGAAGACACTCGGCGTGCCGCTGTTTCAGGAACAGGCGATGAATATTGCAATCGTCGCCGGTGGTTTCAAACCCGGCGAAGCCGACGAACTACGCCGCGCCATGGCCACCTTCAAGCGCACCGGCACCATCGGCAATTACCGCCAGCGCATGATCGACGGCATGGTCGGCAAGGGATACACCAAAGACTTCGCCGAGCGCTGCTTCAAGCAGATCGAAGGCTTCGGCGAATACGGCTTTCCCGAAAGCCACGCCGCCTCCTTCGCTTTGCTCGTCTATGCCTCCTGCTGGTTCAAGACCTTTTATCCCGACGTGTTCTGCGCCGCGATCCTGAATTCGCAGCCGATGGGGTTTTACCAGCCGGCCCAGCTGGTGCGCGACGCGCGCGACCATGGCGTCGATATCCGCGACGTCGACGTCAATTTTTCCGACTGGGACTGCACCCTGGAGAAAGCCCAATTCGATCCGGGCCGCATCCTGGGGCGCCATGCCGAAATGCGCGGTGTCATCAAGACCCGGTACGCCGTCCGGCTTGGCTTCCGTCAGATCAAGGGCTTGGCCGAGAAGCGTATGGAAGCTTTCACCGCGCGGCGCGGCGCCGGCTATACAAGCGTCAGGGATGTGTGGCTGCGCTCGGGCCTCGATGTCGGCGAAATCGAAAGACTGGCGCAGGCTGACGCCTTCCGCTCGCTCGGCCTCGACCGTCGTGAAGCCTTGTGGGCGGTGCGCGCGCTGGATGGCAAGAGCGCCGCCGAACGGCTGCCGCTGTTCGACCAGCCGGCGATCCGGCTGCGCGAACTCGAGCCCGAGACAAAACTGCCGACAATGCCGCTCGGCGAGCACGTCATCCACGACTACCGCGCGCTCGGCCTGTCGCTGAAGGCGCATCCGGTCGCCTTCCTGCGCGAGCGGCTCGACCGCGCCGGCGTCATTCCCAATGCCAATCTCGGCTCGGTGCGCGACGGCAGGCGGGTCTCGGTCGCCGGCCTGGTGCTGGTGCGGCAGCGGCCCGGCAAGGGCAATGCGATCTTCCTGACGCTGGAAGACGACAAGGCCGTCGCCAACGTCATTTTCTGGGAGCGGACCTTTACCCGTTTCCGGCCCATCGTCATGGGCGCGCGCTTCGTCAAGGTCACCGGCAAGCTGCAGTCGGAATCCGACGTCATCCACATCGTCGCCGAGAAGATCGAGGATTTGACGCCGTGGCTGACGGTGCTGCTGGAAGAGATGACGCCGGCTGCCCGGCCCGACATTGCCACCCTCTCGGACAAAGCTGAAAGGGTCATGCCCAAGGGGCGGAATTTTCAGTAGGCAAGTGCAGGGCGGTCGGGAGCCCATGACATTAATGCCGGCAAGGGCAGAGGGGGGCGCGAAGGATCGCCAACAGAATGGCTTCTTAGGCTGAGGTCCGTTTGAACCACCCCTGGCCCTTCAGCCCGGCCCACCCAATCGCGGCGGCGACAGCACGTCTTCCGCCGAAATAGTCCGCGCCTCCGAGGGCAGCATGATCGGGATGCCGTCGCGCACGGGATAAGCGAGCTTGGCAAGCCGCGAGATCAACTCGCCGCGCACCGGGTCCCAGGCCAGCGGCCCCTTGGTCAGCGGGCAGGCCAGCAGCTCCAGCAATTTTGGATCGACATTGACCGACTTGCCGTCACGCCCATCCGCAGCCATTGGATCCCCCTTCAGCCATCGGCTCAGCCCTTATTGCAGGCTGGAACCAAAGTCCTCATTCTCGCGCGCCAGCGCCATTTCGGTGATGGCGATCAGCGTCTCCGCGCGGGCTTTCAGGTCGGGCGCCTCCAGCAGCGCCTGTTTCTCGGCCGGTCCGTAGGGCGCCATCATCGACAGCGCATTGACCAGCATGGTGTTCTCGGCGCGGCTGACGCTTTCCCAATCGGCTTCGAGATCGTTGGCCTGCAGATAAGCGCGAAACGCTTTCAACAGCGCCGGCCGGTCGACCTCGCTTGCCGCCTGGTCTTCGGCAAGATCGGTGAGGAACGGCGCCAGCTTGCATTTCCGGAAAGGCGTCTTCACCGGCAATTCGCTGGTGATGCGGAAACGGCAGACGCCCTGCAGCGAAACCAGATAGCGGCCGTCGCCGCTCTCGGCCATCGAGATGATGCGCCCGGCGCAGCCGACATTGCACAGTTCCGGCTCCCCGTCGGCGCGCAACGCGCCATTGAGGCTGGGCTGGACGATGCCGATCAGCCGCGCGCCGGCGATCGCCTCATCCACCATCTGCAGGTAGCGCGGCTCGAAGATGTTGAGCGGCATGCGCCCGCCCGGCAGCAGCAGCGCGCCGGCAAGCGGAAACACCGGAATGGTTGCCGGCAGATCCTTGCCGACCCGGTAAAATGCGTTTCCGACCTGCACCTTCACTCCTCCGACCCGCTTCGGGCGCGATGTTATCGGCCTAATCTGGCGCGGCGGCCGCCGACCGCAAGGCCCGACAGCCACGCCCCGGCAATTTGGCCGGCAAACGGCTCAGGAAAACAGCAGCGACGACAATTTGCGCCGTGCCGCCAGCGTCGCCTCGTCGGTCATGCCCCAGGCCTCGAACAGTTTCAGCAGCTGCGCCCTGGCGCCGTCCTCGTTCCACGTCCGGTCGGCTTTTATAATCGCCAGAAGATTGTCGGCCGCCGCATGGCGCTCGCCCTTGGCGTTCTGGATCATGGCGAGGTCGAAACGCGCCTGGTGGTCGCCGGGATTGGCGGCCAGTCGCTGCTCGAATTCAGCTGGATTGCCAAGTGCTGCCGCTTCCGCAGCCAGCGTCATCTTGGCACGCAGCGCGGCAAGTGCCGGCGCATTTTTCTTGGCCTCCGGCGCCGTTGCCAGCAGCGCCTCGGCGCCGTCGCTGTCGCCGGCCTCGAACAGAAGCTCGCCCAGCCCGGCAATCGCCTCGATCGTCTCCGGCGCTTGCGCCAGGATGGCGTCGTAAATGTCGGCTGCGGTCTGCGCATCGCCCGCCGCATGCGCTTCCGCCGCCGCGGCCAGTGCTTCGGCCACCGGCGGCGCACCATTGCCCTTGCCGCCGACCTTGGTGATGAACTCGGCGATCTGGCTCTCGGGGATGGCGCCCATGAAGCCGTCGACAGGCTGGCCGTCCTTGAAGGCGATGACCGCCGGGATCGATTGGATGCCGAGCTGGCCGGCGATCGAGGGATGATCGTCAATGTTCATTTTGACCAGCTTGACCTTGCCGCCGGCGGCCTTGACCGCCTTTTCCAGAAGCGGCGTGAGCTGCTTGCAGGGCCCGCACCACGGCGCCCAGAAATCGACCAGTACCGGCTGTTTGCGCGATTCCTGGATGACGTCGGCGGCGAAAGTGGCGGTCGTGGTGTCCTTGATCAGCTCGCCAGCGGCAGGTGCTGCGCCGGGTGTCGGGCCAAGTGCCGACTTGGCCGGCTCGGCGCCGCCATATTGCACGGACGTGGTGTACTGGCCAGAATTGCCGCCGAATTGGCCGCCAAACGGATTGTTGTTGTCGCTCATGTCGTCGCCCTTCCGATCGCGCCCAGCGGAGCAGCGCGACGTCCTTAACTAGAGGTCAGTTTTCGCCATCCATGTGGCGATCAAGCCGAGACTTTCAAGATAGCAGCATCATGTCCGGTTGCCTCGACGAATCTGATGAGGTCGGCGGACGCGATCGACGTCGTCGCCTCATTGGTCAGCGGATGCGCGTTGACTGTCGCATGTGCTATCAAATCCTGGTCGAGCACCACTTTGACCCGTCTTTCGGTGTCGTTGATCAGCCCGAACACGGTGACCGCGCCCGGAATGACACCGAGCAGCTCCATCAGCATCTCCGGCTTGCCGAACGACACCCGGCCGGCGGCGCCGATCATCGTGTGGATCTGCTTCAGGTCGACGACCGCCTCCTCGCCGACGCTGACCAGGAAGAAATTGTCCTTCTTGTCCTTGAGAAACAGATTTTTCGTGTGCCCGCCCGGTATCTCGCCGCGCAGCGACTGCGAATCGGCCACCGTATAGAGCGGCGGATGGCGCACGGTCGACACTGATATGCCGAGATCGGCAAGAAAGGCGAAAAGCTCGGCTTCGGTCTTCGGCATTGGTGGTCTTCCCCTGTATCGGCGCGCGGCAAAGCCGTTTACGGCCAATGATGCCGCCGAGACAAGACCGTCATGCGGGAAGTCGATGAACCACCCGCGTGGCCGACAAGGTTCCGCCAAGCGATTTGGCGCGACCAAAAAGCCCGTCATTTCCCTGTTGCAATCGCCGCGCTCTTCAGCCATATAGGCCCGGCTTGCGGCCAAAGGGCCGTGTGAGCGGGTGTAGCTCAGGGGTAGAGCACAACCTTGCCAAGGTTGGGGTCGAGCGTTCGAATCGCTTCACCCGCTCCAGTTTCCTCTAGGGGAATCAAGCGATGAAGAGGCGCCTTTCGGGGCGCCTTTTGCTTTTTCCAGACCGGCGATGTAAGCGCGTTGCGGGACACTTGTTCTCCCTCAGAACCAGGCGCGGGTAGTACGGCGTGGCGCATAATCCCTTGGTTTCCAGTTCGGCGAACGGCGGCAGCGCATCCGAAGCGCTTGCTTGGCTGGCGTTGCGGAACGCCGCGTCCGAATGCGGCTCAGGCTCGCGCTTGGTCGACCCGCAGCCCCTGCGCGCACTCCCGGCGGGACGCAAGTGGGCGCATGAGATTGCCAAGGTAATCTTCGATGGCCTCATGGCAGGAAGCCTGTCGGTGCCGGCACAATTGGCTGCCGGATGGGCGAGGTTCGGCAGCGCAACCACCGCGTTGATCATCGAACTCGGCAAGATCTGGGACAATCCCGCAGCAGCTCGCCGCGTCCAGTACCAGCTTGAGCAAATGCTTCTCGAAGCCGACGATCTTGCCGCGCCGCGCAGGCTGGCGCGAACGCTCGGAGTTCGCGTCGACGCTCGCAATCCGACCGCGACCGAACTGCCGGAAGGCATCGATCAGATCTATGCCCATCTGATGCTGGATGGCCGGATCGAGGCTGTCGTGCAGTTCGGTGCACTCGGGACGGTGACGAGCGATCATTGGATTGAATTGATCCTGGATGTAGTGCCTGCTGAGCGGCTTGCGGGAGGATCGCCTGCACCGCAAAAGGGCGCCGGCGCGACCACGTCAAACACGCCTGCAGCCGAGGTATCGTTTGCCATGGCGGGAAGCGAGCCCGATCAGGACAGCCACTTCGGCAAACTCGCGCAATTGGCTGCACAGGCGCATGACCTGGTTCGGTCGAGCGCTGAACCGTCAGAGCCTGTTACGCCGCGCCGCGCACGGGTCGCGGACAAGCACGACAAGGATCGCACGGCGTTCTGGAACAGCTATTTCGCGACCGAGGATCCCTGGAACTACAGCTCGCTCTATGAGCAGGAAAAATATGAGCGGCAGATCGAGATCCTGCCTGCCGGTCCCATCGGGCGGGCGCTTGAGCTGGCCTGTGCGGAGGGCCATTTCACGCGGCAGCTGGCGCCGCGCGTGGGCCATCTGACCGCAACCGACATCTCCGCCATAGCCATCGAGCGAGCCCGCGCCCGATGCAACAATCAGGCGAATGTCGAGTTCGGCGTACTCGATTTCGCTGCCGACACGCTGCCGGGTGAGATGGATCTGATCTTCTGTTCGGAGGTGCTCTACTATCTGGACGATCTCGCCGAGTTGCGGCGCATCGCCAAGAAATTTGCCGAGGCGTTGGCGCCTGGCGGTAGTTTCATCAGCGCACACGCATTCGTGCTGCGTGACAATGTCGAAAAGACGGGCTTCGACTGGAACACATTCGGTGCCCAGGCGATCTCCGAGACGCTGGCAGCGACCGAAGGCCTGGTGCTCGAGCAATCGATCCAGACCGAGCTCTACCGCATAGACCGCTTCCGCCGCCTATCGCCGGGCGATGTGGCGACGGACCCGGTGATCGATCATGTGCCGATCCGCGCGCCCATCGAAATCGGCGTCGCGCGAAATATCGTCTGGGGTGGGGCGCGAGCCTTGCGCCGCGACGTCGCACGTAACGAGCAGCGCCGGCATATCCCTGTCCTCATGTATCACGGCGTTGCCGATGAAGGTCCGGCCGCGCTCGCTCGCTTTCGGCTCACGCCCGCCGCATTCGCCAGCCAGATGGGATGGCTGCGCGCCAATGGCTTTCACGCCATTGGCTCCGAGCAGCTGGAAGCATCCATCGCCAACCGTCAGCCTTTCGTCGGCCGCCCGGTGCTCATCACTTTCGATGACGGCTTCCAGAACTTCGCCGACCATGCCTGGCCGATCTTGCGCGCCAACGACCTGAACGCGGAAGTGTTCCTGGTGACGGACCTGGTGGGCGAAAGTGCAAAGTGGGACACCGACATCGGTCCGCCGACGCCGCTTATGGGCGCCGGGACGGTGCGACGCCTCGCTGCCGAAGGCGCCTTCTTCGGCAGCCACATGGCGACGCATCGCGCCATAGATGGTCTGTCGAGCGCTGACCTGGCCTCCGAGCTCCTGCGCTCTCGTCTGTTCATCGAACGCTGGACCGGCCGGCCAACCAGGGCGTTCGCGGCCCCCTTCTCCGTCACCGACCGACGGCTTGGCCGGCTGGCTAGGGAGTGCGGCTATCGAGTAGGCTTCGGCCGCAGGCACGGGCCGGCGGACCTCCATAGCGATCTCATCGACCTTCCGCGCATCGAGATTCGCGGCGACCGCTCGCTCGATGACTTTGTCGCCACTGTCGAGGCCGTGCTCGGATAAACGGTGAACTTGTCAGTTCATTATTGGGCGACTTGCGACACGGCTGACATCAGCTCCTTCGGGTTTGGGGCGCCAAACATGTATCGCCCACCCTCCGGGACCTCCGTGAAGCTCCAGCGGACGATCCCCTGCCGGTCCAGCAGGAACTGACCAACCAGTTGTCCGTGTCCCGTGGCCATCATCTGCTCGTCGGCTTCGGTCAGTTCGTAGTGGTCCTTCTTGTCGAGGATTGCGGCGGCTGTCATCGGATCCATGGGACCGGGCAATTCGCCAGGTATGTCGACCCGCATGTCCTGTGCCGCTGCCATCGCGACCTTGTACGGCCAGTTCGTCTCGTTCTCGGTGAATTCGAGATTGGGCAGTCCAAAAGCACGATGTGAAGCGCGTTCCGGGTCCGACGCCGCAAGCAGGTTCGGCATTGGATGGTAGCGGAAATAGAGCCGCGCCCGTTCGATCGGCGTGTTGACCACCGTCAGGCTCTCCACGCCCTTTTCGCGCAGCTCCGGATCGAGACGCGCCTGAGCGGCGATGTGGCGCCGGCAAAACGCACAATGCAGACCTCGAAACAGGCCGACCAGCACCGGTTTTTGCCCGCGAAAGTCGTCAAGCGCAATCTTGCCTTCCTGGGTAATGGCGTCGAGTATCAGGTTCGGCGCCCGGTCGCCCGGTTGAAGCGGTATCAATCCACTAGGCGCGGACATGTCCAACCCCCTATCCCGGCTAGTCGAGAAAAGGCAGCACCACAAGCGCTTCCGGGTCGAGCCCGTGCTGGGCGCATATACCCTGCGCCAGGGAAAAGTAGCGTTCGGCCTCGGCCAGATTGTCGAGGTCGAGATTAAGCGTTGCGAGTCCATCATAGCACGGAAACAGCAGTTGGGGCTCGCCCGTTTCGCGGGCTACCTCCAGTGCTTCGTGGAACAAGCCGATCGCCAGTTCCGGATGGCCGTTGCACTGGTGGATCTGCCCAAGCACGATCAACGGCACTGGCAGGTGCTCGCGCTGGTCGAGCGCCCGGTCAATCTCGATGGCCTTCTCGGCAGCAGGCACGCCCTCCGTTGGACAGCGATCCGTGAAAGTACAACAAGCTACCGCCAGATTGGCGAGGAGGCGCGCCTGGAAACCCAAATCGCCAATACGGCGCGCCACTTCAAGACCGCGCCGACAGACCTCCATCGCCTTCGCCGGATCGATGGTCGTGTAGAGCACCCCGAGATTGGTGTAGCCGCGGCAGGCCGCGCCCAGCAGACCGGCGGCTTCGGCCAATTCAATGCTGCGCTCAACCTCACGCACGGCTTCATGGTTTCGCCCAAGGCGAGCCAGCGCAACAGCCTTGGTATTAAGTGCCTCGGCGGTCACGAGGGTGGCATCATCGGAGACATGTTCCGTTGTCAGAGAGCGTACGCAATCCAGCGCCGCGTCTGCCCATTTTGCCGCGAGAGTGTGATCTCCGCTGCGGAACGCCTGTCGGCCACGTTCTTGCCAGAGATGCGCCTGCTCGATCGGGGCATCCGCTCCATCGAGGAGCGCTGCCGCTTCAGCGTAGCGCGATTCCGCGTCGTCCCGCTTGCCCACGTCCCAAAACAGCCGACCGATCTTGCGCAAAACGCGCGCCGCCGCGACACGATCGGCTGACTCGCGATAGGCCTGCAGCACCGCCTCGTAGTGGCGGTGTGCAATCTCGCGGCGGCCTGCCGGGCCGCTCAAATCGGCAATGCGCTCTGCAATTGCCAGTTTGAGCGGTGTTTGCCCGATCGCGCCCAACGCAGTCAGTGCTCGCTCGTAGAAACGAAGGGCGTCGTCATTGGCGTATATCATGCGAGCGCGATCTCCCGCCGCCTGCAGGTAATGCGCGCCCCTCTCCCGCTCGGCGCTCTGAGCGAAATGATGACCGAGCACGGCCAGATCCTCGAACCGTTCCGGCTTGTCGCCGCACAGTTGCTCCAGGGCGGCACCTACCCGGCGGTGGATGTCGGTCCGGCGTTGCAGGAGCAGATTCTGGTAGATCACGTCCTGCAGCAATGTTTGCGTAAAGCGGTAGCTTTGCGACGAGACCGAGCCTGATCCGGCAACTTCCTCGATGATTTCCGCATCGCAAAGCAGTTCGCAGCCCGCTTCCAGTCGGCCGGGGTCGGCTGCCACGGCTTTCAGAAGCGTGGCATCGAAGCGCGGGCCGATTACCGCGGCTTCCTGGGCCAACCGGCGCACCTCTTGCGGCAGCCGGTCGACGCGAGCAAGCAACATTGCCTGGATCGTGGCGGGGATGCCGGTTGCGACTTCGCCTGCCACGGTCCGCCATTGCTGGCCCTCGCGCACCAATACACCGCGATCGATAAGGCCGCGAACGATCTCCTCCAAGAAAAGCGGGTTGCCGCCCGCGCGCTCGAGGATCTGGTCGAGAAGCCCTCCTGCGGCGTTTACCCAGCTCTCGCCGAAAAGCGCCGCCACCAGGCGGCGTCCGTCATCGCTGTCGAGCGGCGAAAGCCTGAGCGCTGTGTGGCTGACCCGACTTGAGTCGAGTTGGTCGTTGTCCGACGCCGGACGATGCGTGACCAGCAACATCAGCCGCGTGCGTTCCAGTCTGTCCATCACGAAACGCAGTGCCTCGAGCGAGACGGAGTCGGCCCAGTGCAGGTCTTCGACGACAATCAACAGCGGCGACAACGCAAGCCGCCGTTCCATGATTGTGCGGACCGCGTAGAGAATTTGCCGCCGCAGCTGCTCGGGCTCGACATGCTGCAAGGTGGCATCGGGGTCGCCGAGGCCAAGCACATGGTAGAGCAAAGGCATCAGCCGCTTCGCCTCCTCGCCCTGCAGGCCGAGATCGGCAAGCAAGGCTGCGAGCTTGCCCCGCATTTCGTCCCCATTGTCGTTTTGCATCATCCCGGCAGCGCTGCGCACCACTGCACCCAGGGCGCCAAATGATTGTTCACCCAGCGGTGAGCACGTGGCCTGCCGCACGGCGACGTTGCGAAAACGATCCTCGTCGCCGACGCGGGCGACGAACTCCTTCACCAACCGCGACTTCCCGATACCGGCTTCGCCGACGAGGCGGACAAGCTGGGCCGAGCCGCCGCACGCCAAGTCAAGGCTCGCCAGCATTCTGTTGAGCTCCGCATCACGACCTATTATGGGCGCACTGAGGCCGAGCGCCTCGAGCCCGCGCGCTGCACGCGGCGCCGCAAGCGGTGCATCCAGTCGGTGGACGAGCACACTGCCAGCCTTGCCGCGAAAGACGACATCGCCCAGCGACTCGTACGAGAAGGCATGCCGGGTCAGCCTGTGCGTGAGTTCGCCCACCAGCACCTCACCCGGTGCAGCCAGCGATTGCAGGCGTTGCGCCGTATTCACCGTGTCGCCGGTCACCGAATAGGATTTGGCGGTGCCGATGCCCAATCCGCCAGTAACGACCGGACCCGTGTTTATGCCTATGTGGAGCAGCAGCGGCGAGCCGGAGTGGCGGGTGCTTTCACCGAGCCGCGCCGTCCGGGCGATCATGTCGAGAGCGGCTCGAAGCGCACGTTCCGGATCGTCCTCATGCGCGACCGGCGCACCGAATAAGGCGAGCAGAGCGTCGCCGATGAATTTGTCGACGAAACCACCAAAGCCTTGCACGGCCGCCGTCAATTCCTTGAACAGTTCGTTCTGCAGCGCCTGCATGACCTCGGGGTCGAGCTGCTCGCTGAGTGTCGTGAAGCCGCAGAGATCGGCGAACAGCACCGTTACCGTTCGTCGATCGGCGTCGGAGACGGAATGCGGCCCCTCTTCGCTTTCGATGTTCGGCGATGGAGCTCGAGAGGGCTGCGCAATGGTGCGGCTTGGTGTCGGAGCAGGCCGTTCGGCAGCTTTTGCGGACGCACCGACGCTTGCCCCACATTTAGGACAGAACTCGAAATCAGGTGCGCAGGCGTAGCCGCAACTGGCGCATGGCACGGGCTGGCGGCGGCCACACTTCGGACAGAAGGCGTAACCGCCCTCGATCTCGAAACCGCAGCCCGAGCAGTTCATGGACACCTCACCAGAGCATGATGCCGAAGAGTGTGAAGCGGTTTTCGGACGACATCATGCTCTATCTCTTTGACCTTGGGCCATGACGCGTGATCTCGCCACGCTCGTCACGGCCGGGGTATTCACAAGGATGAACCGATAGTCGTCAACCGGCAAGCGGCAGCGCAAATGGGCATCGGTCTGGGTTCGGCGGTGGAGCACTGCCGATACGGGCGGCCGCGTGGCCGTGATTTGCGAAAATTCCCTCGTCCCGCCGTCTTCCTGCTATGATGGAGACGAGGAGGCGACCCATGAGCGAGAACCGTAAGCTGGCCGCAATCCTGGCTGCAGATGTGGTCGGATACAGCCGGCTCGCGAGCGCGGACGAAGATCGTACCTTGGCGCGGTTGCGAGCACTGCGCAGCGACCTGATCGATCCGATCATCGCAGTGCACCACGGGCGGGTTATCAAGCGTACCGGAGATGGGGCACTGGTTGAGTTTCGCAGTGTGGTCGATGCCGTGCGCTGCGCCGTTGAGATTCAAAACGGTATGGTTGAGCGCAATGCCGGCGTACCGCAGGAGCGCCGCATCGAGTTCAGGATAGGCATCCATCTGGGCGACGTGGTCGAAGAGAGCGATGGCGACCTGATGGGTGACGGCGTCAACATCGCCTCGCGTCTGGAGGGCGTTGCGGCGCCCGGCGCCATCTGCCTGTCCGAGGATGCCTATCGCCAGGTCAAGGCCAGGCTTGACCTCTCGGTCAGCGATCTCGGCAGCACACAGCTCAAGAACATCGCCGAGCCGATCCGGGTGTATTCGCTGCAGGTCGGCGCCGGGGCCAAGGTGGCCGCGACCTCGCAAACCCCGACGAGCCCTCCGGCTGCGGC
Organism: Mesorhizobium sp. LSJC285A00; assembly: GCF_000503155.1. Lineage (NCBI taxonomy): Bacteria > Pseudomonadati > Pseudomonadota > Alphaproteobacteria > Hyphomicrobiales > Phyllobacteriaceae > Mesorhizobium > Mesorhizobium sp. LSJC285A00. Next base: position 14,499 of record NZ_AYVK01000035.1, read on the forward strand.
AGCGCCGCCGAAACTGTCGATCGCCGTGCTGCCGTTCGCCAATATGAGCGGTGATGCCGAACAGGACTACTTCGCCGACGGCATCTCCGAAGACATCATCACGGCGCTGTCCAAACTGTCACAGCTCTTCGTCATCGCTCGCAATTCGTCCTTCATCTTCAAGGGCCAGAACGTCCATGTGCAGGATGTCGGTACGAAACTCGGCGTGCGCTATGTCCTTGAAGGAAGCGTACGCAAGTCGGGGAACAAGGTACGCATCACCGCGCAGCTCATCGATGCAATCTCAGGCGGCCATCTTTGGGCGGAGCGGTTCGATCGCGATCTGACCGACATATTCGCCGTGCAGGATGACGTGACGCAGCACATCGTCGGTGCGCTGGCGCTCAATCTAACCGAGGACGACCGTCTGCGGCTGGCGCCCGAACACCAGCGCAACCCGGAGGCGTATGACTGTTTCCTGCGGGGCCGGGAGCTGTGGCACCGGCTGACGAAGGACACGAACGTCGCGGCCCGCGAGCTCTTGCAGCGGGCCATCGAACTGGACCCGAAATTTGCCTCTGCCCACGCTTTCCTAGCCCTCACGCACGGGCTCGATTACCTCAACAGGTGGGGTGCGTTGGACTCGATGGCGCAAGCGGAAGAGGCAGCAACGCGAGCGGTAACGCTGGATGACAGCGATCCCTGGGCGCACTGGGCGCTGGCATCGGCCAAGCTTTACACACGACGGCACGATGAAGCCATCGGCGAGGTCGAGCGCGCGATAGCCCTCAATCCGAACTTCGCCGAAGCGCACGTCGCCCGCGGCGAGGCGCTGTATTATTCGGGTAGACCCGCGGAGGCGCTAGAGAGTTTCGCCCGGGGAAAGACCTTGAATCCATACTTTCCGGATGTGCTTCTGCACTTCCAGGCTTTGGCATCGTTTCAGCTGGGAAGGTACGAAGAGGCCGTCGACCTCTTGCTGCAACGGCTGGCTCGCAACGCTGTCACCGACGTCTCGCGTGCGCTTCTGGCGGCATGCTACGGCCATCTGGGCCGTTTGGAGCAGGCCCATGCGGCATGGCAGGACCTGCTTCGCGTCAATCCCGCCTATTCGCTGGAACACCGTCGCAAGGTCTTGCCTTACAAGAACCCTGCCGATTTCGAACTCATGGTCGAGGGGCTCCGCAAGGCCGGTGTGGTGCAATGACGGGCTAAAGCCCGGCCGGGTCAGAGGCCTGAGGCCCGGCCGATCTTGCGCCATCGGGCGTTTTCGCGGACCGGTTTCAGGTCATCGGTCGTCTCGGCAAATGTCCGCAACCGGTATTGCCGCAGCAGGTCCGGGAAGAGCGCTCCTTCCGGCAGGCTGGCAAGCTGCTCGCGGACCGAGATCTTTTCATCGATGACCCGCATGCCCCAGGCATTTTCCCGAACCTGCAGCTCGGCGGCCAGATCGCGCTCTTCTGGCGCGTTTTCATCAAGCGCAGCCAGCAGGATCGAGTGGAAAAGCGCGACATAGCCAATCTGTCTCAGGCCGCCCACAACCCGCACGCGCGGCAATATGGCAAGGGCGAGGAACATCAGGAACAAGTCCGGCAAAAGCATGCCGTCGAGCAGTGCCTGCTGGAGATGCGGCCGCTCGAACGGGATGGAAAGACCATGCGGCCTGTCAGGCTCGATCAGCCGCCCGTTCTCGAGGACGAGCTTGCGCACGCGCTGCTCGCGGATGCCCCAGAAATAGGCCGTGGCATTGGGCAGGAACCTGCCAAATGGGCCCGATGCGGCTTCTTGCAAGGCATGGTCGAGACGCCGGCGCCTTGCTGGCTCGAGGAGCAGCCTGGAAAGAAGGCTGCCTTCATCTTCCAGATGCCGCGACACGACAGTCGCGGCCAGCCTATCATCGATGAAAACCGGCCGAGCCATGCCGGAACGATCCCAATCGGCGACCAGATCCTCGTTGAGTTCTGTCAGCGCATCGGCGGCGGTTGCAAACACCTTTTCCTGGCTGGCAAGCAGCGTGCCCAGCCAGCTTCTGGCATCCGTCTCATTGCCCACCGTTTCGAGCGCGCGCCCGTTGAGGGTAACGGGACCGGCCGCGCAGGCGCTTTTGCGGCACAGTTTGTGGCGCCCCATGCCAAACAAATTGACCTTGTCGTCGCCGACATCGAGCCATCCCGGCCCCTCCCGGCCGGTTGTCTCCATGGTCATGGTCGTTCCCATGAAGCCGAAAAAAGCCGACAGCCCGTTTTCGACCGCGCCGAGCCAGGCAAGCAGCAGGGCATCGAAGGTGATGCGATCCATCAGAAGCAGGCAGTGCAGGCCGGACTGGATAACCGGTCTGTGGTCGAATTCGTTGAGGGCCTTGCCGATCGCTTCAGGCTGCATGATCGCACCGAGGCGCTGCTGCAGGACGTCGCGCAGGATCGAGCGGGCAGCAATCGACGGGGCCGATCCAGGCCTTGCCACCGGCCGCCACAGATGGCGGGCATAATCGGAAACCGGTGCATTCCAGTTCTGCTCGATGTCACGCACGACCTCCGGGCAGAGCAGCGACAGCACGGCCAAAATGTCCACCGGAGGGGCAAGGGCAGGGACGGTGGTCATCAGAACCGCAGCCGGGCCATGCTCAGGAGGTCGTGGTACTGCCCGTCGGTAAAACCGGCCTTCACATGCCGGCCTTCGACCTCGAAGCCATGGCTTGTGTAGAGACGGATGGCCGGTTCGTTGTCGGCATAGACAGTCAACTCGACCCGCTTAAGGGCGCGCCAATTGTCGGCCACGTCAAGCAGCGCGCCTAGGATGGCAGAGCCGATGCCTCTGCCGACAAAACCATCGTCAAGGCCGATATTGATCTCGCCGATATGCGAGCGGCGCGGCGAACCCTGCGCGACCAGGCTGCCATGGCCGACAACCTTGCCGTCCGACTCGGCAACGATCCAGGTGGTTTCCGGGCCGGACTTGGCGATGCGCCGCTCCACCTGCTCCACCATCTCGAATGGCATCCTGAGTGTGCCCCAGCGGAAGCCCGGCATATTGAAGATAGCGCAAAGCGCCTCGGCATCGCTTGGCCGGACGGCCCGGAGCTGCGGCTGGATTTTCTCTAGGGGTGGCGTGCTGGTCATGGCTTTTCCGGCTACAGCAATTCCAGGAAAAGTGTGAGCGGTTTTCCGTCCGGAATTGCGTCAGAACAAAGGACAGAGGCAATATGCCCGGCACGATGCACCGGACGTCACCTGAAAATCCAGCCGTCTCTGCGACCTATGCCGATTGCGCGGCAAAATGCCGGGGGGCGGCGTAGAATTTGAGGATACCGCTGATGCCGATCCAGCCGAAAAGGGCAAGCCAGCACAATGTCCCGGCCGCCGTCCAGTCGATCCGGTGCACGGCGGCGTCGGTGATGACGAGGCCAAGAACGGCAAGCAGGCCAACCAGAAACTGCGCCAGGCCGAGCACCAGCAATTCCTCACGCGGCGCACTTCTCCAGAGGAGATAGGTGCCGCCTGCACCCGCGAGGAAGATGGCACTGTAGACCTGGGCGTGGAAGGCATCGATCGGCCATGGCCAGAAGCCACCGAATGTCAGGGGAAACAGCAACAGGCCGACGCCGTAGACCCCGAGGATCGTCATTTCCACCGGTAGGTAGGCGCGCCATGCGGGGTTTAAGATCACGCCTTTTGCAGAAGGGCGGGCCCTTGCCCGCCACAGGAACAGCCCGGATACAGCGGCCGACGCAAGATAGACCAGAAACCATAGCCAGGGGGCTTTGCGCTCGAAGTTGAAATAGCCAAGGTTGATGAACGAAGCCGCCGACACGATGACGGTGAAGATGAAGGCCATGACCAGCACAAGCCTGCCGGGCGACCAGCGATTCCAGACCAGCAGCGCCGCCATCACTGCCATTTCGGCGGTGTAGAAGCCGCCGAGGAAGCGGGCATTGAACGGCGTGACGGCCCAGGGCCAGCGCGGCTTGACCAGCGCGGGCGCGAAAAACAGGCCGGCCCCGACGATCAGGACGATGATGACCCCCGCCGAGAAAAGGCGCAGGGCCGCCGGAAACGGCGGGTTGTCGCGTGTCGGCATGGAGAAAACCCCAGAGATGAATGCCCCATGGGCTATCATAGTTTGGAATTCAACAAATGGAAATTGACCTGTCACCAGGCTTGTCCATTCGAATGGCCGTACGGTTCATTTCGCAGTATGATGGAGCGTTCGGGTCGAAGATCGGTCCGGCCAACACGCCTAGAGCCGGATGATTTCAGGTCTGTCCGACCTGAAATCTGAATCCGCCTCTAAATCAGGAAATAGAGGATGATGTCGTCCGAAAACCGCTTCACACTTTTCGGCATCATGCTCTAGCGGCGCAATTTCCGGAGCCTGCACGATGACCGAAGCTCAGGATCTGTTCTCGCTTCTGCGGCAATCGACCGATGTCGATCCGCAGGCAATCGACGCAATCCGGCAAACCATCGCCGAGGGCAAGGACCGCGAACTTTGCCGCATCAATGCGCTGGCCTTCGCCAGCAAGCATGGCCTCGACGAGGAACGCACCATAAGCGCCTTTCTCCATGCGGTGCGGGTGGGCATCTTCGACATTTCCTGGAATGTTCTGTGCCCCGGCTGTGGCGGCGTGCTCGACACCAACGCCACGCTGAAAACCATGCAGAAGGACGAATACACCTGCGCGCTGTGCTCCCAGGGCTATTCGCCGACACTCGACGAGATGGTCGAGGTGACATTCACCGTCAGTCCCCGTGTGCGCAGGATTGCCGCCCACAATCCACACGAACTGCCGTTGGTGGAATATTACCGCCAGATCTACTGGGCGTCCGGGGCCGATCTGCCGGACGAGGATCTGGCGGAAAAGATGGAAGCGTTCTCGCTGGAAGATATCGAGCTAGCGCCCGGTGAAAAGGCGGTTCTGCACATCCAGCTTCCGCCCCAATTCATCATCGTCTTCGAGCCGGTCACGCATTCGGCCCAGTTCATCGACGCGAAGGGCGAACCGGCAAAAGAGCGGCGAAACCTCTCTCTGGCCTTCGACCGCGACCATGTCCAGAGCCAGACGCTGGAGATGCAGCCCGGCCCATTGCGCATTTCGCTGGAAAACAGGACCGACACGCGCGTGCTGCCGACGGTCTTCATCGCCTGCCCGGTATTGCATGATTTCCTGGGCAAGCGCCGGCCCTTCGTGACCGCCAAGCGCCTGCTCACCAACCAGACGTTCCGGGATCTCTATCGCACGGATACGCTCGACATCAACCAGCGCCTGAAGATCACCAGCCTGACCTTCCTGTTCACCGATCTGCGCGGATCGACCGAGCTTTACGAGCGGGTGGGCGATCTTTCAGCCTTCGATCTCGTGCGCGAGCATTTCCAGGTTCTGCACGAGATCGTCGCGGCGGAGGCAGGCGCGGTTGTGAAGACGATCGGCGATGCGGTGATGGCGACCTTCGCGACGCCTGACCGTGCGATTGCCGCGGCGCTGCGGATGCGCGACGCCATGCGGGCGCTCAATGACAAAAGCGGGCGCGAGGACCTTCTGCTAAAGATCGGTGTTCATGCCGGCCCCTGCATAGCCGTGTCCATGAACGAGCGGCAGGATTATTTCGGCCAGACGGTCAACATTGCTTCGCGGGTCCAGAACCTCGCCAACGCACAGGCGATCTTCGCCACGCGTGCGGTGGTCGACGACAATCTCACTGCCGATTTGTTGCACAGGAACGCGCTGACGCCCGTGCCGCACGAGGTCTCGCTGCGCGGCATCGAGCGGGAGATTGCGGTTTATACGATCCCCTGAAGAGTTCTCTGCCGCTTACACGCGCTTGCAGAGGAAATAACGGTCGGCGGGCTCCGAAGTGGGCGCCGGGAGGTGTTGCAGCAGCGGGTGATCGAGCGGCGTGCCACTGACCGCGAAGCCGCCGACGCGAAGCAGGCTCGCAATCAGATCGGGAAGCCAGGTAGCGGTCACTGCATCGCGATCGTCATAGCCGGTGCCGATGTCGGCATGAACAAGGGCGGCTTCGATGCCAATGAACTTGCGGCCCGTCTCGCGTATTTCGCCGAGCACGAGGTTTTCAGCTTCGGGAATTGAGCTAGTGTGCGCGCCAACTTCGCGGTCGAACACCACGATCCGGCGCCCGGGCAGAAGCTCGCGCAGATGGTGGAATGTCCGGCCATTGCCGAGGCCGAGCTCAAGCACAAGCCCCTCCATCTTCGCCACCTCGGGGCAGATTCGATTAAGAATGTCGCGCTGCGCGGTCATCCTGCTGATGAAATTATCGAGGCGACTCATATGCGATTGTGTGTCCTGAACCAGCAGCCCCGATCGAGGCTTGCTGCATATAAAGGCGAACGACGAACCCTGCAATAACGCAACCGGCCGCCGACAAGCGTCATACCGGGTGGAGTGTTCGGCAGGCCGCGCGGTGGAACAGCGATATCACTTGTAGGGGTCTGCGGCGTCCCGCAAGCCGTCGCCGAGGAAGTTGAACGCCATGATAACGAGGATGACCGGCAGCATCGGCAAAAGCAGCCATGGATAGAACGCGATCACGCTGACGCTGCGCGCCTCGGTGAGCAGGATGCCCCAGCTGGTTATCGGCGCCCTCAGGCCGAGCCCGAGGAAGCTCAGCGCCGTTTCGCCCAGGATCATGCCAGGGATGGAGAGCGTCGCCGTCGCGATCAGATGCGACATGAAGCCGGGAATGAGATGCCGCCTGATGATGCGGCTGCTTCCGGCGCCCATCAACTGCGCGGCCAGAACGTAATCCTCCTCGCGCAAGGCCAGAAGCTTTGAACGCACGGCCCGCGCCAGTCCGGTCCAGTCGAGCAGCCCGAGGATGACGGTGATGCCGAAATAGATCAGGATCGGACTCCACGTTATCGGCATGATCGCCGCCAGGGCCAGCCATAGCGGAATGCTGGGAATCGATTGCAGGACTTCGATTATCCGTTGGACGATCAGGTCGAAGATACCGCCGTGATAGCCGGCCAGCCCGCCGATGACGATGCCGAGCAGGAAGCTGAAACTGATGCCGACGAGGCCGATAGTCAGTGAAATGCGTGCGCCATAGATCATGCGCGAGAGCACGTCGCGCCCCAGCCTGTCGGTGCCGGCCAGAAACAGCTGCCCGTTTTCGGCAGGACAGACAAAATGCCTGTCACCTTCGATCAGGCCCCAGAACCGATAAGTGTCGCCCTGGCAGAAGAAACGGAGCCGCTGAACGTCGTCGTGGTTCTCGATGTAGTTCCGCTTGAGCGTGTCCATATCCAGCGTCATCTGGCGGCCATAGACGAACGGCCCGACGAACTCGCCATTGTGGAACAGATGCACGTGCTGCGGGGGCGCATAGATGTAGTCCATGTTGCGCGAGTGCAGATTGTAGGGCGCCAGGAACTCGCAGATCAGTATCCCGGAATACAGCACTGCCAGGAATATGCCGGATATAAGCGCAAGCCGGTGTTTGCGGAATTTCCACCACATCAGCCGCAACTGCGATGCCTGAAAGACCTTCGATTGCTCCGGCGTCATCGCCTCGACCGACTGCAGGTCGAAGGGCGCGCTGGAAATGTAGTGTTGCAGTGGAGCACCCGGAGCGGGCAGCGGCGAGTCCTGCTTCATTTGGTGCTGCCACCCTGCAAACGAATTCGTGGATCAAGCAGCGCCAGCGCCAGGTCGGAAATCAGCACGCCGATAACCGTCAGGAAGGCGAGGAACATCAGGAATGACCCTGCCAGATACATATCCTGGCTTTGCAGCGCCTTGATCAGCATCGGCCCGGTCGTTTCCAAAGACAGAACGATAGCCGTGATCTCAGCGCCGGAGATGATGGCCGGCAGGATCGAGCCGATGTCGGAAATGAAGAAATTGAGCGCCATGCGCAGCGGATATTTGACCAGCGCCTTGAACGGATGCAGGCCCTTGGCGCGCGCTGTAACGACATATTGCTTGTGCAGTTCGTCGAGCAGATTGGCGCGCAGCCGCCGGATCATGCTCGCCGTGCCGCCGGTGCCGATGATCAGGACCGGGATCCAGAGATGGGCGAGGATCGACTTCGCCTTGGCCCAGCTCATCGGCTCGCCGAGATATTGCTGGTCCATGAGGTGGCCGATGGACGTGCCGAACCAGATGTTGGCGAAATACATCAGGATCAGCGCCAGCATGAAATTCGGAATGGCAAGGCCGAGAAGGCCGAAGAAAGTCAGGCCGTAGTCGCCCCAGCTGTATTGATGCGTGGCGGAGTACATGCCGATCGGAAAGGCGATGAGCCAGGTGAAGATGATCGTGACGAAGGAAACCAGCACGGTCAGCCACATTCGGTCGCCGACGACGTCGCGAACCGGCAGCTCATATTCGAAGGAATAGCCGAAATCGCCGTGCAGCATCCCGCCCACCCAGTAGAAGTAGCGAATGACCGGCGGCTGGTCGAAACCATATTCTTTGCGCATCATCTGGATGCGGTCGGAATCCACCGCTTCGCCCTGGGCCCGAAGCTCAGCGACATAGCTGTCGAAATAATCGCCCGGTGGAAGTTCGATGATGGTGAACACCAGCGCCGATATGACCAGCAGCGTTGGAACCATCACGGCGATGCGCCAGACAAGATATCGAAGCACGCTCAGGAGCCTCCAAGCCAGAATGTGTCCAGCAAATAGACACCGAAATAGGAGGTCGGGTCGTAGCCGTAGAGTGCTTTGTCAGGCAGGTTGCGCAGCCGCGAGGATACCAGAATCGGCTGAAGTGTTTCGTTCACCGTACCGATAGAGAACACCTGATCGGTGTAGATCGACAGCATCGAGTTCCAGATTTCGGCGCGCTCGCTGGATTCGGTCGATCCGTTCCAGCGCTTGAGCAAAGCCATCAACTCGACCACTTCAGGAACATCGGGCGCCTCACCCATCTTGCCATGCGACAGATAGTAAGCGCCCCAGAGCGGCCATTGCAGCTGGTCGTCGATGGTGGGGGCCAGCTGGTATGGATTCATGTCTGCGGTCGGCACGCCATTGTCGATGCCCGACGACATCGACATCAGGATCTGGCCGCCAAGCGCGCGGCTGCGGAAGATGTCGCGCTGCGAAGTCCGGATGAACAAAGCGATGCCTATCTTGCGCCAGTGATCGGTGATGAGTTCGAGCGCATCGGTTTCCAGCGTGCTTTCGCCGGCCGTTTCCACGATGATCTGCGCCGGGCGTCCATCGGGAAGTAGCCGCAGGCCGTCATCGTCACGGGCCTGAAGCCCGACCTCGTCAAGCAGTGCATTGGCCTGGTCGGGATCGTGGGCGACCCAGGCTTTCGCGAATTCCGGCCGGTAGAGCGGGCTCTCCGGCAAGACCGTATCGGCGCTTTCCTGCGCCAATCCGTAGAAGACGGCCATGTTGATCTCGCGCCGGTCCACAGCGAGCGAAAGTGCGCGGCGCACGCGCACGTCACGCAAAAGGCCACGCCACACCGGGTCGGCACAATTCAGATTGGGCATGAGCGCCAGCCGCGAACCCTGTGTGCGTTTCCACAGATGCATCTTCACCGGGTAGCGCTTCTCCGCGTCCTTCAGGAAGGAGTAATCGCTGAAGTCGATTCCCATGCATTGCAGGTCGCTCTCGCCCGCACCGGTCTTGGCGGAGATGATCGCCGACGAGCTGACATTCATGATGATCCGGTCGACATAGGGCAGTTGCCGGCCGTTCTCGTCTGTTCGATGAAAGAACGGGTTGCGCTCGAAGATGAACTGCTCGGCCGGCGGCTTGGTCCGGTTCTGCCAGGGGTCGAGTGTCGGCAGATCCGGGTTCTCCGGGCGATACTGCCGCGACATGCGGATGTGCAGCAGCGTCCATTTTGCGGTCCGGTTCTCCTTCATCAGGCCGGCGAGCCGGAATGGATCCTGATATTTCTTGTGGAACTGCTTGAGATAGGCGGCCGGCAAAACAAGCGGTGTCGGCGAAGCAGCGGCAAGTTTGGGCAGGAAGTCGGGATTGGGCGCGTCCCAACTGTAGCGGACCGTCAACGGATCGACGATCTCGAAACGTGGCGGCTTGCCGTCCGCCAGCAGGGCAGGGGCGAGCCCCCCTTGCGAAAGCTCATCGTTCAGCCAGACATCTTCCCAGCAATAACGAAAATCCTCCGGCGTCAGCAGGCTGCCGTCTGACCATTTATGGCCTTCACGAATCTTGAACGTGAAGACGCGATCATCCTTTACGTCGAAACTTTCGAGAATGTCGGCCTGAAAGTTAAGCTTTTCGTCATAGCCGACCAGCCGGGAATACCCGTAGATCGTCATCATCCGGATATCTTTCTGGCTGCCGATGATCGTACGCAGCGTGCCGCCATACTGGCCGGGCTGCCGGCCCATCGCCGCGAGGTTCAACGCGCGCGGGCTTTTGGGCAGGCGCTCCGCGAGTGGCGGCAGAGCCCTGGCTTTCAGCTGCGGCTGAAGAAAATCCGGCTCCAGATCGCCGGCGCGCGCCGTGCCCGGCAGAAATGCCGAAGCCATGAGACCAAGGACAGTGCGGCGGCTGATCAATGGCGTAACTCGCTGACATCGGCCGAACGTCGGGCCAGCACGAGATGGCCGCCGCCGAGATCGAGCGGCGACAGCATATCCTCTTCGCCCTCGTCGCGGAATTGCGGGCCCCATGCGCTGGTGTCGGAAGCGCCGCCGAGCTTCAGCGTCTTGAAATCCATCGGCCGGTCGAGATCGGGGAAGGGGACTGCGGCGAGCAGCGAGCGCGTGTAGGGGTGGATCGGTTTCCTGAGCAGAATTTCGCGCGGTGCAAGCTCGACGATACGCCCGCCGCACATCACCGCGATGCGGTCCGCCATGTAGTCCACCACCGCCAGATTGTGGGATATGAACAGGTAGGTCAGGCCCAGTTCCTTCTGCAGGTCCTTCAGAAGGTTCAGGATCTGCGCCTGCACGGAGACATCGAGCGCCGAAACCGGCTCGTCGCAGATCAGCAGTTCAGGCCCCAGCGCCAAGGCGCGCGCAATGCCGATACGCTGACGCTGCCCGCCGGAGAAGCTGTGGGGATAGCGCTGGATGAAGCGCGGATCGAGCCCGATTGCCTGCATCAGGCTCTTGACCGTGGCTAGCCGGGACGCGGCATTGCCACGTTGATGGATTTCCAGCGGCTCGCTCAAGATGTTTTCCACGGTCATGCGAGGCGAAAGCGACGAGACCGGATCCTGGAAAACCATCTGGAGTTTCGCCCGCAGCAAGCGCAGGGCGTCTCCCTCGGCTTCCAGGACGTCGATCGGTCCGTCGCGGCCGTTGAAGATCACGGAGCCGCCGGTAGGGGTGACGGCCCGCATCAGGATCTTGCTGACGGTGGTTTTGCCGCAACCGCTTTCGCCAACCAGGCCCAGGCACTCACCTCGCCTGATGTCGAAGCTGACGCCGTCCACGGCGCGAACAGAGGTCTGATGGCTCCCGCTGAACCATCCGGAGTTGCGGATGGTGTAGACCTTTTTCAGATCCCTGACCGACAGCAGAATGTCGTCCGGCCCCTTCGCTTCCGGCGCCGTCTGCTTGCCCAGCAGGGTCCCGACATTCACCGGCACCTCGCGGAGCGCCTTCAGTCTTTCGCCAGGCTTCAGGTCGAAATGCGGAACGGCTGCCATGAGGCCCTTCAGGTAAGGGTGGCCTGGCCGGCGGAATATTGCCTCCACAGGGCCTGCTTCCATGATCTCGCCATGGTACATGACGACCACCTCGTCGGCGACATTGGCGACCACGCCGAGGTCGTGCGTGATCAGCAGCATTGCCATGTTGAGCTTGGTCTGGAGCCCACGAAGCAATTGCAGGATTTGCGCCTGGATGGTGACGTCCAACGCCGTCGTCGGCTCATCGGCGATCAACAGAGCGGGCCGGCAGATAAGCGCCATGGCGATCATAGCGCGTTGCCGCAATCCTCCAGAAAGTTCAAATGGATACATGTCGTAGGCGCGCTTGGGATTGGGAAACCCGACGAGGCCGAGCATTTCCTCGGTCCGTGCCTTGCGCTCCGTCCGATCCATGTGCGTATGAATCTGCAGGGATTCGCTGACCTGGTTGCCGATCGTGTGCAGCGGCGACAGCGATGTCATCGGCTCCTGAAAGATCTTGCCGATGCGGCTGCCTCTCAACGCCCGGATTTCGGGTCCGTCTCGCGGCATCTGCAGGATATCCTGCGTCGTGCCGGGCTTTTTGGGATCGGAAAACAGGATACGGCCGCGAACATGGGCCGTGTTCGGCAAGATGCCCATCACGGCCTGGCTGAGAACCGATTTTCCGGAACCGGACTCACCGACAAGTGCGGTGACCTTGCCGGGCAGGACGCGAAGATTTGCCCGCCTGACGGCATGCAACGGTCCCCCGACAATGGCAAAAGAGATGCCAACATCCTCGATCCGCAGCAGATCAACGCCTGCATCCATTCCCACACCAGCCCCAATCTGGCGCCTCCCGACCGGCCCCAAAAAGCAAGACTAGCGCATTGTCAGCGCAGAGCAACTTGGATTCGAAACGAATTCCCCGGCGACCGGCGGCCGGACAGCATACCAGGGCGTCCAGATCGGATGGTGGTGACTACTGGAGCTTCCTCCGGTCGCCCGCCGACAGCCGCGCGGCATCGCGATGAAGCAGCATGACCTGCTCGGCGTCCGATATCCGATCGTGAAACGGCTGCAGCGCAGCGTCTTCATCGAGTGCGAGAGCACCCGACAGATCGGGTGAAAGCACCGTCAGCTTCTGCTTGCTGCCCGCCAGTTCCTCCTCGCCGAGCGTCAACCAGCTGTTGGCCCCGCAATAGCCGGCGAAGTCCTTGCTGGCGAGAACGCTGTGCGGATATTTCTTAGTCAGGGTCTGGAGACGCTGGACCTCGTTTACAGCCGAGCCGAAGACGGAGAATGTGAGTCGGTCGGTAAGCCCGACATTGCCGAACATCACATTGCCGACATGCAGGCCGATACCAAATTTTATGTCGCCCAGTCCTTGCTCTTTTCTGCGCAGATTGAGCTCCATCATGCGCATGCTGGCCTTGTGCGCAGCCGCAAGAGCAGCCTGGCAGGCGATCTCTGACTGCGCCCGGTGCCTTTCGCAGGGGTAGACGGCAATGAATCCATCCCCCAGGAAACTCATGATCTGCCCGCCTTTGCGATTGAAAGGTGCTGCGATGGCATCGAAAAACTGGTTCAGCGTATCGATATAGACTTCGCGGCCGGAGGTTTCGGCGAGCCTTGTCGACCCGCGCATATCGCCCATCACCAGCGCGGCCCGGATTGTGTCGCCCTCGCCGCGCTTGATCTGGCCGTCCAGCACGCGCCTGCCGGCGTCACCGCCGAGATACGTGGTCATCATGTTGTCGGCGAGCTTGGTGAGCACCGCCATCTTGCTTGCTATAGCGAGATGGTTCTGGATCCGCAGCAGCGCCGAAATCATGCTGTCGCTGAAGCCTGAAGCACTGTCGGTGGACCAGGACCCCAACATGCCCTGACTTGTATCGCCGTTGAAGGGATGGACGAAAGCCATGTAATCGGTGACGCCCATAAGCCTGAGCTCATCGAAAACAGGAAACTCCGACCGCACCGACGGGTCGAGCCGGCGCCGCAGATGGTCGAGCTTGTTGCTGAGCAGATGGTAGTATGGGCTGGTCAGGAATCTGTCGGAATGGACGCCGTTCTCACTCCGGAAGCCTTCCACTTCCAGGCCTTGGCCGCGAATCCAGGTGAAACCGAGCGCGTCATAAAGCGGATGCAGCATCGAAAAGCTCAAATGCACCCGCTTCAGCGGCAGGCCGGCAGCAGCCAGCCGTTCACAAAAACCCTTGACCAATGTTTCCAGGTCGTCGCCCGCCAGCGCCGATTGGGTCAGCCAATCGGCAACCTTATCCATGAGAATGTTGGAAATTTCTGCTTGCGCTGTGCTCATGCTATCTCGAAACCCGTCGAAGACGAGCCATCTCCTTTGATCCGCAAATTCTCGAAGTCAATGAAGCCGGCTTCGGGGGCAGAAGCCGGCGAAGAATATCCCAAATGACTGTCCTTGCAGGAAGCAAGCAGACGTCGACCGCACAAATCACCTGCGACACTATGTGGCGAGGCTGCCGGCGAAGTGCAATCCCGATCCTGACATCGCGCAAAAATTGGTCGGCTCAGGCACCGTCGGGCTCGCCGGGTCTCAAGAACCATGGCCGAGGCGCATTGCGGAAAATCGATTTCCCCAAGCCGTCGTCAGACCGGCGCCTTCGCCTTCAGGCTTGCGGCAGCCATTGCATAGCCGCCGGCGGCGCCATCGATGAAGTGAACATGATCGCGCTGCAGCGGCGAGATGACGAGGCATGTCATCAAGGCCGACTTCTGGCGGTGCAGGCCATAGTTGCAGATGCCGGCCTCTTCCGCCTGTTTCAGCCGGTTCTCGATCCGCTGCAACACATCCGCGTCGACGTCGATGGTCATCTTCAAGCCGTCGTCGAACTTGCGGAAATCCGAATTGCTGGCCACCTCGCGTTTGTAGACCTTCGGGTCGAAACCGCCGATCGTCCAGCCCAATTTGTCGGTGACGGCCGTAAGCGTCATCAGGAAGATCACCCACAGCTTGGCCAGCCACCGCCGCCCCGGCGGCGCCGTGGCCCGTGCCTCGACATCGAGACCGGCGGGCAAGAGACTATAGGCCGGACCGTCCACCGGCACCGGGTGGCCATCGCGCTCCTGCCTGCCGGCAAGGGCGATGATGTCGGAAGCCAGAAACTGGAAACCACGCAAGTCGCGCGATGCCCCCGGCACGGCTATGATCGAGACAATTTCGCCATGCCGGGCTTCGATCGGGTTCCAGCGGCAGGAGAGGCCGGTCAGATCCGGCCGCGCGCCGGCCGGGGCGGGGTCGACGCGGTAGCGCCCGGCTTTCATTTCGGCTTCCGCCCAACTGCCGCCGCCGCCGGCGAACATGGCATAGAAGGCTGCTTCGGAGGCCTGGAACCTCGCCACGCGAACGTCGAGGCCTTGCGCTCTTATGTCCTTTATCGGCACGATTGCGGCACGCAAGGTCAGGTCCAGTTCGTCCGCCACCCATCTCTGGACAGAAGCCAGCGCGTTACGGGCGATCTCCAGCGCCGAGCCGGGAAACGCCACGAGCGCGCCGTCGCCGCCGAAGACGAAGGGAAGATCTTGCCGGCCCAGTGCATTGAGCAGCGCCGAAATGACGCTGGCGCCGGCCATATTGACGGTTTTGTAGCGCCCGGCCTCGATCGCCTTGGTCGAGCCGACGATGTCGGCGGTGGCCAGCGCCCAGCCATCGGGGAGAGGCCGATAGTTGTCGATATCGGCAACGCTTTCGAACTTTGCGAAGACCGGCAAAGAAGCGACGAACGGGTCGGACGCGACAGCTGTTTCCATAAGCATCAGATAGCACATTCCAGCGCTTGAAGGTGAAGTCGATCATGCCTCGAAATTGACTTGGGCAGGCTTTGCGATGATAGGATCGCGCGATGCGAATTGCCTTCTACGCCCCGCTGAAGTCGCCCAATCATCCCGTTGTCTCCGGCGACCGCCAGATGGCACGGATGCTGGTCCAGGCGCTGCAGCATGGCGGGCATAGCGTCGAACTGGCATCGGAGTTGCGCTTCTATCTACGCCAGCCGGAACCGAAAAGTTTCGATGCGCTCATGATCGAGGCCCGGGACGAAGCCGCGCGACTGACAAGGCTTTGGGACCGTGACGGCAAGCCCGATCTCTGGTTCTCCTATCATCCCTACTACAAGGCGCCCGACCTGATCGGGCCCGAGCTGGCGTTGGCCTTTGCCATCCCCTATGTGACGGCCGAAGCCTCCTATTCCGAACGGCGCAACGCCGGTTCGTGGGCCGATAGCCAGGCATTGGTGGCGCGAGCCATCGAGCAGGCGGCGCTGAACATCTGCTTCACGCAAAGGGATCGCCAGGGGCTGGCGGATGCTGTTCCCCACGCCGCTCTCGGTATGCTTTCACCCTTCATCGACACATCGGCATTCCACGAAATGCCGGTACTGGATTATCCGACGCGCCTCGTGACCGTCGCCATGATGCGCCCGGGCGACAAGGTCTTGAGCTATCGCATGCTGGCGCAGGCGCTCGGGTTGATCGGCCATCTCCCCTGGACGCTGTCGGTCGTCGGGGACGGACCTGCCCGTGACGAGGTAAAGGCGCAATTCGCCGGCTTGCCCGCCGACCGTATCGAATGGCTTGGCGCTATTGAGCCGGTCGCCGTGCCGGATGTCCTCTATCGCGGGGGAATCTACGTCTGGCCGGGTTACGGCGAGGCCTATGGCATTGCCTATCTTGAAGCACAGGCCGCCGGCCTTCCGGTGGTGGCTCAGGACATTGCCGGCGTGCCGGAGGTCGTGCGGCATGGCCAGACCGGGTTTCTCACCCCGCCAGGCGATGTAGCGGCGTTCGCTTCCGCAATTGCAAGGCTTCTGGCCAACAATGACGAAAGAACCATCATGGCTGCAGAGGCCAGACGTTTCGTTCTCGAAGAACGCTCTCTCGGTGCTGCAAAGGCCCGTCTGGCGGAACTTCTCAAGATGATCCCGTTGTCATGACATCCGACCCGATTTGGCAGCCCCTGGTGGACGAGCTGGCGCACCGGCAACGGGCGGGCCGCAAGGCAGAGTTCTGGCTGCGCGACGATGACGCCGTGGATCCGACGCCGGCGCTCGATCGGTTGCTCGACCTCACCGGTGACTTCGGGGTGCCGGTCACTCTGGCCGTCATTCCGGCCCGGACCGACGGGACGCTTGTCGTCCGGCTTGACGCGGCGCCGCATGCCACGGTCGCCATTCATGGCTGGGCGCACCGAAATCATGCGCCCGAGGGTCAAAAAAAGCAGGAGCTTGGCGCGCATCGGCCACGCGAGGTGGTGCTGGATGAGCTGGCCGGCGGGCTGTCGCGTGTAAGCGGCCTGCACGGCGCACGTGCGGTTCCGATGCTGGTGCCGCCCTGGAACCGGATCGACGCCGGCCTGGTACCCGACCTCCGATCGATAGGATTTGCGGCATTGTCGGTGTTCGGGCCGCCAAGGCCGGCTTCCCTGGCGGTCATCAACAGCAATGTCGACATCATGGATTGGCATGGCACGCGCGGCTGCCGCGATCATGGTCTGTTGGTTCAGGCCATCGTCGCGCAATTGCAGCGTGCATTCGGCGGCGGCGAACCGGTCGGCCTGCTCACCCACCATCTCGTCCATGATGAATCGGCCTGGCTTTTCCTCGAACGGCTGTTCACGATCACCGCGCGGGCAGAAGGCTGCGCATGGCTTCCGATCAGCACACTGACAGAACGCAGCGCCGGAAAATAGCTCAGCGCTTTTTGTGCAAGACTGGAAATGTGAGCGTCTGGCCATCCCGCGCCGCAAAAGCGCCGGCAAATCTGTCTTTGGCCAGTTTCTCCATCTCGTCCAGCTCATCGTCGGTGCGTGCCGGATCGTGGTGAAACAGCGCAAGCCCGCGCGCGCCGGCCGCCTCGCAGAGCTTGACGCCCTGTTGCCATGTCGAGTGCCCGTTGCCGCGGTAGCGCTCCATTTCCTCCTCGGTGTAGGTGCAATCGTAAATGACGAGGTCGGCATTCTCGATCAGGCCGAGCACCGCCGGATCGAGTTTGCCCGGCTCGTGCTCGGTGTCTGTGATGACCGCCACGACGCGGCCCCCCCATTCGACCCGGTAGCCGATGCAGCCGCCCGGATGGGTAAGACTACCGGTCCGCACAACAACTCCTTCGCGCGGCCGAAGCACGTCTCCGGATGCGAAATCGCGGCAGTCGAGGCTCGCCTTGCAGACACCGAGTGTCACCGGAAACCATGGCGGCCGAATGAATTCATCGACCATCTGCCGCGTCGTCATGCGTCCAGCCAGATGCCCGGACCAAAGCGTAACTTTGATGCCTCGTTCATAAATAGGCTTGAAAGCCGGCAGCCCGATGACGTGGTCGTAGTGGCAATGGGTGAAAAACAGGTCGAAATCGGTGACGCCCGCCGCCCGAAGCGTCCTGCCGGCAGGCCGCAAGCCGGAGCCCGCGTCGAACAGAAGCGTATGCTTGCCGCATTGCATCTCGATGCAGATCGTGTTGCCGCCATAGCGAGCAAATTCTGGCCCCGACACCGCAATGCTGCCGCGCACGCCCCAAAACCTGACAAGGAAGAAATCGTCGTCCATGCACCCTTTCGCCCATCGTAGCCAACCAACTGCTGCCAGAGTCGTTCCAGGAAAGGTGTGACACGGTTCCGGAAACTGCATCAAAACAAAGAAACAGAGCGGCTCGCCGCTTCAGTGCAACTGTGAATCGCTCTCGGCCGTTCGTGCGTCGATCAGGTCCGCGGTCGTACTGCTTAGCCTATCGGCAAGAACCCGCAATATCTCGATGGTCATTTCGGGAAACTCCTTCATAAGCCTCAGGAAATGGTCCTTGCGGATTCTCAAGGCCTCCAGCTCACTTGCCGCTTTGACGGTGGCAGTACGGGAGCTGTTGCACAATATGGCAATCTCGCCAACGATCGAATTTGGCAGCAATTCAGCAACTTTGATCGGCCCATTGTCGGAATCGACCAGAATATCCGCGCTGCCCGAAAGGATGACATAGGCCGCGTCTGCCTCGTCGCCCTGCCGGAAAAGAATCTGGCCGGCACTGTAGTTCACGCGATCGGACGTGAACGCGAGCAGCTTGAGCTTTGTCGGCTCGATGCCAGAGAACAAGGGAACGCGTTGCAGCATTCCAACTTCATCCTTGAGCAGCATTGTCGCAAACCTTCCTGAATTCGCGTTTGCCAGACTATGACACAAGTTCCTTGAAGATACCGTTTCCCGCCAAGAGTGTCTCGTGTGTTCCGTCTTCCACCAATTGGCCTGAGTCAAAGACCACAACCCGATCGAACATCGCCGCCATTGCCGGATTCGTCACCACCCACACAATTGCCGGCGAATGGCCGTCGCGTCTGGCTTCGTCGAGCACATTCCGCAACACTTTGTCCTGCACGCGCTGGTCGAGCGCTGACAGCGGCCGATTGAGAATGAGGAAATCGGGACGCTTGAGCAAGGCGCGGGCAACATCGAGCTTCTGTCGCTGTCCGCCGGTCAGCCGCCTGCCGGCGGCGCCGACGTTGAAGTCCAGGCCGACATCCAGAAGCTCGGCATAAAGTCCCAGTTCGTCAAGAATATCATAGACGATGGAGCGAATACGGTCCGGCGCGTCGGGATGGTTGTTGCCGACACGCCCGAACAGGACGTTGTCCATGACGGTGGCCGCGGCGATGTATTTGGCAGGATCAAACCGTTCGACAGCTTTCTCCAGCTCGGCCGGCAGGTTTTCATAGAACTGGTTGCGTGCAGCGATGATCTTGCTCATCAGCTCGTCGGTCAACAGGCCGAAGCGATGCCGGGGCTCGATATAGGCAAAGCTTAAGGTGACCATCATGGCGCGGTCGTTCTCCGAAACCGCATCGTAGGGGCGATTCTTGAGCCGTTGCAGCAAGGTTTCGTAGGCGGGTATCTCCTCGGCGCTCATGAAGGCGAGCTGCTGGAAGAACTGATGTTCGGGCGGCAGGTCGGCAAACAGCTCGATCGCCTGTTCGGCGATCTCCATGCCCATTTCGTAGAGCGTGCGGTCGAGGCCGGCTTGCTTCAGCACGGAAGCAAAATAGGGATTGGACGCCAGTGCCTTGTGAGCCAGTTCGGGGCCGGCCGCAGCGCCGAAGAGCAGGTTCTGGCCGATCGTCGCTTCCTTGTTGTAGGCGCCCGGTTCAAAAGGAACCACCAGCGCGCTCAGGCCTTCTTCCTCCAACCGGGTTCGCAGCGCCGCACGCAATTCGACGATCCGCCCGGCAAGCTTCGTGTGGCGCTTGAGGTCGGCCGAAGAGCGCAAGCCTAGATCCAGAATGTCGCGCGACAGAAGAACCGCGTCGAGCACCCGGCGCACGGCTTCAAAGAGGTCGTGCGGGCCGGTGGCGCCGGCGGAGGCATAGTTGATCCAGTCGCTGCGGATATCGAGATCCGGATTGCCCGACCGGCGCGCCTCGTCGATATTCCAACGGTGCTGGTCCGCCGCGGCGCCGTCATATGTCACCGATGTCAGCGGCGCATGCTTCAACCCGTAGAGCAAATTGTCGCGCAGGCTTGCCTGGAACAGGAAAACATCCGACGAAGCGTAGGACATGCGCCGGCCGGTCACGGCTTCGGGGAGATCGAGCAAGTCATCGGAGCCCGAAACGATCCTTCCACTATCCGGCCAGGTCAGCCGCGCAAAGGCTTCCGCAAGCGCCTCCGCTCCCCCTGTTGCGGTGCTGACCAGCGCCACCGTCTCACCCGGCTTGACCTCGAGCGAGATGCGATTGAGGAGCATTGCGCCGCCATCGTCGGCTATCGACAGGCTGATCGCCGACAGCGGCTTGGTCATCGGATCGGGATCGTCGATCGTCAGTGCTCCGATTTCCGGCGCGATGATATTCTCGACGGTGAACTGTTCGACGACCTGCTGATATTTGACCTGGACATCCTGCCGGTCCTGATCCCAGTCGATCAGTTCCTTCATCGGTCCGGGCAAGTCCTTGTAGGCGCCAATCACGGCCACGAGCTGGCCGACATCCAGCCGCCCCTGGATGACCAGATAGCCACCGATCATGTAGAACAGAAAGGGCGTGAGCTGCGCGAGAAAATTGTTGAGGAACTTTACCATGAATTTCCATTGGTAAAGATCGAAGCGGATTTTGAAGATGAGCCCGAGCCGGGCTGCTATGTCGGCGCGCTCGTAATTCGACGTATCGTGGACGTGAACCGCGCCGATGCCGTCGACGATTTCGCCAACCCGGCCCGACAGCGCGCGCGCCGTCAACTGCCGCTGGCGCCCCAGCACGAGCAGCCGCCGCCGCATTCGCGGGATAAGCACGATCTGGATCGCCACGATCACGACCGCTATCATTCCGAGCCAGACGTTCTGGACCATGATGAACAGCATGGCCGTCAGCGCCTGGCCGCCGAGCAGCACCGGCTGCAGGAAGGCATCGCCGATGAAGCCGCCCAGCGGCTCCACCTCGTCCTTCACCATGGTCGCCACTTCGGCGGATTTCACCCGCTTGAAGTAAACCGGCGGAAACCGCAGCACACGATCGACCAGGTCGAAACGAATACGCCGCAGCATGCGTTCGCCGAGCCGGCCCTTGTAAGTGTTGATGTAGAGCTTGAACAAGCCGTTGATGACGACCAGCAAGAGGAACACAAGGCTGAGCGCAAGCAGGGTCGACGTGCGGTCCAGTTGAAAACCGGAGAAGAACTGGACCTCGCCGATGAACGGCAGATTATAGTGCAACCGCATGAATGGCAGGGTCGCGCCCGGTTGCTCGAACCCCTTGCCTTGGATCGGGCCGTTGACGATCAGCTTCGGCAGGTCGAACGACATGAAATACGGGACCATCGAAAGCACGACGATCATCAATATCCAGAGCTGCTGCTTCCTGGTGTGCGTCCAGATATAGCGGGCTAGGCTGGTTTCCATATGCGATTGTCAGTTTGAAGGATGCAGAATGTAAAGGCACCTGCTGGCGAATGGTGTATTGGCCATGTCTTCGCCGCCAACGACGATCTCGAAGCGGCAGCTGCGCGCCAGGCGGATGGATGCCGATGGTCCGGACAAATGCAATCGGCCTCCTCCGGGCAATGGCGAAACGGCTTGCGGCACAATCGCGTCCGCAAGTCGAACAGCCTTGCATGAGGCAAGATTGCGTTGTGTCGCCCGAAATCCCAACATAGAAGACGAATATGATGGATGTCACGCAACCACGCAATGCCGGCATGGATGGGCATGAGCAAGCCCTGGACCTCACGCGGGGAATTGCCGCCTATGTCGACCACCCTCTCGTGGCCGGGCTGGCGCGCGTCATCGCCAAGCATCCGCAGGCCAATATCGCGAACGCCTTCAACCACAAGCAGGTCGCCTGCAAGATGTGGGCGCTCGACAGGCTTTTCGAAAGCTGCGGCGGTCGGTTCGAGCGCATATGGGTTCTGGGTGGATGGTACGGCGTATTGCCGGCGATGCTTTTCAACGACGCCCGCTTCGACATCGCGGCGATCGACAGCATCGACATTGATCCCGAAGTCGGCGCGGTCGCCCGGACACTCAACCGGCAAGCCGGCGACCGGTTTCAAGCGCTGACGGCAGATATGTACGCACTCGACTATGCCGCCGGCGGGCCCGACTTGGTGGTCAATACGAGCTGCGAACACATAGCCGACCTCAGCGCCTGGCTTGCCCTGCTTCCGCGGGGCACGAACGTGCTGCTGCAGTCGAACGACTATTTCAGCGAGCCGACGCACATCAACTGCGTGGCGTCACTTGCAGCCTTCGAAGCAATGGCGGCGCTGCGGCAGATCAGGTTCTCCGGCGAATTGCCGACAAAAAATTATACACGCTTCATGCTGATTGGAACTGTTTGAAGCGCTCGCGCAGGATTTGCGCCGAGCGCCGCGCCCCTTCCAGATCGAGGCGATGCGCGGCTGGCGGCGGTCCCGCAAGCGCCTGCTCGGTCGCATGCGCCAGACCTTCAGGCGTCAGGTCCTGTTCCGTCAGCACCGTTGCAAGACCGAGCTCTTCGAGTAACAGGGCGCGACGCGTCTGCTCGGTTTCCCCGCCGGCTGCAAATGGAACGAGAAGCGAGCGACACCCCGCGCGCAGGACATCGCAGACCGTGTTGTAACCGGCCTGCGAGACCGACAGGCGGGCGCCGGTCAACAGGCTGGCGAAATCCTCGCGGAACCGGAAGATGGACAGGCGTGGGGAGGCATCGCGTGAAATCGCGTCAAACTCGTCCTTCGGCAGGTTTGGGCCGGTGATCAAACACCATGTCCAGGCGTTATCGGCATTTCGCGCCGCCGCGACGGTGGATCTGACAAGGCTCTTTCCGGCCGCCCCGCCGCCAACCGACACCAGAACGTCGAAGCGCTCTGAGGCCGCTTGCGTCGGCGGCGCGGCAACGAGCCCGGTGTAGGCGACCTCGGCCCTGATCGCCCCAGCCAGCGGAAATGTCTTGTCGATGGTTGCGAAAGCCGGATCGCCATGGACCATGACAAGATCGAAATGCCTGTTGACGATATCGACCGTTTCTTCGTTTCGGCTCGGCTTCACGCGCTCCTGAAGGATGTCGCGGACGGACGCCGCCAGCAGCGGTCTGGGCGATGTCGCTTCGATGGCCTCGATCAGTGGCAAGAGTTCGAAACGCATCTGCCGGCGTCCAAAGGGAAACGCCTCGATAATGACGATGTCGGGCCTGTAATCCCGGAAAGCCTGCAGCAGCATCTCTGAGCGCCGCGTCTTGAAATCATCGTCGACGGCTTTGCCCTGCAGGTCGACAAGTCCGGAAAATCCTTCGTCACCGGAGGTGACAGGCGGCAGGGTCACGGATTTTACACCCGATCCCGGAAATCCCGCGATCGGCGCTCCGCCGGTCACGACGGTGACGTCGAACCCGTCATCGACCAGAGCCGCCGCAATGCGGCTGGCGCGCGCGAGATGGCCGATGCCGAGCAGGTGCTGAACATAGAAGAAAGCGCGCAGCCGCTTCATTCGGCGGCCCGCCACTCCCGCTCGAACAGTTCCTTGAGCTGTCCAATGCCTGCCACATGATCGAAATTGCTTCGCACGCGCCGCTCCGCGGCGTCGCCGAGGCGGACGCGCAGGACGGGATCGCGGATCAGGCGCTCCAGCGCCTGTGCCAGGGCAGTCGGGTTTTCCGAGGGAATCAGCAGCCCGGTTTCATCCGACGATAAAAGCTCCGGCACGCCGGATATATCGGTCGACACGCAGGCAAGCCGCTGGCTGGCCGCCTCCACCAGAACATTCGGCAGGCCGTCCCGGTCGCCATCCGCGGTGATCCTGCAGGCCAAAGCGAAGATGTCGGCGCTGCGGTAGTGCTCAAGCACCTCCTCCTGCGCCAGCGCGCCTTTCCAGGAGACGCGCCCCTCCAGCCCGAGCCTTTGCGCCAGCGCCTTCAGCCGTTTCAGTTCCTCGCCGCCACCGATATGCTCGAAACACCACGCCAGATCGCCAGGCAAGAGGGCAAGAGCCTCCAGCAACGTATCATAGCCTTTCTTTTCAACGGCGCGTCCGACACTCAAGATCATGACCGGTTCGGCCGGCGCCGAGCCGTCACGCTGTTTTCGCGCCTCGCCGAAACTGCCGAAGCGGTCAAGGTCGAGCCCATGATAGCTCAGATGCACGGACGAACTGCCGTTGGCGAGTTTTTTCAGACGGTCGAAGCCGGTTTTCGTGCACGTGACCGTCCAGCGCGCCGAGGAAAGCTTGCCGGCCAGATCCCAGTCCGCCGACGTCCAGATGTCCTTGGCATGGGCTGAGCAGCTCCAGGGCAACCCAAGAAGCTGGCTGGCATAGCGCGTCACCGATGCCGGCGTGTGCGCGAAATGGGCATGCAGCCAGCCCGCGTCTTGCGGCCATTCGGCGGCCAACACGAGCGCTTGCCCGAAGCGGCGCGCGCGATTGCGGGTAAAGTCGCGGCGGATATCGGCAGCCAGCGATTTGAGCGCGCGCCAGAAGCCAGGCCGCGGCAGACAGGCAAACAGCGACCGAACCACGCGCAGCGGCTCTCTGTGCAGATATTCCGGTAGATAGTGGACGGGGGCCTTGATCTCGTCATGCACGGGATGACGTTTTGCGTCGGTCGGCCGCCTGAGCGCGAAAAGTATCAGGTCGAACCCCGCACGCTCGAGACCGAGCAATTCCTGCGCGATGAAGGTTTCCGACAGCCGCGGATAGCCCTTCAGAACCACGACGATCTTGCGGTGTTGCAACTCAGTTCATGCCTTCAATGACCGAAAGGTGATGGCCGGCCCGCCGGTCGAGCAGTTCCGCGACGATTTCGGAAATATGAGGCAGCCCTTCCAGCGTCAGATGCGCATTGCTCTGCGATGGGCGCGGCCGGCCCGGCAAAACCTGCAGCGCATCGGCAAACCGCTGGGCATCCTCGGCCTCCTCGGGCAAAAGCATCTCGATGAGGCCGAGTTCGGCTGCGCGCCGTGCCCGGATCAGCTGTTCCTCGCGCGGCGTGACGCGCGGCACGATCAGCGCCGGCTTGTCGAAAGACAGTATCTCGCAATAGGTGTTGTAACCGCCCATCGCCACCACCGCCTTGGCGCCGGCAATCAGCTCTTCCATCCGGTTGTCGAATTCGATGATCTTGACATAGGGGATCTTGGCCCCCTTCCGGACCAGCTTGTTGCGCTTGCGCGCCGGCATGTAGGGCCCAAGCACGATCAGCGCCCGGTGCTGCAATCGCGGATCCTGCTGATAGGCCTCGATGACGTTGTGGATCAGGTCGGCGCCGTCACCGCCGCCACCGGTGGTAACCAGGATATAGTCGCCCTCGGGCCGGTGGCCGGGCAACTGGTTCTGCTGCAGGCTCCGTTGCAGGAAACCGACGAACTTCATCTTTGCCCTGACCGCCGGCGGCACCTCCAGGCCGGTCAGCGGATCGTAGAAATCCGGCGGGCCATAGACCCAGACCTTGTCGTAGAACAGGCCGATCTTGCGCATCACATCCCTGCGTGCCCACTCCGCTTCGAGCAAATGCGGCGCGTCCATCACCTCGCGCAGGCCAAGCACGAGCGTGGTGCCCCGCGTCTTGAGGTAGGACAGCGTATCCTCGATCTCTCCGCGCAGCCCCAGCGGTTCCTTGTCGACGATGAAGATATCCGGCCGGAAGCTCTCGGCCGTGTGGCGGATAATCGACTGCCGCATCCTTAGCGTCTCGTGCAGATCGATGTCCTTTTCCAGCGAGGTGTATTCGCCGTTGCGCAGCTTGATGACGCTGGGGATCTTCACGAAGTCGACGCGGGCGCGGTAGTCGAAGGCGCCGGCGATGGTGGCGCCCGAAATGATTAGCACCTGAAGTCCGCGGAAATCCCCGACCAGCGAATGCGCGATCGTTCGGCAACGCTGCAAATGGCCGAGCCCGAACGTGTCGTGGCTGTACATGAGAATTCGTGCGTCTTTTGCGTGCTGTGTCATTGTGAACGTCTTTTAGAATTCTCGCCGGACCGTGGGCAATCCCGCAGGCTTCGAAACCATTCTCGCGGGTCTATCGACCTGTTTTGAAACATGGGGGCGAGAGGTACGCAACGGTATTCTTCACCTGGTCACGAATGCCAGGGGGCGCTGATTGTGGCGCCATGCCTTGTCTTCGCCGACGATAGACGGCCCGAGCACAAATCTCTGTCATGAGGCTTGACCCCGTGGAATTAAATGCCCTGCGGCCTGAGGCAGGCAAAGCGCACATTGCGAAAAATCAAGGGCGACCAAGGCGAAACGAGGCTGCCGCACATTGTGAGGAGAACCCGCACCTTGGGAAAATGCTTCATAATCCATCGAAACACAACGGCCGCCAGAGGCCGCACGTTGCGGCCTTTTATCCTGCCATCAGCCTTGGCCTGTGGCAAGCGTCCGGTCCTTGCACCGTTGAAGCTGGTGCAATCTCGCGTCATGCCGGCTTCGTCCGTCATGTGGAGGATAGCTGCGGCCCCAATGAGATTCGTCAGCCAGGCGACCCATTCGCCAGTTCCGCCCAAAGCTTTGCGTGAACACGCCGGCCGGAACGGCGGCTAAGCCAGCCGCGCCCTTGTCGTCCTCGGCGTTGCCAGCAGCAGACTTGTCTCGCTGCCGGTTATCCCGGGGACGAGCCGTATCCGCCTAAGCACGGCGTCGAAATCGGTGAGCGATGCAGTGCCGAGTTCGACCACCAGGTCCCAGCGGCCATTGGTGGTGTGAATGGTCGAAACCTCGGCCAGGCCGCCAAGCGCCCGGACCACGCGATCCGCGGCATGGCCTTCGATCTCGATCATCATCACGCCGCGTATCCGCTGGTCGACGGCGTCGGCGCGCAGCACCACCGTGTAGCCGATGATCTCACCCGACTTTTCCAGCCGCTCCATGCGCGCCCTGACCGTAGCGCGCGACACCCCGAGATCGACCGCGAGATCGGAGATGCTGCGCCGGGCATCATGCCTGAGCAGCGTGACCAGCCTTTCGTCAAGCAAGTCCATGATTCTATCCACTTTGACCAAAGCGACTTATCGGAATGATAAATCATTCTTCTCGAAATGCCAATTTCGCCTGTTCAAACTGCCGGTCCAGGATGGTTCATTCCACGCATCAATTGCCCAATCAATTTGCAAGGACACCAAAAACCATGCGCTGCAGGATCGTTGGCGCGCCGGTGCAGGACGGCGCCGGCAGGATGGGATGCGAGATGGGGCCGAGCGCGCTGCGCACGGCCGGGCTTGTCTCGGTGCTGTCGGAACTCGGCCACGAGGTCGAGGACTGGGGCGCGGTGCAACCGGCCGCCGTGCGCGCAATCGTCCATGGCAATCTCGCGCTGAAGGCCCTACCGGAGATTTCCGCCTGGACCGCGGCGATAGCCGAGACCGCCTATGCGGCTTCGCGGAACGCCATGCCGATC
The DNA here is from genome assembly GCF_000503155.1 of Mesorhizobium sp. LSJC285A00. Lineage (NCBI taxonomy): Bacteria > Pseudomonadati > Pseudomonadota > Alphaproteobacteria > Hyphomicrobiales > Phyllobacteriaceae > Mesorhizobium > Mesorhizobium sp. LSJC285A00. Next base: position 41,924 of record NZ_AYVK01000035.1, read on the forward strand.
TTCCTTGGCGGCGACCACGCGATATCGGCCGGCACGGTGTCGGGCATAGCCCGCCGCGCCGCCGAACGCGGCCGGCCGCTCTTCGTGCTGTGGCTCGACGCACATCCCGATTTCCACACGCTCGATACCACCGTCAGCGGCAATCTGCACGGCGTGCCGCTCGCCTATGCCAGCGGCCGGCCGGGCTTCAACGGTTATTTCCCGGACCTGCCTGTCGCCGTCGATCCTGCCCACATCTGCGTCATGGGCCTGCGCAGCGTCGATCCGGCGGAGCGCCGGGCGCTGAGCGAAGCGGGGGTTACCGTGCACGACATGCGCACCATTGACGAGCACGGCGTCGCACCTTTGCTGCGCGCCTTCCTGGCCATCGTCGAAAAGGCAAACGGCCTGCTGCATGTCAGCCTCGACGTCGACTTCCTCGACCCCTCCATCGCGCCGGCCGTCGGCACCACCGTGCCCGGCGGCGCCACCTTCCGCGAGGCGCATCTGGTGATGGAGATGCTGTCCGACAGCGGCCTGGTCTCCAGCCTTGATCTGGTCGAGCTCAACCCGTTCCTCGACGAGCGCGGCCGCACCGCCACGCTGATTGTCGACCTCGCCGCCAGCCTGATGGGCCGGCGCATCATGGACCGCCCGACCCGCAGCCATTCCGGAAGCATTGCATGACCCAGCCTTCCCGCCTTGCCATCGTCCCCTTCGTCAGCGTCGACCGCATGATGAAGCTGGTGCTGACCATCGGCGTCGAGCGGTTCCTCACCGAACTCGCCGCCTATATCGAGGAGGATTTTCGCCGCTGGGAGCTGTTCGACAAGACGCCGCGCATCGCCTCGCACAGCCATGACGGCGTCATCGAACTGATGCCGACCAGCGACGGCAAGATGTACGGCTTCAAATATGTCAACGGCCATCCGAAGAACATGCGGGAAGGCCGTCAGACCGTCACCGCCTTCGGCGTGCTCGCCGATGTCGGTTCCGGCTATCCGATGCTGCTCACCGAAATGACGATCCTGACGGCGCTGCGCACCGCGGCGACCTCCGCTGTCGCGGCCAAATATCTGGCGCCCAAAGGCGCGCGCTCGATGGCCATCATCGGCAATGGCGCCCAGTCCGAATTCCAGGCTGTCGCCTTCAAAGCGCTGCTCGGCGTCGACCGGCTGCGGCTCTATGATATCGACCGCTCCGCTTCGGAAAAATGCGCCCGCAACCTCGCCGGCAAGGGCTTCGACATCACCATCTGCGCCACCGGCCAGGATGCGGTGGAAGGCGTCGACATCATCACCACGGTGACCGCCGACAAGCAGTCCGCCACCATCCTCACCGACAACATGGTCGGTTCCGGCGTGCACATCAACGCGGTCGGCGGCGACTGCCCCGGCAAGACGGAACTGCACCGCGACATCCTTTTGCGCTCCGACATCTTCGTCGAGTTCCCGCCGCAGACGCGCATCGAGGGCGAAATCCAGCAACTCCACGCCGACCATCCGGTGACCGAGTTGTGGCAGGTGATGACCGGCAAGGCGGAAGGCCGCAAGACGGCGGAACAGATCACCTTGTTCGATTCCGTCGGCTTCGCCACCGAGGATTTTTCGGCGCTGCGCTATGTCCGCGACCAGCTTCAGGCCACCGGCCTCTACGAGGAGCTCGACCTGCTCGCCGATCCCGACGAGCCGCGCGACCTCTTCGGCATGCTGCTCAGGGCAGCGCTGCAGCCGGCCGCCGCCTGAGGGCTTCAGCCGCGCAACGGCGCGCAGCTCTCCCGTTCGACGAGCACCGGGGTGAGCACTTCGCGGCGCGAATGCGCCGCAGGCTCGGCAACCCGCTCGAGCAGCAGGCTGACGGCGCGGGTGCCGATCTTCTCGACCGGCTGTGCGATCGTCGNCTCGACCGGCTGTGCGATCGTCGTCAGCGGCGGCCATGTGGTGACGGCATAGGGGATGTCGTCGAAGCCGATCATCGACATGTCGCCGGGGACCCGCAATCCGCGCCCGCGCAGCACTGTCAGCGCGCCCATGGCCATCAGATCGTTGCAGGCAAACAGCGCCGTGATCCCCGGCGCCTGCGCCATCAGCCGCTCCATCGCCGTGCGGCCGCCGGCAAAGTGATAGTCGGAATCCACCACCGAGGCCGGCGGCAGGTCGAGGCCGGCTTCCTGCAGCGCCCTGGCGAAGCCGCGCAGGCGGGCGGGGCTGGAGCTGGAATCGCGCGGGCCGCCGATGACGCCGATCTTCTCGTGGCCGAGCCCGGCCAGATAGCGGCCGGCGAGATAGCCGCCATAATCGTGATCGACCAGCACGGAATCGACATTGACCGAATGGATCTCGCGGTCGATCAGCACCGCCGGCACGCCGGGCAGAAGGCTGGAGAACACCCGCGCATGATCGGACGAGCCGGCGAAGATCAGCCCGTCGATCTGCTTGGCCATCAGCACCTGGAGATAGCGCTCCTCCTTCTCGGCGCTGCCGTCGGAGTTGCACAGGATCACCGTATAGCCGGCAAGGAAGCCGGCATCCTCGATCTGGCGCGCCACGCCGGCGAAGAATGGGTTGGAATTGTCCGGCAGCAGCAGGCCGATGGTCTTGGTCTCGCCGCGCCTCAGGCTGCGCGCCAGCGTGTTCGGGCTGTAGCGCAAGGCGGCGATGGCCGAATGCACGCGCTCGGCCGTCTCCGGCTCGACATGGCGCGTGCGGTTCATCACATGCGAGACGGTTGCGACCGACACTCCGGCATGGCGCGCGACATCGGCAATCGTCGTCATTTCTTGTCCCCTAGTGCATGTCGCCCGGAGTGTCCGGCGGATCTGGGAAAATGACATCCATAAAACAAAAACCAAAAAGCGCGACGCGCTTTATCGGATCACCCTCAACAGCTTTTCCCGATAGGCATCCAGAATGACGGCGAGCACAATGACAAGGCCTAGCACGATCGGCTTGAAATTGTCGCCGACACCGAGCAGCTCGTAGCGAACGCCGGCGACCGGGCCACCGATGTTGACGCAACAGATAGACCATGGCGACGATGCCGGCGCGTTCTCCCTTCCGCCGGAGCGCTGTATCCTTCTCAGGCTAGTGATTCCCGCAGACAGGAAACCTTCATGAACGGCCTGACGCCCATACTTTCCACCGTGACCGCCTCGTTCCTTGCCTCCTTCGTCGAAGTGGTCGAGGCCTTCACCATCGTGCTGGCGGTCGGCGTCACCCGCAGCTGGCGGCCAGCGCTGACAGGCGCGGCGCTGGCGCTGGCGGTGCTGGCGGCTCTGGTGCTGGCCTTCGGACCGCTGCTGGCGCTGATTCCCATTGCGGTGCTGCAGTTCGTCGTCGGCGTGCTCCTAGTCCTGTTTGGCATGCGCTGGTTGAGAAAGGCCATTTTGCGCAGTGTCGGCGTCATCGCCCTGCATGACGAGGACGCGGCCTTTTCAAAGGAAACCGCCGCTTTGCAGCAGCAGGCCAATGACCGCCGCGCCGATTATCTGGCCGGGCTCGCGGCCTTCAAGGCGGTGCTGCTCGAAGGTGTCGAGGTGGTGTTCATCGTCATTGCCGTCGGCGCCGCGCATGCACAGACCTTCTATGCCAGCCTTGGCGCGTTGGCAGCCTTCGTCCTGGTAACGATCATCGGCCTTGCGGTGCACAGGCCGCTGGCGCGGGTGCCGGAAAACGCGCTCAAATTCGCCGTCGGCCTGATGTTGACAAGCTTCGGCATTTTCTGGACCGGCGAAGGCCTGGGCACCGACTGGCCGGGCGCCGATCTGGCGCTGCTGGCCATCTTCGCAATCATCGCCGTCGCGTGCTTCGCCATGGTGCGCTGGTTGCGCGCCAGCTACCCCAAGGCTGCAAAAGGAGTTGCTCGATGAACGTCGTCCGCCTCATTCTAAAGGAGCTCGTCGGCATGTTCATCGACGACGGCAGCCTTGCGACGCTGGCGCTGCTGTTGATCGTAGCGATTGCCGCGGCAGTGAAGCTGCTGGCGTTGCCGCCGCTTGCCGGCGGCGTCCTGCTTCTGCCCGGCTGCCTCGTCATCCTGCTCTACAGCGTGCGCCGCGCGGCACGGCGCTCCGGTCAGTAGAGGGTGAAAAACACCGGCAGCATGCCGCTGATCCGCAACTGCTCAATCGTCTCGATGGCCGGGAACAGCGCCAGGAAATAGAGCCCGTCCGTGAATGTCCGCCGCAACGCCTTTGTCGAGAACCGGCGTTCGGCTTGATCGTGAAACAGCAGCGGGTTCGGCCAGAAAGGCGGCGTGCGTTCGGCATAGACGCTGTAGGCGGGGCCGAACTTTCCAAACAGGAACTCGGCTTCCTTGCGCACCGTCACCCGGAACACCAGGTAGCTCACCAGAGCCAGCGCCGCCGCCACCAGCACCGAGCCGTACATCAACCCGACGCCCGCCGCGCCGACCGTGGAAAAGAAGTAGAGCGGGTTCCGGCTCATCGAGAACGGGCCGATGGTGACCAGCTCGTCGTTCTTCCTGCCGCCGACATAGAGAATGCTCCACAGACGGCCAAGGAAGCAGACCAGCACGAAGCCGATGCCCAGCCCCTCGATGTATTCGTGCCCGTCCGAGCCTTCGACGAGAAAGGGCTTGGTGAACAGCAACAGCATGACGGCGAGGGCTGCCGCCACTTGTATGACGAGCAGGCGCTTGTGCTGGTCGAACGCCTTCGCTGCCGGCTTGGGGGGAGCGTAGCTCATCATAGTTCCTGCACTCCGGCAGGGCTCATAGCGCCGGTGTCTCGCCACCCACTAGCGAGACGGCGGCCGACTATCTGGCCGTCAATCTTGGCTTCGGACTGACCGTCACCTCGCTGATCATGACCGGCATCCTTGTCGTCGCGCTGGCGCTGCAATTCGCGCAGAAGCGTTATGTGCCATGCCTATTGGCTGGCGGTGGTGCTGATCAGCGTCGTCGGCACCTTGATCACCGACAATCTGGTCGACAATTTGGGCGTCCGTCTGCAAACCACCACGATTGCCTTGGGCGATGTCCATACTTGGGCAAAGCCGGTATTCATCGTTCTGATCTGCATTCATGCCGGTGCGGCACTCTTCCATCATTTTATTCTGAAAGACGCCGTGCTGCGCAGGATGCTTGTCCCTGCGCGCGATCCGGTCGGATGACACTTATGGACATGTGCAACGACCACGAGCGACCAGGCGCCGGCGGATATTCTAGGAACGGACCGCCGCCGGTGCTAGCATGCCGCTCTGGCAAAGCCTCGGCAACAGACCGGAACAGAGATGCGACTTCTCCTTGTTGAGGATGACCCCAGGACCGCAGACTATGTCGTCAAGGGCCTGAGCGAAGCCGGGCATGTCTGCGATCTGCTGCGCGACGGGCATGACGCGCTGTTTGCCGCGACACGCGACGCCTATGACGTGATCGTAGTCGACCGCATGCTGCCCGGCCTCGACGGCCTGTCGATGATCAAGGCGGTGCGGGCGGCGGGCGTGCGCACGCCGGCGATCTTTCTGACCTCGGTCGGCGGCGTCGACGACAGGGTTGAAGGGCTCGAGGCCGGCGGCGACGACTATCTCGTCAAGCCATTCGCCTTTTCCGAACTGCTCGCCCGCATCAACGCGCTCGGCCGTCGCCCTGCGGTGCAGGAGCTGAAGACGACGCTGCGCATCGCAGACCTCGAAATGGACCTGATCCAGCGCCGCGTCACCAGGCAGGGCCAGGCGATCGACCTGCAGCCGCGCGAATTCAGCCTGCTCGAAGTGCTGATGCGCGGCGAGGGCCGCGTCATCACCCGCACCATGCTTCTGGAACGGGTCTGGGATTTTCACTTCGACCCCAAGACCAGCGTCGTCGAAACCCATATCAGCCGGCTGCGCGCCAAGATCGACAGGCCGTTCGAAACCGCGTTGATCCACACCGTGCGCAACACTGGCTACAGTGTTCACGACTGAGGCGCGGCATGACAGAAACTTGCCATGACTGAAGCTTGCCATGACTGAAACGCACTATGACTGAGACAGGCTCTCGCCTGCTGCGCAGCACGCCGTTTCGGCTGGCCCTGACCTTCGCCTTGCTGTTCGTGCTCGCCTTCATCCTGTCAGGCGCCATCGTCTACCAGCTGATGAGCGCGGATCTTGCCGAGCAGCTCGACCAGTCGGTCAAGGAGACCTATTCGGTCGTGGCGGTGACCTATGCCGGAAACGACCGGGAGGATCTGGTTTCGGCAGTCGACAGCCACGCCGCGCTCAGCCCGAGCAAGGAACAGCTGTTCTCGCTCACCGATCCCGCCGGCAATCGCCTGGCCGGGAATTTCACCGCCGCCGACCTTCCCGATGGCTTTTCGGATTTTGCCGCTTCCCTGCCAGGCGTTGCGCCGGACACTATGTACCGCGCCTGGACCGGTTCGGTCGGGCCCAACAGCCTGACAATCGCCTTCTCGCTCTCCGAAACCGAGGAGCTGGAACGCATCGTTTTGATGAGCTTCGGCTGGGCCACCCTGATCATTTCAGGGCTGGCGGTGGCTGGCGGCGCCTTGCTGGCGTCGCGTGTGCAGCGTCGCCTCGACGGCATTGCCGCCACCATGGACGATGTCTCCAACGGCCGGCTCGACGCCCGCATTCCACTGCTCGGCAATGGCGACGACATTGACGGCGTCTCGCGCCAGGTCAACGCCGCGCTGGAGCGGCTGGCGGCGCTGGTGGACGGCATGCGCCAGGTCAGCGCCGACATCGCGCATGATCTGAAGACGCCGCTCAACCGGCTGCAGATGATTTTGGAAGCTGCGGCCGACAGGACCGCGCAGGGTGAGGCCGTTGCCGATGAGCTGGCGGAGGCACGTGGGGAAAGCCTGCAGATCAACGATACTTTCGATGCGCTGTTGCGTATTGCCCAGATCGAGGCCGGCGCTCGCAAGGCGCGCTTTGTCGATCTCGACCTCACCGGCGTCATCGATGCCATTGCCGAAATCTACGCCGGTGTCGCCGAGGATGACGGCAAGTCGCTGTCGGCCACGATCGTCCACGGCACCCCATGCCTGGTCCACGGCGACCGCGACCTGCTGACGCAATTGTTTGCCAATCTGGTTGAGAACGCGCTGCGGCATTGCCCCGATGGCACGGCAATCCTTCTATCGGTGCGGCGGCAAGGCGACCGCATTCTGGCTNAACGCGCTGCGGCATTGCCCCGATGGCACGGCAATCCTTCTATCGGTGCGGCGGCAAGGCGACCGCATTCTGGCTGAGGTCGCCGACAATGGCCCCGGCATCCCGGCGCAGGAGCGCGAAAAAGTGTTCCAGCGGCTCTACCGGCTGGACTCCAGCCGCACCACGCCCGGCAGCGGCCTGGGCCTCAGCCTTGTGCGGGCCATCGCGGACCTGCATGGTGCAACGATTGCGCTGGAGGATCGCCGGCCTGGGCTGGCGGTAATTGTCGGGTTTCCTCGGGCGGAGGGCACCGGTCCCGGCTTGAAATGACAACGCCAGAGCCAGGTCGACCCCACTCCGTCGAGCGAAGCAGCGACGGAGTGGGGGAAGGCGCTCATGAAACGCGAAGTCGCTGACAACTTTCTCCAAGTTGATGGTCGCATCCGACAAAGGCGGTCGCGATTAGCCTTGCACATGTTTCCACCCGGAACGGCTGCGGGTTGATCAAGATGACCGTCGAACCTATCGCCCCACCGCACCCCGGCGAAAATCCGAGGGCGACATCCCTGCCAGCTTGCGGAAGGATTTGTTGAAGGCGCTGAGCGAGCCGAAGCCTGAATCCATGGCGACGCGCAGCACATTGGCGTCTTCATGCATCAGCAGCGCCTGCGCGTAGCTCAGCCGCAGCAGATTCATATATTCGTTGAGCGTCATGCCGGTCGATTTCTTGAAAATGCTCATGGCGTATTTGGGATGGATGTCGGCCGCCGCCGCGATGTCGACGCAGTCTATGTCGTAGAGGAAATTCTCGGCGATGAAGTCGCACATGCGACCGACATTGCGCAGCGATTGCTGGTCGAACGGGCCGCCGGGTTCCTGGCCGATGGCGGTTTCCGGCACCAGCCGGTAGGGCTCGAAGCGCACCCGCTCCAACCGCAGCAGCAGCTCGTTCACGGCGTGCTCGGTTATCGCCGCATCGCCCGAGCGGAAATAGCGGTTCCAGCGCTCGAAATTGTGATGGTCGGCCTGGTCGGTCGCCGATGTCACCAGCGTGGCGCCGGTCATCAGCCTGTGGCGGACATCCGTCGGCAGATGCAGGCGGAAGAAATGCACCAGCGGCAGATGCGCGCCGGCATAGATGGCGTCGTCGGAGAGATCGTCCATCTGGTGCGGCAGCCCGCCCCAGAACAGGCACATGTCGCCGGCCGACAGCGAGATCTCGTGCTCGTTCATGCGGTAATGCACGCTGCCGCGGACGATGAAATTGACCTCGACCTGGGCATGCCAGTGCGGCTTCAGCATCACCAGCGGATGGTTGTGAAACATCTGCAAAGCCATCGGCAGGCCTTCGACGCTGCTGGCGCCAGGCTGGTAAAACGGCCGTTCCGGCATCTTACTTTCCGCCCATCTTTTATTCCCGTTGTCAGGGACAAGCCTTCCGCGCCGCCTAGTCTAGCCATGCTCGCGAAGAGAGAGCAAATGAAATGGGAGGATTTCAATGCGCACGACACTGATCTGTGCCGCGCTGGCGCTTGGCCTGGGCTCAGGCCCGGCTTTGGCGCAGTCCGGCGAAATCACGATCTGGAGCTGGAATATCGCCGCTTCGTCGCTGAAGGCGACGGTGGCCGGCTTCAACAAGCAGTATCCCGACGTCAAGGTCACCGTTCAGGATCTCGGCAACCAGCCGACCTATGACAAGTCGATCGCCGGCTGTGCGGCCGGCGGCGTCGGCCTGCCCGATATCGTCTCGATCGAAAACGGCGAGGCCGAGAACTACTGGAGCCAGTTCCCCGATTGCTTCGTCGATTTGCACACGCTGGGCTACACCGCCGACGACCAGAAGAAATTCCCGGATTTCAAGCGCACCGAATTGGAGGTCGGCGACAAGGCCTATGCCATGCCGTGGGATTCCGGCCCAGTCGCCGCCTTCTACCGCCGCGACTTCTACGAGAAGGCCGGGGTCGATCCGGCCTCGATCAAGACCTGGGACGATTTCATCGCCGCCGGCAAGAAGGTCCAGGCCGCCAATCCCGGCGTCACCATGACCAATGCCGATTTCAACGGCGACACCGAATTCTTCCGCATGATTTCCAACGAACAGGGCTGCGGCTATTTCGCCGCCGATGGGCAGTCGATCACCGTCAACCAGCCGAAATGCGTCGACACGCTGGCCAAGATCAAGGACATGAAGGACGCCGGCATCATCTCGTCGGCCGACTGGGGCACCAAGATCACCAACAACACCGCCGGCACCGTCGCCACCCAGGTCTATGGCGGCTGGTATGAGGGCACCATCCGCACCGAATCCGCCGGCGAAAACGGCAAATGGGGTGTCTATCTGATGCCGAGCCTGACCGCCGACGGCCCGCGCGCCGCCAATCTCGGAGGCTCGTCGCTCGCCATCACCTCAGCCTCGAAGAACAAGGAGGCCGCCTACGCCTATCTGAAATACACGCTCGAGACCAATGAAGGCCAGATCACCATGCTCAGGGATTTCGGCCTGGTGCCGTCACTGATCTCGGCGCTCGACGATCCCTATGTCTCGCAAGGCCTGCCCTATTGGGGCGGCCAGGCAGTGTGGAAGGACATTCTCGCCACGCTGCCCAAGGTGGTGCCGAGCCGCGGCACGCCGTTCCAGAGCGACGCCGAAATCATCATGCGCGCCGTGCAGACCAAATATCTCGGCGGCGGCTATCCCGATGCCAAGGCCGCCCTCGACGACGCCGCCAGCCAGATCGCTTCGGCGACGGGACTGCCGATCAAGTGACCAAGGCGGTGATGCTGGCGGGCCAGATATAGGGCAATTTGCCGGACTGTTGGCGCTGCCCCTCACCTGCCTGCCGGCATCCTCTCCCCGTATAGTGGCGGGGAAAGGGACGCTCTCGCCCAACAGATCGCCAATTGCCGGCGGCGTCCGCCGGCTAACAACACGCCGGATATCAGCCGGGAAAGAGGAAGGAGGAGGAACCATGCGCTACCAGAACGCCACGGCCTATCGCTTCCTCACGCCTTACCTCCTGATCTTCGCCATCTTCTGGGTGTGGCCGATCATCTCCTCGTTCATGATTTCCTTCCAGGCGACGCGCACGGTGCCCTGGCGCTTTGCGCCGACGTTCAACTGGGGCCGCCTGATCGGCGACCCCGCTTTCTTCAACGCGCTGAAGAACACGCTGCTCATCCTCGTCATCCAGGTGCCGGTGATGATCTCGCTGGCGATCATCATGGCGGTACTGCTGAACTCGCCGCTGCTGAAAGCACGTGGCCTCTACCGCTTTGCCTTCTTCGCTCCGGTGGTGGTCGGCGAGGTCGCCTATTCCGCCGTGTTCCGGCTGATGTTCAACCTGGATTTCGGCATCATCAACAAGCTCCTCGCCGGCGTCGGCCTGGCCAAGATCGACTGGTTCTCCAACGTCACACCGGCCATGGCGCTGATCATGATCGCGGTAACCTGGCGCTGGGCCGGCTACAACGCCATCATCCTGCTCGCCGGCCTGCAGTCGATCCCCGAGGACGTCTATGAAGCAGCGACGCTCGACCGCGTCAGCAAGCTCAAGCAGTTCTTCTACATAACGCTGCCGCTGCTCAAGCCGGTCATCGTGTTTTGCGCCGTGCTGTCGATCATCGGCACCATGCAGCTTTTCACCGAACCGTTCCTGATCACGGAGCGCGGCGGTCCCGGCGGCGGCACCGAGACGCTTGGCCTGCTGCTCTACCGCCAGGGTTTTCGTTCGCTCAATTTCGGCTACGCCTCGGCCGTCGCCTACACCATGGCGGGGCTGGCCATCGCCATCACGCTGGTGCAGCTGTGGCTGACAAGAGAGCCGAAATGAGTTCGCTGTCGCAACGCCGGCTCGGCCGCAGCGTCCTGCTGCATCTGGTCCTGACGCCGCTGGCGGTGATCTGGCTGTTTCCGCTGTGGATGATGGTGGTGTTTTCCACCATGCCCGACAACGGCATTTTCAGCCCCGGCATCGAGCTTCTGCCGCACGGCAATTTCGTCGACAATTTCAACAATCTGCAGCGTGACACCAATTTCGTCGGCGCTATCGGCATTTCGGTGGCGGTTGCGGTGACCTACACCTTCTTCTCGGTGCTGCTGACCTCGATGGCCGGCTGGGCGCTCGCCCGCTATCAGTTCTTCGGCAAGGGCGCGGTGGTGGCGATCATCCTCGGCACCATCACGCTGCCCTATGCCGTGGTGCTGATCCCGCAATTCATCATGGTGGCGCGCGACTTCCAGCTCGCCAACACCTGGATTGCGCTGATCGTGCCACCCTTGTTCAATTCGCTGGGCGTGCTGTTCATGCGCCAGGCTTTCTCGATGATGCCGGCCGACCTTTTCGACGCGGCACGTGTCGAGGGCGTCAAGGAATGGCGTATCTTCCTGTTCGTCGCTTTGCCGCTGGCGCGGCCGATGCTGGCGGCGCTCGCCATCATCCTGTTCCTCGCCTCGTGGAACAATTATCTCTGGCCGCTTTTGATCAACAGCCAGCCCGGCGCGATGACGGCCCCTGTGGCGCTCGGCACGCTGATCGGCCTGACCAAGGTCTCATGGGGCGGCATCATGGCCGGCGCCGTCATGCTGACCGTACCGATGCTGGTCGTCTTCGTGCTGCTGCAGCGCCATTTCATCGCCGGCATCGCCGCCGGTGCCGTCAAGTAGGGACAACAGCGATATGGCGGCAGTCACCCTCACCAATGTCGTAAAACGCTTCGGCGTCTATGAGATCATCCATGGCGCCAACATCGATATCGCCGATGGCGAGTTCGTCGTCTTTGTCGGCCCGTCGGGTTGTGGAAAATCGACGCTGCTCAGGATGATCGCCGGGCTGGAGGATATCAGCGGCGGCGAGATCGCCATTGGCGGCAAGGTGATGAATGATGTCGAGCCGGCCGAGCGCGGCATCGCCATGGTGTTCCAGTCCTACGCGCTCTACCCGCACATGAGCGTGGAGCAGAATCTGAGCTTTGGCCTCAGGATGACCGGCAACCCCAAGGAGGACACCGAGCGGCGGGTGAAGCGGGCCTCCGAAATCCTGCGCATCACAGAGTTGATGGCGCGGCGGCCCAGGCAATTGTCCGGCGGCCAGCGCCAGCGCGTCGCCATTGGCCGCGCTATCGTGCGCGAGCCGCAAGTCTTCCTGTTCGACGAGCCGTTGAGCAATCTCGACGCCGAGCTGCGCGTCCAGATGCGGGTCGAGATCTCGCGCCTGCACAAGGAACTCGGCACAACGATGATCTATGTCACCCACGACCAGACCGAGGCGATGACGCTGGCCGACCGGATCGTCGTGCTGCGCGGTGGCCATGTCGAGCAGATCGGCAGGCCGCTCGATCTCTACGACAATCCCGACAACCAGTTCGTCGCCGGCTTTGTAGGCTCGCCGAAGATGAATTTCATCAAGGGCCGCGTCGTCGGGCGCAACACGAGCAGCGTCACCGTCGAGCTGGTGGGCGAGGAAAAGACCCGCATTATGCAACCGTTGACCGGCGCCGTGCCAGAAACAGGAGCCAAGGTCATTGTCGGCGTGCGGCCCGAACATTTCGGCAATGGCGGCGAAGGCGACGCCGACCTCACAGTCGGCATCGACGTGGTCGAGCATCTCGGCGGCACCAGCTTCATCTATGCCAGGACCGCCCATGGCGAAGACCTGGTGATCCAGCGCGACGCGGCAAAGGTCCCCGACACCCAGGAGATCACCGTGTCCATCCGCAAATCCTATCTGTTCGATGAAAATGGCCAGCGGCTGCGCTGAGCGCTTCCAGCCTTGCAAGGAGAATGACCATGACTGCAACCGCGCCCATCCGCTGGGGGATACTCGGGCCCGGCGACATCGCCAAAGCGTTCGCCCGCGGCGTGGCAGGCTCGCGCACCGGCACGATCGTGGCGCTCGGCGCCCGCAATCCCGGCAAGGCAGGCTTGGCCGAGACGTTTCCCGGCGCCCGCATCCTCGACGGTTACGACGCGCTGCTCGCCGACCCCGAGGTCGATGCCGTCTATATCGCCATCCCGCATCCCGGCCATGCCGAATGGGCAATCAAGGCGGCGGAAGCCGGCAAGCATGTGCTGTGCGAAAAGCCGCTGGCGCTGACCGCCTTCGAGGCCGACGCCATGATCCATGCTGCGCGCAAGGCCGGCACCTTCCTCGGCGAAGCGTTCATGTACCGGCTGCACCCGCAGACGGCGAAGCTGGTGGAACTCATCAAGTCGGGCGTCATCGGCGATGTCAGGCTGATGAAGTCGAGCTTCGGCTTCGCCATGCCGGGCTTCATGCCCGAGCACCGGCTCTACGCCAACGATCTCGCCGGTGGCGGCATTCTCGACGTCGGCGGCTATCCCGTCTCCATGGTGCGGCTGATCGCGGGCGCTGCCACAGGCAAACCCTTCGCCGAGCCGGACAAGGTTGTCGGCACCGCCCATCTCGGCAAGTCCGGCGTCGACGAATGGGCCTCGGCGCTGCTGCATTTTCCCGGTGGAATCGTTGCCGAGGTATCCTGCAGCATCTCGCTCAAACAGGACAATGTCCTGCGCATCCTCGGCACCAAGGGCCGCATCGAGGTGCCGGATTTCTGGTTCGCCGGCGGCGGCAACCGCGATGGCGGCCCTGGCCGGATCGATGTAATTCTCGCCGACGACACGCGCGAGACCATCAGCCTCAACGAAACCCGCCATCTCTATTCCTTTGAGGTCGACGCCGCCGGCGAGGCGATCCTGGCCGGCAAACAGGAATTCGCCTGGCCGGGCATGGGCTGGGCCGACAGTCTCGGCACGCTGCGTGTGCTCGACAAATGGCGCGCTGCCGTAGGGCTCGAATATGAAATCGAAAAGCCGGCTAAGCGAACCAACACCCTTTCGGGCCGGCCGCTGCGCACCGGCGGCACCGCCATCGGCAAGCGCAAGATTCCGGGCCTGTCGAAGCCGGCCTCCGTGGTGGCGCTCGGCTTCGAGGATTTCCGCACCTTCTCGTCGGGCGCAATCCTGCTCGACGCCTTCTTCGAGGCCGGCGGCAATCTGTTCGACACCGGCTATGTCTACGGCGCCGGCTACACCGAAACGCTGCTTGGCCAGTGGCTCAGGAATCGCGGCGTGCGCGAGCAGTCGGTGATCATCGCCAAGGGCGCGCACTCGCCGCTCTGTTATCCCGATGTCATCGGCAAGCAGCTCGCCCAGTCGTTGGACCGGCTGCAGACCGACCATGTCGACCTCTATTTCATGCACCGCGACAACCCCGATGTGCCGGTCGGCGAATTCGTCGATGCGATGGACGCCGAGGTCAAGGCCGGCCGCATCCGTGGCCCGTTCGGCGGCTCGAACTGGACGATGGCGCGCATGGACGAGGCGATTGCCTATGCCGAGCGCACCGGCAAGCAGAAGCCCGGCGTGCTCTCCAACAATTTCTCGCTGGCCGAGATGCTGGAGCCGATCTGGGCCGGCTGCATCACCTCGTCCACCGACGACTGGAAATCCTGGCTGACGAAAAGGCAGATGCCCAACTTCGCCTGGTCGAGCCAGGGCCGCGGCTTCTTCACCGACCGCGCCGGCCGCGACAAGCAGGACAATGAGGAGCTGGTGCGGGTCTGGTATTCCGAGAAAAATTTCGGCCGCCGCGACCGCGCCATCGAGCTGGCGCAGCGCCTGGGCAAAAGTCCGATCCACATCGCGCTCGCCTATGTGCTGGCGCAGCCTTTTCCGTCGGTGCCGTTGATCGGCCCGCGCACGCTGGACGAGTTGGAGGACAGTTTGAAGGCGCTGGATATCAAGCTGTCGGCGGAGGATGTGGCGTGGCTGGATAGCGGGCCGGAAAGGCGGCGGGCTTAGGGAGCAAGCTCAGATTTGGAGGTTGGCGAAAGCCAAGGCGAAGGCTGATCTCCCCCCTTGCGGGGGAGATTAGCGGCTCATGCGTTCCACCTACCGATCGATCCGTGTCGACAAAATAATCGACGACGACGTCCGCTCGACCCCGTCCATCGCCCCGATCTCGTCCAGCAACGCATCCAGATCCCTGATCGACGGCGCGTCGACGATGACGATCATGTCGAAATTGCCGCTCACCGAGTGCAGCGTCCGTACCGGCGGCAGCGCCTGCAGCGCCCGCACCACCTTGTCGGCGAGCTTGGGCGTGACGGTGAGCAGCACATGCGCCCGCACAAGCCCCTGCTCGTAGTCCGGCGCCATCCGCACGCCATAGCCGGTGATGATGCCGCGCTGTTCCAGCCGCTCGATCCGGCTCTGCACCGTCGTGCGCGAAACGCCGAGCTGGCGCGCCAGCTCAGTGGTCGACGCGCGGGCATTGGCGCGCAGCAGGGAAAGCAGTTTTTGTTCGGCGTCACTGAGCATTTCGACGAACCTCGTCGGCGTATCGTTCAAATTGCAGGGTTCATTTCGAACGATCCCACGCTTCCTTTCGACAGGCAAGCTGCGATTCTTGAAGGCATCGCGTCCACCGCGCGGCGGTCTGGGCCAAAGAGTTTTCACGAGGGGCAAGGTCATGAAGAAAATCATCGTCGTCGGCGCCGGCAAGATCGGCTCCACCATTGCAGGCATGCTCGCCGACAGCGGCGACTACCACGTCACCGTTATCGACCGCGCGGCGGCGCAGCTTGCCGCGGCCGAACTTCCCGCCGGCGTCGAGGGGCTGGAGCTCGATATCGCAGCGCCGGGCGCACTCGAGGCCGCCCTTGCCGGCGCCTTCGCCGTGCTGAGCGCCGCCCCCTTCCATTTGACCACGCGCATCGCCGAAGCGGCCGCCGCCACCGGCGTGCACTATCTCGATTTGACCGAGGATGTCGTCTCGACCCGCCGCGTCAAGGAGCTGGCCAAGTCGGGCAACAGCGCCTTCATTCCGCAATGCGGCCTGGCGCCGGGCTTCATCTCGATCGTCGCCAACGATCTCGCCAGCCGCTTCGACACGCTGGAAAGCGTTCGCATGCGCGTCGGCGCGCTGCCGCAATACCCGTCCAATGCGCTGAACTACAATCTGACCTGGAGCACCGACGGCGTCATCAACGAATATTGCGAACCCTGCGAGGCGATCGTCGAGGGCGAGCTGATCGAGGTGCCGCCGCTGGAGGAGCGCGAAGAGTTCTCGCTCGACGGCGTCACCTATGAGGCCTTCAACACCTCTGGCGGTCTCGGCACGCTGGCCGAGACGCTGAAGGGCAAGGTGCGCACGCTGAACTACCGCACCATCCGCTATCCCGGCCACGCGGCGATCATGAAGGCGCTGCTCAACGATCTCGGCCTGCGCCACCGCCGCGACGTGCTGAAGGATATCTTCGAGAGCGCCCTGCCGGCAACGCTGCAGGACGTGGTCATCGTCTTCGTCACCGTCTCGGGCCGCCGCAATGGCCGCCTGCTGCAGGAAACCTACGCCAACAAGATCTATTCGCAGCGCATCGGCAACCAGGTGCGCAGCGCAATCCAGATCACCACCGCGTCCGGCATCTGCGCCGTGCTCGACATGCTGGCCGACGGCACCTTGCCGGCGACCGGTTTCGTCAAGCAGGAAGACATCGCGCTGGATGCGTTTCTCGCCAATCGTTTTGGGCGCGCTTATGCGCAGCACGAGATGGTGAGCCGGCTCGCAAGCTGAGCTACTTCACCCTCCCCCTTGTGGGGAGGGTCGGCGCGCAATCGGAGCGAAGCGGAGATGGCGAGACGGGGTGGGGGTGAGCGCTGACGGTCGGCGAGGACCCCCACCCCGCTCCGCTACGCGGATCGACCCTCCCCACAAGGGGAAGGGTAAGCGCACTTCAAATATGCAGCGCGTGGCCCAGCGCCTTCAGCGCCGCTTCCTGGAAGCCTTCGCCTTGCGTCGGATGCGCATGGATGGTCCCGGCGATATCCTCCAGCCGCGCGCCCATTTCCAGCGCTAGGCCGAACGCCGCCGCCAGTTCCGACACGCCTTGCCCGACCGCCTGGATGCCCAGCACCAGATGGTTGTCCGCGCGGGCGACAACACGAACAAACCCGTCCTCGCCGAGTTTCGTCATCGCCCGGCCGTTGGCGGCGAAGGGGAACTGGCCGATCTTGATTTCGCCTGAAGCCTTCGCCTCCTCCGGCGTTAGCCCTGCCGTCACCAGCTCCGGATCGGTGAAGCAGACGGCCGGGATCGAGCGCTTGTCCCAGCTGCGCTTGTGGCCGGCGACGATCTCGGCCACCATTTCGCCTTGCGCCATCGCCCGGTGCGCCAGCATCGGCTCGCCGGTGACGTCGCCAATGGCATAGATGCCGCGCATCGAGGTGCGGCACTGGTCGTCGATCTTGATGAACTTGCCGGCCATGTCGAGATCGATCTGATCGAGGCCCCAGCCCTCCGTCACCGGCTTGCGGCCGACCGTGACCAGGATCTTGTCTGCCGCGATTTTGGTGCTCTTGCCGTCCGCGGTCTCGACCAGCAGCGCGTCGCCCTTGAGCCCCTCGGCCTTGGCGCCAAGCATCACCTCGACGCCGAGCTGGGCCAGCCGTTTCACCACCGGCCGGGTCAGTTCCGCATCATATTGCGCCAGCACGCGCGGCAGCGCCTCGACCACGGTCACCGCGGCGCCCATTTTGGCGAACGCCATGCCTAGTTCCAGCCCGATATAGCCGCCGCCGACCACGGCGAGCTTTTTCGGCACCTCGCCGAGAGCCAGCGCTTCTGTGGATGAAATCACCGGGCCGCCGAACGGCAGGAACGGCAGTTCCACCGTCGCCGAGCCGGTGGCGATCACAACCGTTTCGGCGCGGATGATCTGGGTGCCGGTCTCGGTCTCGACCGCGACGGTCTTGCCGTCGCGGAACGTCGCCCAGCCATAGACGGTCTTGACCTTGGCCTTCTTCAGTAGCCCGGCAACGCCCCCGGTCAGCCGGCTAACAATGCCGTCCTTCCACGCAACCGTCTTGCCGAGATCGAGCACCGGAGCCGCCACAGAAATGCCGAGCGGACTGCTGCCGCCGGCCATATGCGCGACCTTCTCGAACTCTTCCGCCGCATGGATCATCGCCTTGGACGGGATGCAGCCGACATTGAGACAGGTGCCGCCCGGTTTGCCGGCTTCGACGATCACCGTATCGATGCCGAGCTGGCCGGCACGGATAGCGCAGACGTAGCCGCCGGGCCCGGCGCCGATGACCAGCAGCTTGCAGGAGATTTCTTTCATGGCGTGACCCTTTGATGCGAGGGAATGTTCCGTCGCGATCCTTCGCGCCCCCCTCTGTCCTGCCGGACATCTCCCCCACGAGGGGGGAGATCAGCAGCTTCTTCGCTTCGCTCATTCCTGCAACGATGGAGATTGGCGAAACCCTGCGTGACGTCCAATCTCCCCCCTTGTGGGGGAGATGCCTGGTAAGGCAGAGGGGGGCGCTGTCCCGCCGTCATCTCGGTCGTTCCGCCCCTCAATCCACAAATATCAGCGCTGGCGTCTCAATCAGCGCCTTGATCCGCTGCACAAACACCGCCGCATCCCAGCCGTCGACCACCCGGTGATCGAAGCTCGATGACAGGTTCATCATCTTGCGCGGGATGAACTGGGTGCCGTCCCACACCGGCCGCACCATCATCTTGTTGACGCCGACGATCGCCACCTCAGGATGATTGATGACCGGCGTCGTCGCCACGCCGCCCATGGCGCCGAGCGAGGTGATGGTGATGGTCGATCCCGACAGCTCGTCGCGGCTGGCCGTGCCGGACTTCGCCGCTTCGGCCAGGCGGTTGAGCTCGGCCGCGCAATCCCAGAGGTCGCGCGCCTCGGCGTGCTTGACCACCGGCACCACCAGGCCCGACGGCGTCTGCGCGGCAATGCCGATATGGACGCCGCCATGCTGATGGATGATGCCGGCCTCGTCGTCGAACAGCGCGTTGATGTTGGGCTGGTCGGCAATCGCCTTGACCATCGCCCGCATCAGGAACGGCAGCAGCGTCAGCTTCGGCCTCTCCACACCCTTGCGCTTTTCCTTGTTGAGCGCCGCGCGCAACTCCTCAAGTGCTGTGACGTCGATCTCCTCGACATAGGTGATGTGCGGGATGCGTGACTTCGCCAGCGACATTTTTTCGGCGATCTTGCGCCGCAGTCCGATGACCTTGATATCCTCGACGCTGTCATTGCGCGCCAGACCCGACGCCTTCGCTACCTGCGGTCCGCGTGCCAGGAATGCCTCGATATCTTCGTGGCTGATGCGGCCGGCAGGGCCGGTACCCGACACCTGGCGCAGATCGATCCCCGCCTCCTTCGCCCTGAGCCGGATGGCGGGCGACGCCAGGGGCTTTTCGCCCTCCGGGCGCGGCGCGCCGGAGGGTGCCGCACCTTTAGATGTCGGCGCAGCACCCCCACCCTTAGCCCCTCCCCACAAGGGGGAGGGGGATTCAGTCTCAGCTGCCCGTGCGCTTTTGGCTGCTGGTGCAGGTGCTGGCGACTTGGCGTAGGATTTCGTGGCCGAAACGCCTCCCTCTTGTGGGGGTCCGGAGGACGGGCGAGACCCGTGGCTCGCCCCGGCAGGGGTGGGGGTCGGTGCCGCCGTGGCCTCTGACGATTTCGAGCCTTCCGCGATATTGCCTTCACCCGCCACCTTCAGCCGCACGATGGGCGAGCCGATCGCCACCGTGTCGCCGATCTCGGCGCCCAGCCACAGGATCTCGCCATCGACCGGCGAAGGTATTTCCACAGTGGCCTTGTCGGTCATCACGGCGGCAAGCACCGAGTCTTCGCGCACGAGGTCGCCGACCTTGACGTGCCACTCTACAAGTTCGGCCTCGGCGACGCCTTCGCCGACATCGGGCAGCTTGATGATGTGTTCGCCCATCCCTAGGCTCCCATGGTTTCGAGAAGCGCGCGGCCGACACGGGCCGGCCCCGGGAAATAGTCCCATTCCTGCGCATGCGGGTAGGGCGTGTCCCAACCGGTGACGCGCGCCACCGGCGCTTCCAGATGGTAGAAACAATTTTCCTGCACCAGTGCCGACAGCTCGGCGCCGAAGCCGGAGGTCAGTGTCGCCTCGTGCACGACGACGCAGCGTCCGGTCTTCTTCACCGAAGCGACTATCGCGTCGAGATCGAGCGGCAGCAGGGTCCGCAAATCGATGATCTCGGCATCGATGCCGGTTTCTTCCACGGCCGCCTGCGCGACATAGACCATGGTGCCGTAGGCGAGCACGGTGACGGCCGAGCCCGCCCGGCGGATCGCCGCCTTGCCGAGCGGCACCGTGTAATGGCCGTCGGCGACCTCGCCCAGTTCATGCTTCGACCATGGCGTCACCGGTCGGTCGTGATGGCCATCGAACGGTCCGTTATAGAGCCGCTTCGGCTCCAGAAAAATCACCGGATCGGGATCCTCGATCGCCGCGATCAGCAGCCCCTTGGCATCATGAGGATTGGACGGCACCACCGTCTTCAGCCCCGACACATGGGTGAACAGCGCTTCCGGGCTCTGGCTGTGCGTCTGGCCGCCAAAAATGCCGCCGCCGGTCGGCATGCGGACAACGATCGGGCAGGTGAAATCGCCGTTCGAGCGGTAGCGCAGGCGTGCTGCTTCCTGCGTCAGCTGGTCGTAAGCCGGGTACATGTAGTCGGCAAACTGAATTTCCACGCATGGCTTCAGCCCATAGGCGGCCATGCCGATGGCGGAGCCGACAATGCCGGATTCGTTGATCGGCGCATCGAAGCAGCGGGTCTTGCCGTACTTCGCTTGCAGGCCTGCCGTGCAGCGGAAGACACCCCCGAAGAAGCCGACATCCTCGCCATAGACGATGACGCGTTCGTCGCGCGCCATCGACACGTCCATGGCGTCGCGGATCGCCTCGATCATGGTCCGTCTCGGCATGGTCAGACTCCCGCCTGCTGGCGCTGGCGCCTGAGATGCGGCGGCATCTCGGCAAACACGCCCTCGAACATCTCGCGCGTCGACGGCTTGCCGCCGGCATGCAGCGTGCCGTGGCCTTCAGCTTCCTTCTGCGCCGCGATCACCGTGTCGAGGATTTCGGCTTCCGCCTGGGCATGGCGCTCATCCGACCAGACCCCGCGCAGGATCAGATGGTTCTTCAGCCGCATCACCGGATCACCGAGCGGCCAGGCGTCGGATTCGGTTTTCGGCCGATAGGCAGACGGATCGTCCGAGCTCGAATGCGCGCCGGCACGGTAGGTCACGTATTCGATCAGCGTCGGGCCGAGATTCTGGCGCGCCCGCTCCGCCGCCCATTTGGCCACGGCATGCACGGCGAGATAATCATTGCCGTCGACGCGCAGCGCCGGAATGCCGAAGCCGAGGCCGCGCGCGGCAAAGGTGCCGGAGCCGCCACGCGCAATGCCTTGAAACGTCGAGATCGCCCACTGGTTGTTGACGACGTTGAGGATGACCGGCGCCTTGTAGGTCGAGGCGAACACCAGTGCGGAATGGAAATCGGATTCGGCCGTCGAGCCGTCGCCGATCCACGCCGCCGCGATTTTCGAATCGTTGCTGATAGCGGAAGCCATCGCCCAGCCGACCGCCTGGATGTATTGCGTCGCCAGATTGCCGGAGATCGAGAAGAAGCCATGCTCCTTCGACGAATACATGATCGGCAGCTGCCGCCCTTTGAGCGGATCGGCCTCGTTGGAATAGATCTGGTTCATCATCGTGACCATCGGATAGCCGTCGGCGATGAGCAGGCCGGCCTGCCGATAGGTCGGGAAATTCATGTCGCCTGGCGCCAGCGCCTTGCGGAAAGCGCAGCTCACCGCCTCTTCGCCCAGATGCTGCATGTAGAACGAGGTCTTGCCCTGGCGCTGCGCCATCTGCATGCGCGCATCGAAGCTGCGCAGCGTCATCATGTGGCGCAACCCCTCGAGCAGCTCCTCGTCGGTGAGCAGCCCGGCCCACGGCCCGACCGCCTCACCGGTGCGGTTGAGCACGCGGATGATCGAAAACGCCATGTCGCGGATGGTGCGCGGATCGACATCGATGTCCGGTCGCGGCACCGAGCCGGCCTTGGGGATCGGCACGTTGGAGAAGTCGGGCGTTCCGCCCGGCCGCACTTCCGGCTCCGGCACATGAAACCGCAACATCCCAGCATCGGTCATGACCATCGTCCTCCCATGTTGCCCGGTGGTGGATATTTGCACATCCGCGCGGCCGGCACAGCGCCAATTCATCGGGCCTCGAACCCAACCCGGCATCTCGGCCGTCAAGCGACCGCAAGATGCAGATATGGCGGCGAAATTTCTTGTCGATGTTTTGAGGCGGGGCGCAATTTGGCGCAAGATTGCGGGCGATTGCCGCCAGATACGAGCGCGACTGACCTTCTCCCCTTGTGGGAGAAGGTGGATTGCCGCGAAGCGGCAAGACGGATGAGGGGTGTTCCAGCGGAGTGAGACGTTGGTGCCTTCTGGAACACCCCTCATCCGTCGCCTTCGGCGACACCTTCTCCCACAAGGGGAGAAGGGAAGACCGCTTCTCCGTTCACTCCGCCCTCTCCCCATGCTAACCACCCCTCATGGCACAGAAGAAAGGATACGAGGTCGATTCGTGGCTGGCGAAGCCTGACGCGCGCATATCGATCGTCCTGCTTTACGGACCCGACCGCGGCTTGGTCGCCGAGCGGGCCAAAACCTTTGCCGCGAAAACCGGCCTGCCGCTCGACGATCCGTTTTCCGTCGTACGGCTCGACGGCGCGGAGGTCGATCGCGACCAGGGCCGGCTGCTGGACGAAGCCCGCACCGTGCCGATGTTCTCCGACCGGCGGCTTCTGTGGGTGCGCAACGCCAGCGGCCAGAAGCCGCTGGCTGAGGACGTCAAGGCGCTGACCGCGGAGCCCGCGCGCGACGCCATCATTCTCATCGAGGCCGGCGACCTGAAAAAGGGCGTCGGACTGCGCGCGATCGTCGAGGCCGCCGACACCGCCATGGCGCTGCCTTGCTACGCCGATGAAGCCCGCGACATCGACAGCGTCATCGACGACGAGTTGCGCAAGGCCGGCATGTCGATGGCGCTCGACGCACGCCAGGCGCTGCGCCGCAATCTCGGCGGCGACCGGTTGGCCTCACGCGGCGAGATCGAAAAACTGGTGCTTTATGCCCACGGCCAGAAGGACATCAGCCTCGACGACGTAAGGGCGATGTCCGGCGACGTCTCCGGCGCCTCCTTCGACGACGCGGTCGATGCTGTGCTGGAGGGCAGGATCGGTGACTTCGACACCGCCTTCACCCGCCACTGCCTGTCCGGCGGCCATCCTTTCCTGGTACTGTCCTCGGCGATGCGGCAGCTGCAGCAGCTTCAGGTCATGCGCGGCCAGATGGACACCGCCGGCCGCAACGCCGCCTCGGCAGTGGCCGGCGCCCGTCCGCCGGTGTTTTTCTCGCGGCGCAAGCTGGTGGAGAAGGCGCTGGAGCGCTGGAACGTCGAGGCGCTCAGCCGCGCGCTGAACCGGCTGCAATCTGCCGTGCTGCAGACCAGGCGCAGGCCGGATTTGTCGGAAGCGCTGGCGCGGCAGGCGCTGCTCGCCATTGCGGTGGAGAGCGCGAGGCTGGCGCAGCGGTGATCTCCTCCCTTGAGGGGGAGATGTCGCCAAAGGCGACAGAGGGGGTCGCGGCGCGTGGAGCGCTGGCGCCTTTCGCAACGACAAACGAGGTCGGCGCTTGATGGGAGACGACCCTTCTGGCCTGCCGGCCATCTCCCCCTCAAGGGGGGAGATCAGCAGTTCGATCCCTTCGGCAATCGCCAATAAAAAGAAGGGCCGGCAACCGCCAAGCCCTTTCTTCATCCTAAGCCAGAACTTCATTCGCCGGCTAAATATGGCGCAGCCCCAACCCTCTACCGCTCATCCTTCAACCGCCGGCATAGCTCGTCGAGCTGCTCCAGACTGCGGTAGTCCACGCGGATCGCGCCGCCTTTGCCCTTGTGCTCGATGGTCACGATCATGCCGATCGTGTTGGTCATCAGCCTTTCCAGCGCCAGCGTGTCGGCATCCTTGCCCGATGCGCCGTGTGCTGGTTTTGCCTTGGGCGGCGTGCCGCCCGCCGGCATCTGCGCCAGCGCCTCGGCCTGGCGCACCGAAAGCCCTTCTTCGACGATCTGCTTGGCTAGCCCGGCGGGATCCTGCGCCGTCACCAACGTCCGGGCATGGCCGGCCGACAGCACGCCGTCGACCAGCATGTCGCGGATTACGTCGGGCAGCTTCAACAGCCTGAGCGTGTTGGCGACGTGGCTGCGGCTCTTGCCGATGACATTGCCGAGGTCGGCCTGTGTGTAGCCGTGGTCGTCGATCAACTGCTGGTAGCCGAGCGCCTCCTCGACCGGGTTGAGATCGGTGCGCTGGACGTTTTCTATGATCGCCAGTTCCAGCGCTGTGCGGTCGTTGACGTCGCGCACGATGATCGGGATCTCGGTCAGCCCGGCGCGCTGCGCCGCCCGCCAGCG
>NZ_AYVK01000036.1:0-89758 GCF_000503155.1 Mesorhizobium sp. LSJC285A00
CAGACGTGTGCTCTTCCGATCTCGCCTGAACGAGCGCACAAGCCACCGAGGCAGAGAGGCCCGACCCCACTTCCTTGGCCACGATCGGCACCCCCATGCTGCGCGCGGCTCGAGCGATCTGGGCCAGGACGCCGCGCCAGTCGCGGTCGCCCTCCGGCTGTACCGCTTCCTGCAGCGGATTGAGATGGACGATGAGTCCATCGGCCTCCAGCGCATCCACCGCCCGGCGCGCCAGATCCAGGCCGTCGGCCTCGCGCAGTTGCGCGGCGCCGATATTGGCCAGCAAGGGAATGTCTGGGGCCAGGCGGCGCAGCGCGCGCGTCAGCCCCTGGGAGTTGCGGGATTGCAGGCTCACGCGCTGCGAACCGACGCACATGGCGATCCCCAAGGCTTGCGCTGCCTCGCTTAGATGCCGGTTGATGGCCTCGGCGCGTGGCATGCCGCCGGTCATGGAACTGATCAGCAGCGGCGCGCGCATGGTCTTGCCCAGCAGCGAGGCGCTCAGGTCGATCTGCGTCAGATCCAACTCGGGCAATGCGCAGTGTTCGAAACGAATGTACTCCCAGCCGGCGGCCTTGGCCCGTGCCGTTCGCCGATCCAGCACTATGTCCAGATGGTCGTCCTTGCGCCGGCTCAGGTTGGTGTCGCTGATGCTCGCTCCATCCGCGTCATCGGGCGACGGCGTTGCGTCGGATCGGACCGACGGCAGCGCGCGCACGCCGCCGCCTCCCGCGCTTTCAGGCCGGCGCACGCTGGCCTCCCCCCGCAGCGTCGCTGCGGTATCGGCTGGGCGGGGGCTGGTAGTACTGCGCGCGGATGGCCNGCGGTATCGGCTGGTCGAGGTCTGGTAGTACTGCGCGCGGATGGCCGCCATGGCCTCGATCAACGGTCCCCACGGCGCGGGAAAGCGTTCTTCCGCCATGACCCGGTGCAGCATGCGCGTATGGCCGGCCAGCTCGTCGTTGAGGAACTCCACCACAGGCATAGCCGGATAGCGCTGCAGCAGCAGGATCGCCGCGTTGACGGCCTCGCCGGCCGACCTGTCCTTCTCGCGTCCATGCAGATCGTTCTGCAGGCGCCCTATCGCGGAGATGAGCCGCAGGACCTGGCGAAACGCCGGACGCGCGCGCAAGGTCGCCATGTCCAGCCCCCACAGCAACGACAGGCAACAGAACACGTTCGTGTAGGCGATCGAATCGATGCCGTTGTGCAGGTACTCGGCGTAGGACCAGCGTTCCGCCCCTGCCGCCTGCGCGTGTCCGGCGCGCAGCGCCGCGCAGTAGCACCGGGTATCCTCGAGAAGCTGGGCATAGTCGCGACGATCGTAGGCGAGCGCGGCGAGCGAAGCGCGCAGCACAACACAGCCCTCGAATCCTGGTAGCGCGCACGGCACGCCCTGCCCCAGCGCCTGCTCCACCGCAGCGAGCTGCTCCGGCGCGATCAGGTCAAGGTCGTTGCAATCGTCCAGCCAGAACAGCAGCGCCAGTTCGCGATAGAACGCCACGATCAGCGTTTCGTCCAGCGGATCGCGGCCGGTGCGGGCGCTGGTGTCGCGCAGGCTCGGATGGATGCGCTGTAGGATATACTGGCCGCCCCTGACTGCTTCCAGGCCATGCTCGTCGGCGAACCCGGTCAGGGAACGCCCCCATTCCAGCACCTGCTGCAGCGCGCGACCGGTCGGGATCATGGCCCGGCTCCTGTTCCCTCGGCCAAAACACGCCGCCCCCAACGAAGCGCCAGCCACAACCCGGCGAGTTCGGCCACGCGCACCACCCGGGTCGGGCAATACAGTTCCTTGCCGATCCACAGCGGCGTCTGGGGCAGTGAATGCGCCACGTGGCAGGCGAGCATCCACTTCAGCGCCCGCGCCACCGCCTGCGCTATGCCCCGGCGCCCTGCCGGCTCTTCGGTCCCGTCCATCACGTGCAACGCGAACAGCGCATAGGCGGTTTCCTCGAATGTGGACGCGCGACCGGCGCCCCAGCCGCCGTCGTCGCGCTGCGTCTGCAGCAGCGCTGCCAGCGCGCGCTCGTCGCGCCACTGCGGGTCGCCTTGCGCCAGCGCAGCGACCGCATGCGCGGTTGGATACAGCCACGAAACGTGCCATTTTTCGTTGTCCCATAGACCATGCGGGTTGCGATTGGCCTCGACGTAGGCGCTGGTGCCGGCGGCGGGCTTTCCCAACATTCGCAACGCATGCAGGGCATGGATGTTGGTCGACACCGAGGCATTGCGCTCGCCGGGGAAGGTGACGAAGAGCTCGCCGGTTGCGAAATGGCGCAACGCGTCGGCCGCCGGGTCGCGGCCTGCAAGGCGAAGGACGCACAACGCAACGGCGGTGTCGTCCGCATCGGCCGCGAAGTGCAAGGCCGGGCCCAGACCGCGCGCTCCGAGGCGGGCGTCGAGCTGGGCGATGATCACTTGCACCGCCTCGGCGAAAGCGGGATGCGCGAACAGACCGGCCAGATGCAAGGTGTACAGCGTCCAGCATGGCTCGAAGACATTGATCGGCCAGACGTTGGGAACGACACCTTCGATGCCGCTGCGCGTCGCCCGCGATGCCGCCTGCAGATACCCGTCGGCGCGCCCGACCTGCTGCGTGTTCCCCTGCGTCACGGCGTGGGCACGCCACGCGGCGGTGGCCGCTGGACTGATGCCGATGCTGCCGTCGTCGTCCGGGCATGCGGTGGCCGGCGACGTCCCCCAGGCTTCCCAGGAGTGCAGCAACGGATGGCCGCTCGGCAACGTCGCCACATCCCCCAGCTTGACCAGGCGTGCTTGCCGCAACGGCAACAGCGCCGGGTGGCCCGGAAACGCCAAGCCGCCCAGCAACGATGCGGCCTCGTTGCACAACTGCGGCAGGATCAGCTCCGCGCCGATGGGCGCGTCTTCCGGCACCGAATGCGCGTAGGGATCGGGCTGGCGCTCGAGGAACCGGATTGCAGCCTGGACTGCGTCGGCGGCGCCGGGAAGAGGATCGGCACGCTGCAATGCCAGCAGCGCCGCCCAGGTGGGCGCATGGCGAAACAGCGGGAAGTCCGCACCTCCCCATCCGCCATCGGCCTGTTGCTGCGCGATGAGCCACGCGTATGCCTCGTGCCGACCGGTGACTTTGCCGTCGAACTGCAGAGCTCTCGCCGTGTCGTATACGGACGGACCGACGCTGCCGCCGTCGCTCATCTCGCTCAGCAGGTGGCGCAATTCGGAAAGGATCTGTTCGGACAGCGCGTTCACGCGGGATTTTCCTTCTGCAGAGGCTATGAGAACAGAAACGGGCAGACGCCGCGCACGTCGCCGCCGACACGGACACAGTGCAGCATGCAGCGCCCGCCCGCCGGCCGATCGCAGCAGCACAGCGGCAAGTCCTTATGGATGGGCGCGCTCATGCGTATGGCGCGGACAGATAGACGTTGGCCCGCTGCAGCATCTGCGCCAACCCTTCCGCACGCGCCCCCAGAGGGGCGATGGCCTCCCCGGCGTCGTGCAACAAAAACAGCGCGAACTGGCGCGCTGCCTGCAACCCCATGATCGACGCGCAGGTCGGCTTCTGCGCGGCCGCGTCCTTGCCGGGGGTCTTGCCAAGAGTCGCGGTATTCGCCGTCGCGTCGAGAATGTCGTCGGCCACCTGCAACGCCAGGCCATAACAGGCGGTGTAGCGATCGAGCGCACTGTACAGCGTAGTGTGCGCGGCATCCTCCGCGATGGAGTATAGCGCGCCCATGCGAACCGACGCGCGCACTAGCGCTCCGGTTTTCATCCGGTGCATCGCCAGGATCCTGTCCAGCCCGGCGTGCTTTCCGACCAGCGACAGATCCATGGCCTGCCCGCCTGCGGCACCCTCGGCGGACACCGCATGCGCCAGTTCGCGCACGAGCGCTATACGATTGTCGCCCGGCGCATCCAGGCTCGCCAGGGTCAGGAAGGCGTGGGCCTGCAGCGCATCGCCGACCAGGATCGCAGTGGCTTCGCCGAACTTTACGTGCACGGTCGGAAGGCCGCGGCGAAGCACGTCGTCGTCCATCGCGGGCAGGTCGTCGTGGACCAGGGTACAGGCGTGCATCATCTCGATGGCGGCGCCGACGTCGTCGAGCATGTGCGCCGGCGTGCCCGCCAGTGCGCCGGCAGCCAGACAGAGCAAGGCTCTGGTGCGCTTCCCGCCATGCAAGGTGGCGTAGCGCATGGCTGCCATCAGCTCTGTCTTACCGTCGTCTTCGGCGCAGAGCAGACGCGCCAGCGCCTGTTCGACCCGCTTTGCGCCGTCCTGCATCCAGATCTCCGGGAGCAGCCCGCCGGATGCGCCACGCGCCTGCGCGCCCAACCCGCCGAATGCGGAAACGCCAGTTCGGTCATCGTGTATTGTGGAACCGGTTTGCATGTTGTTCATGTCCTTGTAGCTGAGACGGCCACGGCGAGCGCAAGTCGTCACACGAGTGCGTGCGCTGAGTGCAGCAATGCCGCGCCCCGCCGGCGCCGCTGCCTTGCCACACAGGGCGTGCGACGGCAGCTCATGAGAAGCCTATGCGGATTGCCATGGACGGATGTGCGGTCGGGTAATAGCGCCGGCCTTTTTCGACGTCGCTCAGCAACTGCGGCCGCACCCCGGCCTTGTGCATGATCAGCGCCAAGGCGATGCAGAACTGCACCATTTCCAGCCATACCAGGTGGTAGCCGATGCAGACGTGTGGGCCGGTACCGAACTGCAGCATGTCCACGGGCCGGATCGGTTCTGTGCGTAGCAGCCACCGCGCCAAGCGAAACTGATCAGGCGCCTCGTGCAGCAGCGCCGAGGTCGAGAAATGCAGCAGCGGGATGCATAGGTGGGTGCCCGCGGGAATGCGCCGTTGGCCGAGTTGCAATTCCTGCAGCGCGCGACGCGGCAGGAGCGTGGTCGCCGGATGCAGGCGCAGTGTCTCGCGGAACAGCGCCTCGGCGACCGGACACTGCGCCAGGTCCGCGTGCCGGGTCGGCACCGCGCCCACGCGTTGCGCCTCCTCGACCAGGGCGTCCCACAGCACAGGCTGCCGCGCCAGCTCGATCACGATCCAGGCCATCGTCGAGGCAGTGGTGTCGTGACCGGCAAGCAGCAGCAAGCGAATATTCGCGACCAGGACGTCATCGGAGAGCGGACCGTCGCTGCTGTCAAAAGCGCTCACCATGTCGTTGATGAACCCGGTGCGCGCGGCATGCGCGCGTGCATCGCGGACGAACCGGCGCAACTGCGCGTCGATCCAGTCGCGGGCGGAGCGGCCGCGCCGCAAAGGCAATCCGGGCAGGTCAACCGGTGGCGCGATGATCAACTGCAGCAATTGCCGGTACTTGCGATGCCATCCCGGCAGGTCCTGCGCGGGGATTCCCATGAGGCTGAAGATGAGCTTCAGCATCAGGTCGCCGGTCTCGCGCAGGATCGTTACCTCGCCGCGGGCGCGCCACGCCTGCACCCGCGCCTGGATGACCGGCGCGAACAGGTCGCCGATCCCGGCCTGGCTCAGCCCCTTGGGCAAGAACGCTGCCTTGATGGCATCGCGCGCCTGCCGGTGCGCGCCGCCGTCCAGGGCAACCAACGTTCCGCCAAGCAATTCGGGCGCGATCTCTTCGATCAGCGCCGAGGACACGTCCTTGTGCCTGAGCAGAGAGAATGCGTCCGGATCCACACAGGTCATCAGATGTCCGGCAGGGCCGAAATCCAGCCAGAAGTGGCTGCCCAGCGTCCGTTCTGCGCGTTGCAGCAGGCGCGGCAGGTCGCAGACAATGGCGGGAAGATGCCCGACCAGGGGGAAAGCGCCGGGCATGACCGGGATGTCGGATCGCAGCCGGTGCCGACGGTTGAGTGGGTTGAGCAGTATGTCCATCAGCAGCGCGCCGCCGTCGCCGATTCGGTGTCGCCGGCAGGGCGCGCGGCGCAGCTGTTGCCACCGTCGGCGTATGTCGGCACATGCGCCAGCATGCCGCCATCGATGCACACGACCTGGCCGGTGATGAACGCAGCATCGGCGGAGAGCAGGAACGCCACGAGCGCGGCCACGTCCTCGGGGCGGCCGACGCGCTGCAGGAGCTGGTGCCGGCGCAGATGCCGTTGCATGCACTCGTCCAGCTTGGCGAGGAGACGCTCGGTCATGATAAGACCCGGCGCAACCGCGTTGCAGCGAATCTGCGCATGACCGTACTGGGTGGCGAGCGAAGCCGAGAGCATGTTCATCGCCGCCTTCGACGCGCCGTAGGACGTCTGCGCCGTGTCACCGCTGAACCCTTGGCACGACGACATGTTGACGATCGCGCCACCGCCGCGGTCGATCATCCGTGGGATGGCCTGCCGGCAGCAGAGCAGCGTGCCGCGCAGATTGGTCGCCATGGTCTGGTCCCAGACTGCCAGGTCCAGGTCGAGGATCGCGCAGTCGCGCGGGGTCAGATGCATGGCGCTCGCATTGTTCACCAGCAGGTCGACCCCCCCGAAGTGCCGCTCCGCCGTCTCGAACAGCGCTGCCACCGCCTGCTCATCGGCGATATCCATGGCTACGGGCAGCGCGTGGCCTGCTTCGGCCGCGATCTGCGCGGTGCAGGCGATGGCCGCCGAGCCATCAATGTCGGCCACCACCACTCTGCCGCCCCCGCGCGCGATGGCGAGAGCGCATGCCTTGCCGATGCCGGCGCCGGCGCCGGTCACCACGGCCACCTTGCCTTCAAACCGTCCCACCGTGCCTCCTGAATTGCATTGTTCTTTCGCGGCATGCCGCTTGGCCTGCGCCGGAGAAGGCGCAGAGTCGGCGCTGGCGCGCTCGTCATGGCCAGCGTCGCTTTCAATCACCCGAATGGCGGCGACCGGGCACTGGTTGGCCGCAAGCCGCACGGCAGCGTGCAGCGCCTGCGGGACCGTCGCCACGCACACTTCGGCCACGCCGTCCGGTTCGCGCTGGCGAAAGGTGCCCGGCAGCGTCAGTACGCACTGCCCGGTAGTTCCGCACAGATCCTGATCGACCACGACGCGCATCTCAGCCCTCCTGCCGATGCAGCCGCACCGGCAGCGCGCGGAACGTCCTAAGGAACGCGGAGGGCTCCCGGGTCGGCTGCTCGGCCAATGCCAGCGTGGGGAAGCGCGCCTGGATCCGCGGCAGGCTCTCGGCCAACTGCACCCGGGCCAGTTGCGCACCAAGGCAGAAGTGGATGCCGTGGCCGAAGGCCAGCATGATCTTCCCGTCGATCGAAATGCCAGGACTGGTGCCGTAGAACCGCACGGGATCGAAGCGGTCCGGATCGTCGAAGGCGTCCGGGTCGCGATTGCCGGCCGCGATCAGAACGCGCACGTCCGCGTTCTTCGGGATCACCACGCCGCCCAGTTCGATGTCGCGCTGGGCGATACGCGGAATGGAGCTGAACATGGCGGGCGCGTCGAAGCGCAGGGCTTCTTCGACGAATGCCTTTACCCCCATGGCATCTCCTTTCAGCCAGTGCCGCTGTTCGGGATACGCCAGCATCGCCAGGACAGCATGGCCGATGGCCGCGGCAGTGGTGGCGAAGCCGCCCAGCAACATGCCCCAGAGCATGCTGATCAATTCCGTATCCGACAGCATCTCGGCATCGCCGTCGTGTGCGCCGACCAGCATTGACACGATGTCGTGGCTGGAATCGGAGCGCTTGCGCTGTATGAGGTCGCCGAAGTAGGCCTGAACCCTGGCGCTGGCCGAGTCCGCCGCGGCGAGCTGGGGATCGCTGGCGTGCGGGCTCAGGCCTTCCAGAATGGCGCTGATGCCGGTGACGAGCCCGAGAATGTCGTCCGGGGGCATGCCGAACAGTTCGCCGAAAACCAGCATGGGCAAGGCCAGCGCGAATTCCTGATGCAGGTCCACTGCCTCCCCGCGCTCCAGTGCGGGCGCCATGCCGTCCAGGCGCGCTGCGACAATGCGAGCGATGGCCGGCCTCAGCTTGTCGATCTGGCCGATGGTGAAATCGCGCGAGATCAGCCGGCGCAGACGCGTATGCGTTGGAGGTTCCTTCATCGCCAAAGTGGACGCCAGCAGACTTAGCGACAGGCTGGTCGCCGCACGCGGGAAATAGCGCGCCAGTTCGCCTGGTGCCGGCCCCCGAAAAGCATCGCCAGTGGCTTTAAGCGCCCAGTAGATGTCGGCGTGGCGGCTCAACAGAAAGAGGCCCGACGCCGCGCGATGTACCGGATCGTGCTCGCGCAACCACCGCATGAATGGGTACGGGTCCTGAATGCACGCTGGCGACGCGAGTTCGGCGAAGGCGTCCCGGCATGCTGCCGTGGTTTCTTGCACGTCCATCTTGGTCACCTGTTGGTTGGCTGATCTGATCGGCGCGCGGCAGTCGCGCGGGCAATTCGAAGACATCGCGATTCCTCGTGGCGTCCGCGCATCACCAGAGCACCGGGAACTCCTCGAACCCGCCAGTGATGATCTCCTTGCGCAATTCCAGTTCTTCGGGCGCCACCGCCAGGCGCAGCGCGGGAAAGCGCTTGAAGATCGAACCGAACACCGCTTTGAGTTCCAGTCTGGCTAGCGCCAAGCCGATGCAGCTGTGCGGCCCGTAGGAGAACGCCAGGTGCGGGTTTTCGTCACGTCCGATGTCGAAGATTTCCGGGTCGTCGAAATGGCGCGGATCGAATGACGTCGCCGGCAGGCCGACCAGCACCTTGCTCTCCGCGGGAACATGCACGCCCGCGATGGTCACGTCGGTCCTCGGATAGCGCATGATGCCGTCCCAGCCGGCGCCCGGCGGGTACATGCGCAGGATTTCCTCTACCGCCTTGTCCACCAGGGATGGATCGCCGACCAGGCGTTCGCGCTGTTGCGGATGGCGGAACATGGCCAGCAGGCCGAATTCGATCTGCGCCACGGTGCTCTCGTGCCCCGCCACCAGCATGCCCGCCGCCAGGCCGATCGCCTCTTCCTCGGTCGCCTTGCCCTGGTCGACCGCCGCGAGCAGATCCGTCAGCACGTTGTCGCCCGGATCCTGGCGCTTGTCCCGCATCTTGCCGCGAATGTAGGCGCGGAGTTCTTCCCAGGCCAAGCGCGACGCGCTTCGCGGGCCGCTTTCATGCTGGTGCGTCATCACCTCGTCGGACAGCCCGGCGAAAAAGGCGTGATCCTCGTAGAGCACGCCCATCAGCGCGCCAATGACCATGGCGGGAAGCGGAAAGGAGAGGTGGCGCCGCAGATCGGCGGGCTGGGGCTGGGCCGCCAGCGTCTCGAACAACTGCGCGGCGATCGCCTCGACCTGCTGGGCGAGCAGCTTCACCCTGCCGTTGCTGAAGGCCGACGCCACGATCGTGCGTAACCGCGTATGCTCGCCCCCCTCGTGCGAGACCAGCCATCCTGGCGAACCGAGAATCACCGAATCCGGGGTGAATGCCGCCGGCGGCATTCCCGCGGGCCGGAACGCCGCGTCGGACAACACCGCCCGGGCCTCGTCATAGCCTGTCACCCACCAGCCTTCGTGCCCGGACGGGAAGCGCACGCGGTGGATCGGACCGTTGGCCCGTAGCGCCAACATCTCAGGCGAGGGCTCAATGTGATCGACGCGCCACATCGGCAGCGTCGGCAAAGGTTGTTCGGACATGCTGGCACTTCACTCTATAGCGATGGAAGGGCGGAAGGTGACCGGCGGGCGCTGCGGTAGAGAAGACCTAAGACGGCATGTAGACGACGTCGTCGGAAGGCAGACCGATTATCAGGATCGGCTAACGCTTAACTGCCTAGGCAAACGCGCGGCGAGATGCAGAACGTTATCCTGTACCTTCGAGGTCAGGATAAAGTCGGTGTGGTGGGCCTTTGACTCGCCGCCGGCCAAGATTTCCTGCGCAAGGGTCGACAAGAGCGGCGAGCTGTTGGGTAAGGGCGGTTTCGCCGAGGACCCCATGCCCATAGACGCTATCCGACGCGGATTTGACATTTTGCTTTTCTTTCTTCGTTCCATTCGTGCCATCCACGAAATGAAAGTCGGTCGGCGGCTCCCGGCCCGCAACGAAGCGGCTTCAAAACTCGTGCCAATTTGGCCAACCGAAGAAAAAAATCTGTGATGCTTTTAGGGGCTTAGCCTGAGGCCAGAGAAGAGCTAGGCGAAATAGGCCGGTGTCGCGGGCCAACAAAGGCGACGGAAAAGTGTCGGACAGAACGCCTCGGCGACCTTTAGGTCGGGCTTGCGACATTCTGGTCCAGTTTCGAACATAAGAGGCGGCGAACAGACACGATTGGGGAATTCGATCCTCACGGGGCCAAGGCGCTTGCCCAAGAGCGCCCGCTCATGGTCGCTGCGACAGGCGCATGTTCGCGATAGCCGTGCCGGCGCACCAATGAACGCTAGCGCCACACGTTACGCAATGACTGGAGTGCCCTCCAGGCTCAGGTAATGCATCGGCTCGGCTTCCGGTTCGTCTTTGCCCAGCCGGGGCTGAAGCGCCGAATATCCGCACCATACAGCATCGTTGTTGCCTGTGTGACGAGGCGGTTATAGCGCGCGCCCGATCTTCTAAGACACGGCCTCCGAGAAGGAGGGGCGGTCCAACAGCCCCTCTATTCCAAATGGCACGCGGCTTGCTGCTCCTGGTTAGAGCACCATCAAATCACGATGAAAGCGACTTGCACCATGCCCGACACGCGAAGCTCCAGACCGTGGCCTGAGGAGACGGTGCCCCTTGCAGCTGAACATCGGGGCATCGTCTCCTCCGGAAGTCCGTTCTGGATGGCCGCTTTGCGCATGGCTGGTCCGATGCCGGCACGCCAACACGGGCAGCGCACGCAAATGCGGTTTGCCGGTTCTGTTCAGCATCTGAGTGCCGAAAAGCCTTGTCAAAGGGTCCTCACCCAAGCCAAAGCCGGCGGGTCACTGCCACATATCGACAACATGCTGAACCAGTCCAGTGACGCGGAATCCAGTGAAGCGGGTCTGTTGCGTGAAGTGACATTTCAGGCCCCCACATGCTTTGCGATATTGGCTCCTTCCGGCCGCTATCCCTTTTCCAAACGCACTATCGCTAGTGACCGATCCCGCTTCCGGCGCCATAGCCGTGGAAAGCAACCGGCTCGACGGTGTCCAGCTCGCTCAGATCGATTGCGTTCGGGTGGCCAAGACCAACCGCCAAGACGTTCCCATACGTCGGGAGGGAAAAAAGGAGGTTGCGAGCCGCGAGGCCCTCATTCCGTGCCGGGGATACGAGCCTTTGCCCGGTATTGCGCCAGCCTCTGCCAGAATTCAGCGCGCCAGTTTCTACTTTTGCAGGAGCAAATTAATGACAGTTCAAAAGAAAGTTCCCTTCGTCACCTTTCTCACGCGTGTTCACGATAAGTCAGTCCAGGGGCCAAATCCATATCGCTGGCAAGAAAAAACATCTGACGACTACTTTGCCGGCAAGCGGGTCATCCTGTTCTCGCTGCCTGGCGCCTTCACCCCGACCTGCTCGACCTACCAATTGCCCAAGTTCGAAGAGCTCTATGATCAGTTTGCGAAGCAGGGAATTGACGCGATTTACTGCGTCTCGGTCAACGATGCCTTCGTCATGAATGCGTGGGGAAAGTCCTTGGGCCTGAAGCAGGTCCAGCTCATCCCCGATGGCTCAGGCGAGTTCACACGCAAGATGGGCATGCTGGTTGCCAAGGACAATCTCGGCTTCGGGATGCGCTCATGGCGCTACGCCGCCCTGATCAACAATGGCGTGGTGGAGCACTGGTTCGAGGAGGAAGGTTTCTCCGACAACTGCGAGGCCGACCCGTATGGCGTTTCATCCCCGCAAAACGTTCTCGAAACGCTGAAAGCCGCCGCATGACGTAGAAAACGTCTCACTGGCGCCATTGCAGGCCCCAAGAGGCTCCTCGACAGGATTATCGCACTCACCATGCAATCTTCAGCAAGCCTGTTTCAGCGCCAGAAGCAATCCATCGTCGCATCGCCTCAACTCATTGAGTCGATTCGCTTGCTGCAACTGGCGCATACCGAACTGCATCAGTTCGTGGAGGGGGAAATCGAGAAGAACCCGCTCTTGGAATCTGCGTCAAACGATGGCGGGCCTTTTGACGATGCTTCGATTTCGGGAGCGGATCAGCCTGTCGGCTTTGGGGCAAACGCCGTTGGAGGTCCGACCGGGGCAGGGTCGCCTGAACGGCTCGGGCAATGGAAATCACTTCGCAACACGACCAACAACCCGCCGGGCAATGGCCCTTCCCTCGACGAGTTTGCCACACTCGCCGAAACATTGCACGACCATGTCGCTCGTCAGATCGCCCTCACTGCGTTCACACCAAAGGAGCGGCTGATCGCTGGCCAGCTTGCCGCCGATCTGGAAGACACTGGCTACCTTCGGGCAAACCTTTTGGAGCTGGCCGAGAGCCTAAATGTCCATGAGGCTGTTGTGGAACGGGTTCTCGGAACCTTGCAACAATTTGATCCACCGGGAGTTTTTGCGCGAAGTCTCAGAGAATGCCTCGAGATTCAGTTGCGCCAGCGAAACCGGCTCGACCCAGCAATGGCAGCTTTGGTTGCCCATCTTGAAATGCTTGCGCGACGCGATTTTGAGGCGCTGAAGCAGCATTGCGGCGTCGATGAAGAAGACCTTCTCGACATGATGCATGAGGTTCGTGCGCTCGATCCAAAGCCTGGGAACAGATTCCAATCCGGTGCCTCTGAATCAATCATACCCGACGTCTGGGTCACACCCTCGCCGCAAGGCGGGTGGCAGATCGAACTTGATCCCGCCACGCTGCCGAAGCTGCTGATCAACCAAACCTACTATGCCGAAGTCACGCGTCAGACTGCCCAAAATTCGAAAGATCAAGCATTTCTCGAAGAATGCTTGCAAAACGCGAACTGGCTAATCCGCAGCCTCGATCAGCGCGCCAAGACGATTGTTAAGGTTGCGGCTGAAATCGTGCGTCAGCAGGATGCCTTTTTGGAACATGGCGTCGCCCACCTGCGGCCTCTCAATCTTAGAACCGTCGCTGACGCGATCGGCGTGCACGAGTCGACGGTAAGCCGGGTGACCTCGAACAAGTACATGCTTACCCCGCGCGGCGTTTTTGAACTGAAGTATTTTTTCACCGTCGCGATCGCGTCCTGCCAAGGCGGCGATGCGCACTCCGCCGAAGCTGTCCGGCATCGGATCAAAGCGATCATTGCCGCAGAATCTCCCGGCGACGTGCTTTCCGACGAGGACATCGCTGTCCGGCTGAAGGAAACCGGCATTGATGTTGCGCGCCGCACCGTCACAAAGTATCGCGAAGCAATGAACATCCCCTCCTCAGTGCAACGCCGCCGGGAAATGCGCTTGTGTTTTTAGATTTGGGTCAAGGCAGCCTACATCACCTTGCATTGCATCAAAATGGAGGCTTCGTTCATGACCCGATCCGCAGCAGGCGTCATGAACGCTGTTCTGCACGACCCAGAAAAGCCTGTCCCACCGTCTGGTCCCGCATGGGGTGCAATCATTTCGCTTTCCTTGGGCACCTTCGGGCTGGTCACGGCAGAGTTTCTGCCTGTCAGCCTGCTCACGCCCCTCGCGCATGATCTCGCTATCAGCGAGGGANGGAGCGGCTGGACAGGCGATGACGGCGACAGCTATCGTCGGGGCGATCTCGGCGCCGACGGTGGCCATCATCACAAAGCGCCTGGACCGCAGGACCGTCATGTGGAGCATGACGCTGCTGCTGATCCTGTCGGACGTTCTGGCGGCCGGCGCGTGGTCGCTGGCGGTTCTCCTGACTGCACGCGTCGTGCTCGGCATAGCGCTCGGAGGCTTCTGGTCGATGTCGGCAGCACTGGCGATGCGGCTCGTTCCAAGCCACCTCCTGCCTCGCGCTATGTCGATCATCCTCACCGGCGTTTCCGTAGCTACCGTCTGCGCAGCTCCAATCGGCGCTTATGTCAGCGATATCTGGGGATGGCGAAGCGCCTTCATGCTCGCCGCAGCCGGCGGTGTCGCTACACTGCTCGTGCAGCTCATAACCATTCCGAGACTGCCTCCGATTGGAGTGACTAGCGTCCGCAGCCTGCTGGATGTGGCAAAGATTCCGATGGTCAAGGTTGCGCTTTTTGTCATCCTGCTGGTCGCTTCCGGCCACTTCGCCGGAATCACCTATATCCGCGCCTTCCTCGAAAAGATACCCGCGCTTGACGTCGAGACGATCTCGCTTGTGTTGCTTGCTTTTGGCATCGGCGGATTCTTCGGCAATTTGGCCGGCGGGCTTCTGGCCGAGTACAGTCTCAAGGCAGTCGCGGCCCTTGCACCGCTGCTCATAGGGATAGCGGCTGTTTCGCTACTGACGGCGGGAGCATCGGCCTTCGCCTCGGGGATTGCGGTTGGCGCGTGGGGCTTTGCCTTCGGCGCGGTGCCGGTGGGATTACAGACGTGGATGGTGCGGCGGGCCGTTCCCGAGCAGGCCGAAAGCGCCGGTGTGCTGATGGTCGTAGCATTCCAAGTGGCAATCGCAGCCGGCGCGATTTTCGGCGGGCTATTGGTGGAGAATGCGGGGATCGCCAGCGCCATTGCCTACAGCGCTGTTGCCACGTTCGTCGCTGCCCTCATAGTTTTCCTGCTCGGCCCGAAGCGCGGAACCTAGATCGCCTGACAGGAGAGATCTCAGCAGCGCAGCGGGACGAGAGGTCCAATCGCATGCACGGCGCGGCGCGATCCTCCGCTTGCGGGCGATGCCCCGACGGGAGCGACTGGCTCGCCTTCGATAATGCCTTTACTCTCTTGACGAATGCTCTGGCGGATCGATCTGTCGTATCGTTCGCATACCATCAGCTTGCCTGGCCACTCACCCTTTGACACGGTGCCTATCCCTCCGGGGCAGCACGAATGCATTTTCGGCGAGCGTCCTAGCCCTGAACGACCTGATCTTATCCTTGTAGTGCTGGGCGGGTTACGCCCCTTGAACTGAACCCATATTGTGGGCGCACCTGCCGATCCAATTCGCCCTTAATCGTCTCGAAGCGACGTAAACGTACCCGTCATTGGCTGCAACAAAGTTGCATTCTTCGGCGCAATAAGCCTGCTTACTCGAAATGCCCCGCCACCGAGAGGCGGGTCATCCGCGCTCCGCCCGGAGTAGTCGTTCATCCACGCAACATTGCAGAACAAAATAGGCATTTCTCAGCCTCTATGGGACGTCATGATGGATTCGATCGAAGGTTCCTATGTCAGCCGAGTTGGTTAGTTGAACCGTTTTGACGCGAATTCTAATCGAGCCTAATCCAGCTGGTGAATGGTAGATTGTGGCACAACAGCCTTGGCGATTTCACATAGGTGCTTGTGGTGCGTGAGATAGATGACCTGACCTGTGTTCGCCATCTCCCCAAACAATCTAAAAACTTCCTCCGAGCGAATATGGTCAAAGGTTTCCATGATGTCGTCGGCGATGAAGGGAACCGAGGGCCGGAATTGGGCGAACTCGTAATAACCGGCGAGCCTCAGTGCTAGGTAGAGCTGAAAGCGCGCGCCCTTCGAAAGCGCTTCAGCGAGCTTGGATTGCCCGTCGCGCTGCACCGCGATGAGAACCTCCTCGCCTTTGACGGGCTGGGTTGTAAGGCCTGAATACTGGCCACGGGTCATTAGCTTGAATGCGTCTGATGCACGCGCCATCATCCCCGAACGGTGGTTCTCACGGTAGATCCGCAAAGCATTTCCAGCCGACATGATACCAAGTTTCAGCTCAATGTAGCGAACGGCCTTCTCCTCGATTTCCAACAGGGTTGTGCGCCGTTCGGCATCCAGGCGGGCAACCGCGCTGTCACCGCCGATGGCGTCCAACTTGTCTGCCGCGCGGGTCTGTCGGATCAGCTGTTGCTGGATGATTTCATCGAACTGGCGAAGCCGCTGCTCGCCCTCAGCCTTCTCGACCGCGAGGCTGTCGAAATCGATCGCGTCCAGGATCGAGCGTGCCTGGTCGAATCCATCGACTGCGAGTTCCGCCACTACCCGTTCCTCAAGTTCGGCGACGGTAGTGCGCAAGCCGTCGCGCTCACGCAGCAGCTCGTCGCGTTCGACTACCTCGGACAGAGTGGCGACGCCAAAGACGCCCAGCACTTCATTCTTGCGGCGTTCGTGTGCCGAAATCTCGGTGTCGAGGATTTCGCGCGCCTCCTTGAGGCGCTTCAGCTCGTTGCCGAGGCTTGCCTTCGTTTCACGTGTCCGCTCGGCACGCTCCAGGCGCTCGGCAAGGCGGGTGGCCAACTGCTCCGGCTCGCCATCCTTCGTCGGCTCGTCGGCTTCGACCGCAACGGCGATGACCTCGACCAGAAAATTGGCCCTGTCGGCCTCCATCTTGTCGATACGCAGCTGCAGATCCTCCCGTTCCTGCAGGCTTCTTGACAGTTCGGCCAATTGATCGAGCACAGCGCCAACGCCTGACGCGGACAGACCGCTTTCGAGCCACGTTCCCTTGAGCGCTTCGGTAATGCCGGCCAGCCATTCCTCCTCGCGACGCTCCGCCACCCCTACCGCAACCCGTCGGGCAGCTAGATCCTCTTCTTTGGAACTCACCATCCTGAGCGCCTCGGCATACTCGGCGTCCACCTTGCGCTGCCGGTCCAGAAACAGCTCCGCGATGGCCATGATTGCTTCGAGGGTGTCGCCGGGCTCTGATACTATGCCGACACTTTCCAGCGCCGCTCTCATTTCCAAGTGTATCTGCTCGCCGGCGTCAGCGGCTCGCTCGGCTTTCAAGCGAGCAAGTTCGATCTGCTCCCAGGCAGCGAGCGCATCGCTGCGCGCCTCGATCTGATCCTCGATCCTTTCGATCAGGCGCTCAGACGAAGGTTCCAGGGCTTCTCCGAGGAGGTCGCTGGCGGCCACACGGATTTCCAACAATTGGGTATCCGCATCCTTGACGAGCTGTTGGCTTTGGATGCCGTTTCGTGACAGGTTGGCCGTGGCCTCGGCCAGGGCACGCGTCATTGCCCGGATCTCGGCCAGATCCGCCGCGCCGGCCAGCCGGCCTGCGCTGGCAACGTCATCGCGCGTCAGTGCCACGGCGAAATCGTCAGCGGTGTCACCAGTCAACACTGCGCGGTGCGTTGCCCACGCATCATCGCGGAGACGGCGGATGGCGGCAGCCGCTTCATCGTCGACAACGTCGACCGAGGCTCGAAGGGCATCCAATCGTGCGGCGAGCATTGCATGGTGGCCCTCGTATTCGGCGAGGCGTTCGGCAAGCACCGCGGTGTTCCTTGCCAGTACTGACGCTACTGTCTTCCAGGCGGCAATCTGCCCGGCGCTCGGAACCGCAACGTTGACGAGAGCGAGGGCATCTCCGTTCCATGGACGCAAGCGAGCCAGCGATGCCTTCCATCGGATTGTTCCCGCATCTCCCGCCTCGCGAGCCGTCTTGATCTCTGCCTTGTGTCCGCTTGCTCGCGCTTTCGACAAAGCCGAGCCCAGCCTTGCCCTGGCGGGTTCGGGCACCGCCCTTTCCTCGCCGACCCGCTGCCTTGCCACCTGCAACGCATCGAGTGCTGCCGCCGCCTCGTCGCGGGCGGCGCGCGCGCCCGTAGCAATACCGGACCTCTGCTCGACCATAGCGCGAACGACGCCAACTGTGACGGCAGGCAGAAGCAGTGCGGCAGGATCCGGCTCGGAAGACCGGCCCAAGGCGGCAAGGCAGCTTGCCACGGTGTTGTTGAGGATTTGCAGCCCCATCCTGCGAGTGGGCAAGTCAAAGCCAGCCGCGGTATGGCGCACCTTGCCCTCCGCAAGGCTGCGAATGCGTTCGGAAATCGACAGGATCCGTTCGTCCTCGTCGACCGCAGTGACTTTTGCCGACAGCCGCTCGACCTCATCGATGTTTGCGGACAGTCGCGTTCTGAGGCTGGCATCGTCATCGATTAGTTCGGTGACACTTCCCGTCCATGTCCGGGCTGGGGAGGTGATGTCCGGCAGCTGATCCAGCCGGGCAATCTTGCGGCGCATATCCGCCAGCATCGGCGCAGCACGTACGTGACGAGCAATGGTATCCAGCCTGGCCACCAGCACCGCCCGATCGCTGATGGTTCGGCCGTACTGCTGCGATGCATCGAGACGTTCGGCCTCCAGCCCCTCATAGGTCGATGCAAGTGTGTCGATCGCATCCCTGCGCGACTTCACGTCAACAAGGCGCTTCTTCAGCAGCGCCAGTTCGGTGCCATGCGCCTGCTTCCGATACAGCGCGTCTGCTTCGGCCTCGAGGGCGTTCAACGTATCGCTTGCGTTCCCAAGACCGGCGCTGGCCGTGAAGAGGAGCTCGCCGAGGTCGCCCCGCGATTCCAGGATCGATTTTCCGCCGGCTTCCAGCGTCTCGTCATCGAGTGAAAACATAGTCGTGTAAGCGTCACGCGACAGTCCGGCGAGATGCGCCGTGATCGCCACCTCGCTCATTGATTGGCCCGTCGCGTTCAATAGCGAATTAGTACGCTGTTTCGTACGCGTGAACGTGTGCTCGGAGCCGGCCAGTTCCAGAACCCCACCGATGCGCATGGCGCTGTACTCATGCAGGAAGTTGTAGCGGCTCCGTTCCTCGATGCCGAACAGCAAATCTAGATAGGCGGAAAGCGCTGTCGATTTGCCGGCCTCATTCAGGCCAAACACGATATGCAGATCAGGTCCGGATTCCGGTTTGGGTCCGAAGTCGATCGTACCATCGGTGAACTTTCCATAGCGAATGAGGTCAAGGCGCTGCAGCCTCATGACGCTCCACCGGACTTAAGGCGGGAAGTCACCAAGTCTGCGCCCTTGGAAAGCACCTGATCGAGGAACCGTTCCAGCCCGGCTTCGTCCTTCCCAGCAAAATCCCGTCCGTCGGCCGGAAGGTCGGCGACCATCCTTTGGACGAACGCCCTCGCCTCGGCGCGGAAGGTATCCGAGGTGGCATCGGCGCGCATGGATTGCTCGAGTTCGAAAATCGGATCAGCAATATCCTCGGCCGTCTCCGCCCGAGGTGGCGCGAGGTCAAGCTCGAGCTTCTCCACCCACGTATGGCCTAGCTGTTCCGCAGCCTGTTCGGCTTCGGCAAGAAGGAGATCTCTGTCGCGGATCAGCGCCCATAACAATGGTGATGTTCCTGTTAGGCCAACGCGGGCCACAGCATGACGCGACCGGACGGCGGCCCGCATCTCTTCGAGTGCGTTTCGAACACGCGCGACGGCCTCGGACCACTCCACTGCTCCCGTAAGGTCGACGCTGACCCTTTCGAACTGCGCAACGCTGGTCAGCCTTTCCTCGATCTCCACCGAACGGTCGTCTCGCACCGTCACAAGGGTGACTGATTTCTCGCCGGCCTCGTTGATATCCCTCCCCTGCGGTATTCCCGGCATCACCACCGTGCTTGCGCCGGAATGGACTTGGCGAAGATGAATGTGGCCAAGCCCCCAATAGTCGAAACCGTGGGCGTGCAGGTCAGCGATGCTGCAGGGCGCGTAAACGTCGTGACCGGGCGATCCGGCCAGACTGGTATGCATGATGCCAATATTGACGGCTCCTTCGCGAGCAGCCGGATATTTGGGCAGCAGGCTGTCCGGCGCCTTAGGGTTCGCAAAGCTCAAACCATGGAAAACGACGTCCACACCGCCGGCTGTCTGCAATACCGACTGAGCACGACCGCCAAAAATGGTCACGGTGTCAGGAAACACCAGCTGTTTGGAAATCCGCGACAGGGCGTCATGATTGCCGCGGATCTTGAAAACCCTGATGCCGGCCTGGTGCAGGCGTGTCATCTGCGCTGCCAGGAACCGCGCCGTCTTCATCGAGGTTTGATCACCATCGTATAGGTCGCCGGCTATTACCAACGCATCCACGCGTTCCTCTAGGCAGAGATCCACTATCGAAACGAATGCCTGGCGGCTGGCGTCGCCCACGAGCCCGGCAAGATCGGGATTACGCATCGCGAGCGAACGCAGCGGCGAGTCGAGATGAATATCGGCCGTGTGTACGAATCGAAATGCCATTCGGCCTCCGCCAGCAAAAGAGGTGTTCCGAGCTTCAACAGAGATTGCAACGAGGGCTCTACAATGCCCGGTCACACTTCAGCTAATGCCTCGCTCGCGGACTCGCCGGCCA
Source organism: Mesorhizobium sp. LSJC285A00 (assembly GCF_000503155.1). Lineage (NCBI taxonomy): Bacteria > Pseudomonadati > Pseudomonadota > Alphaproteobacteria > Hyphomicrobiales > Phyllobacteriaceae > Mesorhizobium > Mesorhizobium sp. LSJC285A00. The sequence continues at coordinate 20,030 of NZ_AYVK01000036.1, forward strand.
CCAACAAACCGTCTTGGGGCCGCAGCAAGCCCTTGGCAATCAAATCGGCGACCCCAGCTGAAATCAACTGCCGCAATTGTGCACTTGTGGCTTTGAAGCCCAGCATTCTCGCAACGGTTATTGCGATTTCTTCCTCCGTCGCACCGAGGTTGGATTTCACGACTTCCATGGCGCCTTGGGCGACTTCGTCCTGCGCAATCATTTCGGGCTTGCGCAATCCAGCGGACACGACGCCGCTGCGATCCCTGAGACGAACAGGAGCACCTGGCTTGAAGCAGAAGCTGCCTCGACGGGCTACTGCACCACCTCTCTGCGCTAGGCCTACCCCTCGCTCGATTGCATCCTGAATCCTGCCACCGGCCCGCTGCAGACCCCACGCGCCCCGAATACGCGAAACTATTTCGTCGACATGGATTGGTGTTTCTATAGCCACCACCTGCTCGACCAGTCCGGCCATGATTCCGCTGGGCGTCTCGTGGAGTTCGAACGATCCCGGTCGGTTTAGTTCGGCCTCTTCGTAGGCTCGATTGGGTATCTCGGATCCCTTTGTGCTTTCGAGACCGATTTCCGTCACGTTGCCTCTGTCGACCGTAACAACCTGCACGGCTACAGCACGATTTCTCTGGACCCCCAATTCGGCCCGCTCATCGAGCTCTTTTCTCGCAGCCTCAATCGCTAATATGGTTCGCTCCAGCTGCTCGCGTGGCCTCTGAAACCAGTCAGCGTTCCAGATGCGATGGATTATCCAACCATGGTCTTCCAGAACAGACTGCCGTAGCCGGTCTCGATCTCGGGCCGAGCGCGATGAATGATATTCTGCGCCATCACATTCGATGCCAAGAATATAGCGGCCTGGCCTCTCCGGATCAGCAACCGCGAGATCGATGAAGAAGCCTGCAATGCCAACCTGAGCATGAACCTGGTAACCCTTTCCGATCAGCGCGTTGGCTACCTGCTCTTCAAAGATTGAATCCATTTCGCGAACCGTGGCCTGGGCAAGCGAAATTCGTCCTGTTCTCGCGTAGTGCAAGAAGAGCTTGAAGGCGAAGATGCCTTTCCCTTTGCCACGCTCCAGGTCGATGTCCTCGTCTGTGATGGACGCGAATACTTCGCAGCTGCGCTTGGCGCGGCTTATGAGGACGTTGAGCCGACGCTCGCCGCCTTCCGCACCAAGAGGGCCGAAACGCATGGCCATGTACCCCTGCGCATTCTTGGCATACCCCACTGAGATCATGATCACGTCGCGCTCATCGCCTTGAACATTTTCAAGGCTCTTGACGAAGAATGGCTCGCTGGGGTGCGCGTGAAAGAACTCCTCCGTATCGGGATTTAGTCGCCGCAGCCCTTCGAGTTCATCCTGGATCGCGCGGCGTTGGCTAACCGAAAATGTTGCAACGCCTAGAGTCTCTCGCGGGTTCACCTTCGCATGACGGATGATCGCTTCGGCTACTGCTCTCGCCTCTACCGGATTGGTTCCTGTGCCACCGGAATCGAAGACCCCCTCTGGCACATGATGAAACCGCAACCCCATGCCTGCCTCTTGGGTATAGGGGCTTGGCACGATGAAAAGCCGGTTCTCGTAGAACTGGCTGTTCGATACGGCGATCAGAGATTGGTGACGGCTACGGTAATGCCAGCGGAGCATACGCTGCGGCAAGCCGCGGGCCGTGAACAGGCCGAGGATGCTTTCGATGTCGGCGACCTGCGCGCCCTCACCCTCGTCATCTTCAGACTGCGAGCCTGTCACCTTGGCGAAGAATGTCGTGGGTGGTAGTTGGCGTTCGTCGCCAACAACGACCACCTGATTGGCCCTGGCGATCGAGCCGAGCGCGTCCACAGGCTGTATCTGAGACGCCTCGTCCATCACAAGAAGATCGAAGGACATCCTGCCGGGCGACAGGAATTGGGCCACCGAAAGCGGGCTCATCATGAACACTGGCTTGAGTGCCTGGATGGCAGGCCCTGCCTTCTGCATCAACTGCCGGATAGGCATGTGGCCCCGTCTGCGCGCCATCTCAGAACGAAGCAGTCCGACTGGTCCAGCTCCGCCGTCTCTTGAAGGAATTTTTCGGTGATGAGCCGTCACAACTTCGATGGCACCGGCCTTGATCCTCTGTCGGTCCAGATCCGCGAAGTCACGTACAGCCCTGGAATGCAATTCCCCGTCGAACCTTGCCAGCTCCGGCTCATCGGTCGCCATCGCTAGAAACATTCGTTCGTAGTAGGCCATATCGAAGACTGATCGCGCCGATCCTGTTGTAATCTGGCCGTTGGCCAAGCCGTCTATCAACTGTCCCAGTCCAGCCTTTCGGGCTGTTTCGGATCGCTCTCCATAGGCAACCCATTTTGAGAGCTGTTCCTGATGATCAAGCCACCCCTCCAGTCGAGAAACAACCTCGACTATCGCGACGTCTGGAAAATCGTCTACTCCAAACAAGGAGGGAGCATCGGCTTTCAAATCCCCTGCAAGCGCCTTCAATTCCCGCGCTGCCGCTTGGGCCGCTTCACGCGCTGAACGCGCCAAGTTTGCGATCTCTTTTCTTTCAGGCAACCGCGCAGCCAAATGCCGGATTGAGCCATTTTCTCTCAGCCAAAGTTCGGCTTGCGCGAGAGCGGCCCAATCGGATCCTCGACCGAGCCACGACGAGCCGAATGCGAACTTGCCAAGGCTTTCCCCGTCCTCGATCTCTTGATCAAGCGCTTGTAGTCTGCCTAGTCGGCGTAGTATCTCCACCCGCTCACTGATCAGATCTGGAACGTCAGTCAGAACCTGTCGTGACGCGTCATCGGCTTGAGCTACAGTGCTTGCCTTCGCTTCCATCATTTGCAGCGAGGCCCGCTCGGCGGAAGCCACGTCACCTTGCAGGGATGAGGCAAGGTGGCCTAAATCGTTCCAAAACCCCTCGATAATCGGCTGACCGATGTCGATCACCTTACGAACTCGGACCGCACGCGCGCCCGCTTCAGAGCGCTCCGCCATCCGCCCGGCTATAATTCGCGGTTCCGAGCCAAGTCCCCTCAGCGTGCGCATCCACTCCACTAAGGCCTGGAGTGGTGCCGAAGACGATCTCTCACCGCGCCAATCGGCTCCGAAGGCGGAACCGCCAAAGGCGTCGCCTTCGCGCACTTTTGCTGCGGCCGCTTGGCCCTTCATTAGAATGTCGAGGAGACCCACTATCTCCGCCGCAGGAGCGCTAGGGGCCACCAAAATAGTCCGCACAAGTGCAGTGGCACGACGGTAGTCGCCATTCAATGCTTTCAATATTCCCGTGTGCTCGGCGAGCGCTTGCCGCGCCGCGGCCACGTTGGTACTCCACGCGGCATCAACAACTTTGCCCTGAAGCTCGGCTCTAGCAGTCTCTAGCGTTGCTACGCTGTCGGCAAGGTCACCAGCCTGTTCCAGCCCGGAGTCCCAAACTGTGGCTGCGAATGCCTCAGGGCTCGCATCGGGGGCTGCCGCAACTCTCTCGCCGGTCATCACTAACCTGAGGAGTCCTGCAAGCGTGTCCGGTAAAACCGTAGACCTCAGTTCTTGATTTAGCCGCTCAGCTTCTTCTCTTAAGCGTGGGAGCAACACGGTTAGCTGGCGCGCACGAACGAAACCATCTTTCGGAAAGTCTGAAGGAAGCTTAGCAAGCTCTGTCTCGAGACCTTCAATTGGCGTGTCGATAGCCGTCGCCACCAACTGCTCCGACAGTTCCTCGGATTTGCGGTTGAAATCTGTTCCTGTCCAGAGAAGCGATGCAATGTCCTTTGGACGCTCATCCCAAACCGGCGAGACTAGCGCCTCGGCAGGAAGTCCAGGTGCGGACGCGAGAAGCTCAGCGCGATCTTCTACCTCGCCGCTGTCGCTGAGGATTTGCGGAGGCTTCGCCTCGATCCGCTCAGCAATATCGGCCAGTTTGGCGTGCAGAGCCTTTGCTTGATCCAGCGACGACGCAATGCGTGGGACGAGCCTCTCAATGGTCGTTGGTAGGACGACATCCAGGCCAACTCCCCGCCATGGGTGGTGGATCGGCAAGCCGATCTCGTTGATCCGCTGAGACACGTCATCGAGAAGTTTGCGACGTTGCGAGACACCGTCATTCGTCCAAGCGGTGGCATCCTCAAGTTCAATGTCAACTGGCTTTTGCCCGTTCTGCCTTAGTCGGGTTAGCTGGCCAAGAACCTGGTATGGAGTGAGTTCGGACGTTCCAAATGGAACATGCATCCTTGTAGCATGTGCATTGAGTTTGTCCCTAGCCTCCAGCAGGCGTTCAGTAAGGGAAGAAGCAAGCTGTCCGCGAGGCGATCCGAGTTGCCAGGTGCGCCGCAACTCTTCCAGCATCATGCGCTTGTTTGCCTTGTTGCTATGGAGCTCAAGGCAGGCGTCCCCCACCCCCGCAGTGTCAAGCCGTCGCTTCACGACCTCAAGTGCGGCCATTTTTTCCGCAACGAACAGCACGGTCTTTCCATCGGCAACGGCCGACCCGATAATGTTTGCGATCGTCTGCGATTTTCCTGTCCCGGGAGGACCTTGGATAACGAGGTCGCGACCCTTTCTTGCATCATGGATCGCCAGCGTCTGAGAACTGTCACTGTCGACGATATGCAACATTTCGGCAGGCGCGATATGCGGATCAATCGCAATGTTGTCCGACATCAGCGGTTCGCGTGTTTCGAAACCATCTGAAAGAAGCGAGCGGATCTTCGGTTGTTCGATAATCTTTGCGCCATCCGGCCAGAGATCCGGATCCAGGTCACGGTACATCAAGAACTTAGCGAACGAGAAGAAGCCGAGCACCATATCATCGGCAAGAACCTGCCAACCCTCTTTGGTCGACACTGCTTCGGCAACGGCTTCGAGATAGGCCGAGACGTCGAAGTCGTCTCCTACTTCAAAACGCGGCAGGGCGAGCTTGTGAATGCGGTCGAGATAGAGTTCCAAGGAGAGGTTTGCGGTAAGATCTTCCGTACGAGCTCGCAGCCGAAACTTTTCTCCAGCGGCCCCTCGCTCCAGCCGTACCGGGACCAAAATGAGAGGAGCCTGACGGATGTTTTCTTTGTTGCTCGGGTCAATCCACTTCAGCATGCCAAGGGCCAGAAAGAGGATATTGACGCCCTGCTCTTCCTCAAGTGTGCGGGCATCATGGTAGAGATCAAGGAGCCGGCGCTGCAGCCCCGTTGGGGTCATCCTCGTCTGAAGCTTGGTGTCAGAATGTCGCGCAGATACCCCTCTGTCGTCGAATCCTTCGTCCTCAGGCTGAGCAAGAGCAACGGGGGAATAGTCGATTTCCTCGTCTGGAGGGCTGCTTTCAACCTGGCCTGCCTTCGGCCGATCCGGCTTGCCGGCCAGGAAGGTAAAAGCCTTTCCTTCGCTCACCAGCAATCGATAGATCTCAGACGACCTCTCGTCGACAATATCGATCGTCTTCGCGCTCTTTGAAAACCGTGGCACATTCAAAAGTCGGTTGCGAGCAGAAAGGTCGAGCAATTCCATCCTGGCTCGCTCGAGCTTTTCCTTTAAAGGCAGATCGCTTTGGAAGACCGATTTTTCAACTTCCGACACTCACACCCCCCTGATAGGCTGGACACATAGAGCCTAGACAAGGGCTGTCCGCAACATAAAATGCTGGTTTTTCAACCTCGAATGGCTGCCACCAACACTTCAATCGTTTAGTATTGTGAGCACTGCGGCTTGGTGGAAAAATTGCGGATGTTTGTTTAATGTTCCGGACACTTCGCATCCCCACCTTGATCTCGAGGTTCCCTTTCAGACAAAATGCCATCATACGTGTGGACGAGGTGTTGGCAGCTCTGGCATCCGCCTCGCCGGCCACGACCAACTGGCGCACAAGCCGACTTCTTTTTGAATCGGCCTCCTAATTTCATTCCGAGAAAACTTGTAGGCTCCAGCGCGGAAAGATGGTCGTGTTTACGGAAAAGGTAACTACAAAGTCGTGACTTCGGGCTGATCTGCGAAGGCACCATGGTGTTCAAAGCGCCGAACTACAAGGCAAACCAGCGCCAGCGAAAAAGGCGCCTATGAATGGTGCAGAGGCACGTTACAAATCATGCAGCTTGCGTTTCGCAAAGGATCGGAAATTGAATAACAATCGCTATTCTCATCGTCGCCGCGCGCGACCAAGGCGCGGCGCTGAACCAATCGTCCGCAGACGTTTCTCTCCAGATGTGCGCTTGCCTCTGATCCTGGTGATCGTGGTGGCCTTGGCTGCTTACGCGACCCACTATTTTACAGGCTCGGGTGACCAGTTACATGGTCTCGATATAGCAAACTCGGCCGGGTCGAGACGGGCGCCGATAGTAGGCATAGCATCGGTGATTGATGGAGACACGATAGAGATCCACGGGCAGCGCGTCCGCTTCAACGGCATCGATGCACCCGAAAGCCGCCAATACTGCAAAGACGCTAGCGCACATCAATACCCCTGCGGGCGCCGGGCGGCCGAAGCATTGGCGAATTTCCTTGCGGCTTCGCAGCCTGTCCAATGCACATTTGTTTCATGGGATCGGTACCGTCGCTTCGTCGGTGATTGTCGGCGCGCGGACGGTGTCAGCGCCGCGTCCTGGATGGTCGAACATGGCCAAGCCTTGGACTGGCCCCGCTATAGCCACGGCGCCTATGCGCAACAGCAAACTAATGCTGAAACCGCAAAGGTTGGAATCTGGATTGGGACGTTTGACAACCCTTGGGATTGGCGCGAACAACATGCCGAATCTGCGAGCCCAACCAAAAGCCCCCTTGGGCTTGTCAGCCGTCGCCAAGTAGCACAGAGCTACTCATGCCAACCTCGCCGCTTGTGCACGCAGATTTCATCTTGCGAAGAAGCACGTTGGTATCTCGCCAACTGCTCATGGGGGAGCAAGTTGGATCGAGATAGCGACGGGATTCCGTGCGAAGGCGTTTGCTGACCTGGGCTCACGCTTTGAACCCATCCCCAACCATCACTCCCTAGTGTGCGCATTTAGCGTTATGAATTGGCGGTCGGAGCTTCGATGCAATTGCGCGAGTGCCGATAGAGCTTGGCAAAATGGCTGGCTGACGTTTGTCTTGGAAAATTCCACCAGCTCGTTAAGTCCGGACGGGCTAGAAAACCGCAACGCTTCGTAGCGGCATACAGGGATCTGCCGATTGTCTTTGAAGCGCTTGTCAGGCCCGCCGTTTTTGTTTGGGTGAGCCCAGGTGTAGCTCACGATCTCCGCATCAGATGGAACTTTGCCGGTCTCGATAAAATTACTCGGGGCGAATTGGGTCTGCAGATCGGCATATCCGACTGCGCCGTATCGGTTTCCGTCCTTCACCAGCACTAGGTCAGGCATGAAGAAGAGCACCTGCCGACCCACATGGATTGAAGGAGGAGTAACGTTGCTGCGTACAACCTTCGGCAAGGAGCTTGTAAGTGTCGTGGGCTTTTTGTCGACCAGCATGCTGGCCCCGGCATTTCGCTTCCAAGCAGTCAGATCCTCTATCTTGCCGCCGGCAGCGACATGCCATCTCCCTGCGCAGCCGGTGAGAGTTTCGAACGCGCCGACAAGTCGCCCGTAGGCGGCCTCCGCGTCTTTTTCCAGATCGTAATAGAGCACGCTCACCCGGCGGTAACTGTCAAACCATTTGCCAATGAGCATACCCGGCACAAAGGCACCGATGCCCAGCACCGGTGCGGCACCTCCGAGCTTGGTCCCCACAAGGAAACCTGCAATCCCGAACAAAACCGCGAGTGCTACGGACAGCCGCGTCTGCGATTGCCTGGCATTGATTTCATCGAGCACATTGGCGAATGTCTCGTCACGCATTTCCACCACATCGCGGGACTCGATTTCTCTCATCACGACGCCGTCAGAGACGTATTCCGGGCGCGAGGATTGTGGACGGGGTTGCGGCGCAGATGGGGTCTGAGAGAGCTGAACTACCTTCTTCGCGCTGGCCTTGCCTAAAGTGCCACGATAGTAGAGCCCACCCACGCCGGCGTGGATGTAGTGACCTCTTGGCCCAGTGCCGATGCGGAGGCCCTTCACGCCAACGGAAGCGCCAACCCCACCGGACGAAAAGTTAAAGCGGAATGGTCCCGCACTGATCGATTTTCGAACGTAAAACCCCATAGCCCAATCCCCCCAACTCAACTGCCGTACCGACTAAGGCGCCAGTCTCTCGTCCCCATTCATGGCTTGGCGCCAGCAACCGGCGCCAATTTTGATCGCTGCCTCACCCTAATCTCGATGCGCCTTCGAGCCCGTACATCGCCAATCTGCGCTCCGTCGGTGAGATGATCGCCGGGCAGGATGAGCTGACCACCAGACATCGGCAAAATCGTAAACCCCTTTAATGCGGGCATGTCACTGAGCACACTTGTAACTGAAATCGCGCGGGCCAGCCCAAGACCGGCATTGTCGGCGGGATGGAGTGAGCCGATTTCCACTTTCCCTGACAGGACCGGTTGGAGCCCCTTGTCCATGTTGGAAGATTCGCCCGCCATTGCCTGTTCGTCCGTGTGTCCAATTACCTCAATCACGTCGACACCGTACGAGGTCGCAGTCCCGGCGATGGTCTTCGCAAGATCGCGCAACTTTGTTTTGAAGGCATTCGAAAGCTCTGCGCTTCCGGTATCGAAATTATAGCCATCCAGTTCGCTGAGACTGATGATCGGCGGCCAATCGTGAGGTTTTGCTGCTTGCGTCGGCTCTGCAGCCTCCTTGAGCACATCAGCCAGATCCTGCAGCCCTTTGTCGGTGCCGGCGTAACCAAATTCTCTCAAGACCTTCGCCGCATCTATCATGGCCTTGGTCTGATCAATGCTTATGTCGTTGTCCGCAAGGACTTTCGCGACAGGGGCATTTCGCACGACCTCCTCCAGAGAAATACCTGTTTCCTTGACCGACTTAACAGCATCCTTGGCCAGGACCAGCTCGCGCCATTGTTCGTCGGGAACGGTTCCTCCCCTCGTGGGCTGAAACACCGCTTTTATCTGAGCCAGAAGCCGCTTGTTCTCGGCTTCGAGCCTCTGCACGTTTTCCTTGTTTGATTGAGTGGCTCGCAGTGCCTCATCGGTCTCTTTCTGCTTTTTCGTGATGATAGCACCGGCTGCTAGCAACAGGCAGAACACCAAAAGCAGCATCGTCTCGGCCATGGTCAGGCCCAGTATCAAACCGCGGCCAAAACCCTTGCGCTCGAAGGCGACCGAAGTCCCGCCAGCGTCACTCACCTGCCCCACCAACTGGTTCGCTTAGGCGGTTCCGTTCGTTCGGCGGGAGGCTCGCTTCCCAGAGTTTGGAAAGCGTCTGGTTGGGGCTCAGGCTCGACCCGAATTGGTGCGCTCTCGACGGTGTCATTTGCGGCCAGATCTGCCAGTGGCTGTTCAATCGCGATAGGAGCGTTGAGAGGGGGAACAGGCCTCGGCGCGTGAAGGGTTCTTCCTGCCAAGGTTGCGACAAGGTCTCCGGTGTCCTTGCTTTGCTTTTGCACCACTGCGGCAAGCGCCTGGGTCAAGCGTTGTTGCGCTTGGACGCTCTCCGCTGTTTGCTCTGCGGCTGCCACAGCCTTTTCCACACCTGCGGCCACTTTAGCCACAGCATCAACGATGCCCGCCATGCGGGCTTGCTGTTCCTGCGAAGCCGTCTCTGTTTTGACAGCATACTGAGCGACCGCGCTGCCAAGAAGTTTCACCATCGGCGCCAGATCGTTCTTAAGGACCTCATCAGGGACGACAACCTTCTCCAACTTGGTGGCTACGCTTTCGGCCTGTTCACCCAGTCTGCCAACTGAAGAGGACATTGAGCTGTTGGCTTTGTCGAGCAGATCGGCTGCCGCCTCGACGCGCTGTGCGATCGACGAGAACTGACTTTCGATCTGCCCAAAATTGTGGCTCAAAGCATTGCTGAGCTTTCCCGAGGCCTCTTGAACTGGTCTGATCGATTCCATCGCGATTTTATCCAGGGCCGATCTTATGTGCTCTCCGTTCCGCTCCGCTTGAACGGCGATTTCGGCAAAACCCTCCTCCAACATCTGATTGCTTACGCGGCGAAAGTCAGCGAATTCCCTGGTTACACTTTCCATCTCGGCTCTTACACGCCGCGTCATATCCGCGAGTTCGTGCCTGACCGTCCGTTCGATGTCGGCAGGATCGCGGCGCATCTGATTGTAAAAGATCCGCAAAGCAATGCCCGTGATCGTCGACGTCACCGCGATACCAAAGTTCCTCACGATTGTGTCGGTGGATCCTTCGGAACCAAACTGAAACAGCGATACGCCGAGACTCGTCAACGTAAACAGGAAACCCATGTAGTAGAGATTGTCGCCTGTTTGCTCATCGTGGAGCCGTAGCTTGCCGGTGAAGACGGACGCGGCAAGATAGATGAGCATCAGGCACACCGGTGCGCTCGCCGCCATTATAGGGTCTACGCCCGACAGCTTGGCTATTGCGATGAACACGCAGCCACCCAGGGTTAGCGTCGCAAAGACGAAAAGGGGCAGGCTCGGATGTCCTAAGAACGACTCCCCTCGCTTCTTGGCCATTAGTTTAACCCCTCCAACCCTACCAGCTTCTCAAAATCACCATGATGGCTTTGAACCCACCGGGTCCAGAACTCTGCATGTTCGAAAGAGCCAAATGGCTTCTTCGCCCTATCGACGTAGAGTATCGTAAACCCGACGCCATCGAGCGATGTCCCGTAAGTCCTGTCAGCCGCGCTATCAAGGTACTTCTGATAATCGAGACCCGAACGATATTGTGAGTACAGCGCCGTATGTTCGATCATATCTGACGCGACTATTATTCGCTTAGCGGTCTTCTCTTTCGCCAAACTGCTGTCGAATAGCGACAGTTTGATTTTCTGAATTCCGGCCATGATCGGAGATTGGCTCGCGGATTCTCCATTGGGAATCTGGTCGGGAAGGTTCGTCAAAGGGTCCTCGAACGCATCTTCCCATTTCTTCTGCCGCCGAGACGGATTGTTCGTCCAGCTGTCGACCGTCGAGCCGTCGCCCGGATTGCATCCATCAAACATCACAGTCAGGTCGCCGGGCCTCGCGCCCAGCGTCAATATCTTGAGATAGCCGCCAGGCTCGACGCGCCCAATGGTCTTGCGGAATTCATTCTTCAGATCCGCCATGGTTATCGGCGAAATCGGGTCGGTGGCGTCGATCAAGACCGCTGTCAGGCTCACAGGTCCGTTCAGTGGGCAATTCGTGCTGATGTCGATTTGGTCCTTCCCGGATCTCGACCACATCCAAACAAAACCGGCCAGCATCACAGCCGACAGCACGGCCAATCCGGCTGCTGCGACAATTGTGCCGCCACTGCCTTTCTTTCTTCTGCGACCCGGCCTAGCCATTCACGCTATCCGGATGAAGCTTGTCGAGATCTCGGTACTGTTCGATCCCGCGCTCGCATTCCAGCCCGATGAGCCGCACCTGAGCGTTGAGTTCTTCCTGCGCGTCACGAATTGAGGCGCCCAGTTCCTTCTCGCTCCATTCATCGTCGGACGATATCAGGGGTTTTATGCGCTCAAGTTTGTAGGGTGTGGCAAAATGTTTTGGCGCTGGCTCTGTGCGGGCCTGGAAATTGGCCTCCCTGTACTTTGAGAGAAGCTGGTTGCAGGCTCGCTCCAGCTGGTCTTGATGCTGCGCAAAGAGCGTCAGCAGCCTCGACCGATGGTCGATGATCGCTCGATGCTCCCTGCGTCTGCTCCCCAGCCGCTTGACGATGTCCTCCACCTTCTCGTTGTGCTCATCGCGCACCTCTTGCAGAGCCTCGATGAGCTCGCTCTTGCGCTCGATGTAGTCTTCCCGGCGAGCCACCAATCTGTTTTCGACACCCGCATAGCCCGGGTATGGGTCGAGAACGAACCAGCCGTCGATAAACGCAAAGATCGAAAACATGAGACCAATGCCGAACAGAAGCCAGGATTTCACGTCCATAAGGCCAGCCGGATTGGCGAGCATGCTGCGCACGACCTCGACGCCGGCTCCGTCCACAAAGGACCCGCTAGCCTCGCGGTAATGCGCAAGCGCTAGGTTTATGGTCAATGCCAAGCCGATATAGGCCACTATCGACAGCGCGCCGATCAACTTCACAAAAAGCGATCTGTGAGTCACCAGGCGTGCACAGAATATTGCGAACAGCAGAGCGGCGCCGATGTTCAAAAACGAGAAAGCGGCGGCTTCGAGGAGCCCGCCAAAGAATCCCTGTTCATTTCCCTTTGCGAGGAAATTTCCGTTCATCGCCGTTTCAATGAGGAACAGGAAGATTAGCAGGGACACTCGGAAAACATGGGCCGCTCCGTGTTGAACCCTCACAGCCCGGACAAGCCCGTGCTTCTGTTTGAACCAGTCGTGTTCTTTCTCCGCATCGTTGAGCGATTTGCGCAATCCGTGAAGTTCGTCCAGGCCCACCGCGATCGAGGCCTTGAAATCGGAAACACTGGCGGCGTTCGCCTGACGGATCAGACCAAACTGCTCTTCAAAGTCGAGGCCAGCCAATCGGCCGGAGAGTAGCTGTAGGCTGTCTTCGAGTGTGTGATGTGCGGCCTTCTTTTCGTCCTCGACCCTCTCGATAACTGTGTGCTCTATATCGTCGAAATTCTTGGCCGTTTTCGGGGGCTGGTTAGCCTCGCCTCGCTGCGTTCCACGACCTTCAAGATCCATTTCGCGATCAATTTTCGCGACATCCAAGCTATTGAACAATTGGGTGCTGGCGCGGAAATCGTGATTTGCCTCTAGTAGAGACTCCCGCAGTTTATTTAGCTTTTCGAATTTTATTCCCACAGCACCGCACCCATTTTTGTACCTCTGCCCGCACAAATGGCTTCTATGCACAGTAGAAGCAAAGGGCAACTGCGTCTTCGCAACTTTGCGGTCCACTGCTCACGAGACGATCGTCTGATGTAAAAATGACAACGATAGCTGCCGTGGCAAGCGGACTTGGGCCAATGAATAGGCCAGGCAGCATACTCTTCTCCGCCGGGCTTTGTGGCGAAGGAACTGAAGATCACGCCAATGAGCTGCTAAAAATCGACTCCAGAGGCGTTCGCGCAGTAGCAGAAGCGCGCGCCCTCGGCGCGCACCACGCCACCAAAGTAAGCGCCGTCAATCTCGACCTCGCCTTCAAGGGTTTCGTTCTTGGTTTCAGCCGACAGGCTTCGCGCAGTTTGTGAGCCAGCACAAAGGCGGTCTTGTACTGCACGTCCAGATCGCGAGAGAACTGGACCGCCGACATGCCCTTCGCGCCGTTAACAAACAGGCAGATCGCGGCGAGCAGATCGACAAACGACAGCTTGCGCCAAGGCGAAGATCGTGCCCTCGTAACCGAGAACTGCGCCCCCGCAAGCGGCGCACTTGAACTTGCGACGGGTCGGAATGTCGTAATGATCCAGGCACCCGCATTTCCGGCAAACAGGCTCGCCTTGAGTCGAAGCCCAGCGAAGGCGCTTGAACGCGTCGTAAGCCTTTTCCTCGCCACCCTTGTAAATCTCTTTCAGAGAAAGGGAGCGGCTTTCGGCGGAAAGGAGGAAGTGTTGGGCTGTTGTCATCATATCCGGTTATATGCGGGGCTTGTATCGCCAAATACAGGGGCCTGTACCACCGACTGTGATGATATTTTTTGAGGCGAGGCTATGGCAGGCAAGGACGACCCGCAGACCGTCGAATACGAGACGAAGCCAAGAACCTTTTGAAGTCAGAGTTGAAGCGGAAGGGCGTTACCTATGCCCAACTCGCCGAAAAATTGGCGACTATGGACATTCACGAAACCGAGCGTAATTTGAACAACAAAATAAGCCGGGGGGCTTTAGCGCTGCGTTCTTACTGCAATGCTTAGACGCTATCGGGGGCATCCTCATTGCGGCTTTCGGAGTAGTTTTACTCGGGGCGGCTTTACCGCCAGACGAGCGCAAGAGCACTCAGCCCCAACATTCCGAACAGCATCAAGAGACCATAGGCAACCCTGTTGCGGCAAGCCCTCCGCCAGTCCAACAGGCAAATGAACCCCCAAGTTACACTAACCCATGCCAAGCAGGTCACGATGATCGCAGTTCCGATCTGTGTGCCCAGTGGAACGCTGCCGACGCTGCCCAACAGTCGGCGAACTGGACCACCATTGGCGCTATCGTGGGTGCTTTCACGCTCGCCGCTGCTATGGCCGCTGCTTACTACGCCAAAGAGGCTGCTAGGCACATCCAGCGCAGCGCCGACATTGCCGAAAAGGCTTTGCTCGATATCGAGCGCCCGTATCTGTTCGTCACCGCCACCAAACCGTTGGTGGGGGTGACGCACGATTGGGCTGACAAGCCCGACAACAAAAGACCAATTCCGGAAGCGGCATACTCGATCAAGAATTTCGGACGCACTCCTGCCATCATAAACAAGATTCGGGCGAGCCTCCGGCTTTGCAACTTGCCGCCAACTCCGCATTACCATCCCGGAGAAATCAATGACGTTGAACGGGTGCTCGGGGCAGACGATGCTCTTAGCCCTGCAGCTTTTGATCGCGGCGGCCCTATCACAAACAATGTGCTGAATGAGCTTTTCCTGTCCGATACTCACATAGGGGCGGGTTCCCTTCCATATGTATCTGTATGGCGAGATCACTTATACGAGCGTCAACGGGATCACCGACCAATTCGGATTTATCTACCGCTACTCGCCTCCCGGCAATACGTTCCATTTGCAGGACATTCCCGGCTACACCTACCGCCACCGTGACGTGAAGAAACATAAGCAAAACGATGACTTATCGGCCTTAGACTTGCTCCGGACGCGTAAAAGCGGCCTCGGGCGGCTGCAAGATCGCTACAATGTTTATTTTTGATATCCGCTCGGTAAGGCGCTTTTCGCTTAAGCAACTAGGCGTTCTCACATTTTTTGTTCAAGAACAAGGCGTTACACAACTTGCCTACGAGGCGGAAGCGCCTTAGGTGTCAACGTTTACATACGCGAAAGTGCCTAAACATCCTGCCTGCTGCGGATGGAAAAACGCTGACTGTAAAAGCCCGCCAACCTTTCGGCGGGCGGGCTTCCACTGCCGGAACTGGAGAGTGTCATGTCGACAGCCCCGACAGGTCGGAAAGGGGTCGCTGGTTAGCGGCGCGAGATCAGCAAGCAGAGCCGGCGCAGCTCACGATCATAGGTATCTTCGTTGCTAAGCACTTCGACGCAGCGCTTCTTCATCCGAGTGACCTGGGCGTTCGACATATCGCCGACAACGCTAGCCAGATTCGGGTTGCTCGAAGCGGTCGGGTTGCTGGGGTTGGCGGCTGGATTGGTTCCAACGCCGACATTTACGTCGGCACCGACCCCGGTGACGACACCGACATTGGCGCGGCCGGTGCCGATGGAAGCAGTCGCTCCGCCAGTGCCGCCGACGGAGGCTGCGGCATTTGCCCCAGAACCGCCTAGGGATACGCTAGCCGTAGCGCCGCTGTTGCCGCCCACATTAGCGCTGGCGCCTCCGCTGCCGACGGATACCCCGCCGACGCCTCCGACATTAATTCCAGCTGCAGTCGCTGGCATGCAAAGAATTACGAGAACACATCCGGCAGTCAGACTGCCCGTAAGAATTTCAAAAATTCTTGCCATAGTACGCCTCCTTGTTGCCCTGCAAAGGATGGGACATTTTTTGGGACCTACGGACCCCATAGTGACGCACTAGAGTTGAAAAACAACTTAACGGCCCGCGAAAGATTCGTTCTTGGATCATTACTTGGTAATTCTCAGGAGTCATATATAATAAAATTTTACTTTGGCTCCTACGTGATTTTTCCATTTGTCAGATAATATCATTCCCTAAGCACTCCAGGTGCGGTGCAACAAGGTTCAGGGATGACCGTCCGGCGATCAGTAAGCGGCTACTACCGCCGATCGGACATACAACGCTATATTAGCACCTTTTGACGAACCCGACCGGCGGGCCGAGCCAGAATCCCGTCAGCGCAAAACCTGCAAAATCGCTTCCGATGCTCGCCATTGACTAGCACGGAGGAAGTTCTGAGCGCCAAACACGGTGACCATCAACCTACGGCCGCTGGTAACTGTCGACGTCGAGCATTTCGCCTGGTTGAAAGCTATGTGGCGCCGAAGCGGAAGAAAACACTGCAGACCCCGTTTCCTAAAATCGTATCAGGGCATTAGCAGTGACGCCGAGCGGCCGCCGACCTATCGATTAACTCGGTCCGGAGCCAGAGCGTTATAAAGGAGCAAACACGCCAGAAGTGAGATGACGCTGCCTAGCAGTTGGTCTGCCGTCAGGCCGGAAAAATAGACGAGATCGAACGCCAGTACAGCCATCGCTCTAGCCACTCATGTTTGGAAAACCTAACGAGCTGGTCACCAAGTCCGGCCTGCTCAAGATCGCGCAACGTGTCCTTCAACTCCTTGCGCTTGTAGCGATTGATGATGCCGGCTTAGGTTGTGGCGGCATCTAACAAACATTCGACTCGCGCCTGCCATGACGACGACCCGCCGAAGCGAGCATCGCGAGCGCACAGTATTCAAATCCCCCAAGGCGTCCGTCGAGATTTGACAACAGACAGATGGCGCGGCGCGAGCTCTGACGCTGTACGACTGACGCAAGCGGCTCTCAATCCTGGGCGTTGTCCTTGGTCCGTGTGAGGCGGCTTTCGCCTTCCTCCGGGCCGAAGCAGCTTTCGAAATCATTGCAGTCCCGGCAACTGGGGGAGCTGCACAGCGAAAAGCCTTCGGCCTCGCAGAGCTTTCGGTAAAAGTATTTTTTCCATTTCATGTTTTGGGTGTTGCCGGCCGCCAGCGTCGGAAAATGCGAGGCGAGCAGGCGGCCGAGGTCGCTTCGACTAAAAAGGCCAAGGTCTTGCCAGAGGTGGTCATTGCGCATGGCACGCCGGGCGATGATCTTGGCGAAGCAGGCGCTTGCCTTGTCGTCGGGCCGGGCATGCGCCAGCAGCAGTCCGCGCAGAAGTTCTTCTTCCAGATCCGGCTCAGGCTCGCTCCCCTCTTCCAAGGCAAACGCGTTGATAGGAAAAGCAGGGAAACAGCGGGACAGGACATCGCGCAACTCGGCGCGCGAAAGTCCGGTTGCCTCCGTCGCCGTCGCCTCGCCGGCCTCGATCTCCTCGAGCGCACGTGAAAGCACACAGGCAAGCACATGCTGGTCGAACCTTCTCTCCAGCTGCGGCCATTGGCCGGTGCTGAGCCGGGCATAATGTTGGGCAAATATGGTGCGTTCTCCTGGTTTCGCCCTATCAAATCATGCAGAGACCCGGCCTGCCGCAACATGGGTCGGGCAGTTCTTCGGTACGGCACTCCGGGTCGCCTCGCGTCGAGTAGTTCGGCAATTCTCGTCTGGTCCATCGGCTCTGGCGCAAATTCTGTGATTCGAAGAGGTTCGCGAACCCCGGCCCTGCCGTTTGCGCCTCACGGGGAACACTGGCGCCGGAATTTGCCCCGCAGAGTTGGACGTGAACCGTGCGGGACAGAGGTCGCGTGCTGAGTGCGGCCACATGGTTCAAGCCGCCAGACTCACGGTTGAATGCCGTCTCATCCAGAGCGTCAGCGAGTGAGTTCCAGCGCACGTTCAGGACAGGATCGCGCGCCTCGTGATGCAGCCAGTTCCTCCCCTTCCGCAACTTCAATGTCACCAGGCAGGATGTAACCGTCATTATCGAGTTTAAAGATGTCCGGCGCTTGCGCCGCGCATCGCGCGTGGCCCTGGCATTTGGCCTTTTGGACGATGATGCGCATGGCGCTGCCTCCATTGTCTGTGCCCGGGCTCGGGGCGGGCCTAAGACCAGTCCAGGATCAAATTTTCGATCCCGAACACATGGCCGCCAGAAGTTATCGGCGCCGTACCCTGCTTGATCCTGAAAGCCGGGATGCGCGCCAGCCACTCCTCCAGGCCAATGACAATCTCGCGCCGGGCAAGGTGTGAGCCAAGGCAACGGTGGGGACCATAGCCAAACGCTGCGTGGCGGTTGTCCTCCCGCTCCAAATCAATCGTGTTGGGGCATTCGAATTCCGCCGGGTCACGATTGGCAATCATCGTGGCGCAGGAAACATAGTCCCCCTTCCGGATCGGCGCGCCTTCGAAGTCGATATCTTTCGTGGCCACGCGGATCAACTGAATGGGCGGATAGGCCCGCAGCAATTCTTCGGTTGCGAGCGGGATGCGGTCCGGTTCGCTCCGCAGCAATTGCTGATCTTTGAGGTTGCGTGCGAGGTACGCCAAGTCAAAGCCTATAGCTGCTGCGACCGTGTCGAGCCCAGCGACGAAGACAAGCACGCCGATGCCGCGGACTTGGGTGTCAGTCAGCCGGCGGCCCTCGACCTGTGCCTGCACTATAAAGGTCATGAAATCGTCAACCGCCTCATCGCGGCGCATGGCTGCAAGTTCGTCGATGAATGCCACGATCGTCCGGGCAGCCACAGGTCGTTCCTTATCGTCGCCGTGGAGCAGATCTTTCCCCCAGCCGACGAATGTATCGAGTCGGTCATCAGGCAACCCCAGAAAGCGAAGAAAGGTGCTCACCGCGAAAGGAAAGGCAAAATCCTTCATCACGTCGCAGCTTGTGCGCGACGCGGCGATCCTTTCGATCAGCTCGACCGCCCGTTCGCGGACAGCCGGTTCCAAAGCCAACACCCGCTTTGGCGAAAGCAGCGGATTAAGCAGTGAGCGAAAGACGCCATGGGCCGGTGGATCGAGCTCAAGCGGGATCGTCGGCCAGTTCTCACCCAGTATGGAGGAGAAGATGCTGCGATGGCTGGAAAAAGTCTCTGCGTCCTGCAGCACCTTCCGCTGGTCCGCGGCACGGGTGATGACCCAGGTACCCCGGCCATCTTGCGTGTTGTAGCGGGAGTAAAAGATCGGAGGCCCGTCATGTACGCAAGCGACAGCTGCGTGTGGATCCCCGTTGGGTGTTGGTGGCATCCCTGGCGATGTAAACAGGCTGAAGTCCCTCACCATTTCGGGCGGGACATGATCTGGAACGGGGTTGGTCGCCATTTTGTTTTCTCTACATTGGCGTTCATGGCTCAATTGAGATTGCACCGCTGTTCATAAAGTCGATTTCCAGCATGGGCACGTCTCTTGTCGGGCGCCTTCTAGATTCTGTCGCCTGATACAGCCCACCTGCACCAGCGCGGATGAGATGGGTTGCGAAGTCGATCAGAGGGGCATCTCCGCCGCGCTCCGGTCATGAAGCAAAGCGGCCGCTTCCCCGTTAGGGTTGAGAGACTGGTCAATCACCTCTGCCCTGCTGATCAAATTGTCGAAGCAAGTCGCGTGCCGGATAGGGTAGCCATGGCGGTGCACCAAGCAATGCCAGCCTGCGCTGGGTCTGCCGCTGATGATCACCTGTCCATCATTCTTATGACAACGTCCGACAACCGACATCCGTGGTCGGTTTTGTCGAGCCCGCGACATCGGGCTGTTCGGCTTGGCTGTTGCTGCACAGCCTGCCGGTCGACGAGCGAGTAGACCGCTCGCACGGCCCGGATTGAGCAACGACGCGATCCAGCGCAAGGATCGGGTGCGGTCCGAGAAGACCCGACGGCGCTTGCGCGAGACGATCGGAAATATCAAAAAGGTCAAGCCGCGCTTCGGTTCGGCGCCGATGGCGTATGCGTTTTATCGCTCGCAGGCGCTGCAAGGCTTTTCCGGCAGACGGCGATGCACTCGTGCGCACCGGTGCCGACCGGCGACCAGCTTGACTGTATAGATGCGGTCCATTCCGGCGTGCATCACCTGACCATGCGCATGCGCTACGACGGCATCCTTTCCGCTCATGGACCTAGATTTGCTCGCGAGCCGCTGTCGGAACGTGGTGCTGAGTCCTATCGCGGCCAATTCAATCCGAGGACCTGTCGGCAGTCAACACACCCCTGGAGGTCGGACCGGGAACGCGTGGCAGACTCTCGGCCAGAAACCGCCAGTCGCTGCCCTCGCGTTCGCCTTCCTTGCGCGTGCCGAAGAACTGGATGATCATCTTGCCGTCCGCGCCATAGGCTTCAATGGACGTAACGTGACCATCCCTCGTCGGCTTGCGCACGGCCCAGACCTCGCGGATGCGATGGGTCCTAAGATGCAGATGGAAGGTCTCTTCGAGCACATTGATCCGCGGCCCGATCTGCTTGACCGACCTGATCGGGCCGGAATGGATCTGAATGCAACCACGATTGCCGACAAAGCACATGATCGGCATCTCGTCTTCGGCCGCCTGTTGGAACAGGGCGCCAATGGCATCATTGTCGAGTAGCCAGGCGTCATCCTCGTCGGCCATACGCATCGCCTGGCAGCGGCTGAGCTTCAGTGTCTTCAACATATGGTAGAACTGATGCACGTCGCTTAGCCGGCCCCAGTGCTCGCGTAGGTCGTCGACCGTGGTGGCGTGGTCTGGACTCACTGCGTTATCGCGCGCCCCGCTCGCCTCGAGCGATATGATCGGCTCCTGGTCGGGGGATACAAGCTCTGCCGTCAGATCCTGATAGGCCTGCAGGTTCGAGGCGGGCGTGAGATGAGCTTTGTGCATCGCCTCGCCGGTGGCATCAAAGAATTGCAGGCTGCGGCGGATCTCGGCCCCCTCGCGCTTCTCGACGGCGAAGCCATACGCCCACGCTTTCGGGAAGATGCGCAGGTCGATCTCGTCGCCGAGCAGTATGGCATGCTGGTTGCCGGTGACCACTTTGCCGTAGACGCCAATCTTTTGGTGCACGGCACTTTCGTTGCTGGTGACCGCCATCACCTCGCCGACCGCTTCGAGGCCGGTCAGCAGATCATCGACGCGCGGCTCGATGCGCACCGCGCCGTGACCACAATGCGCCGCGACCAACTCGGCTTCCGAAATGCCCAATCGAGCGGCGAGATCATGCTCCCGGATCTTCGGATTGTCTTTGCACGCCCGCCGGATTTCGTCGGGCGACGGTTTCTCGCGTTGGTCCATGCTTACCCCTGTTTCTACGACGTGTGAGGATCATCTGCCCTGCCCGGGAACCTTCAGCCGATAAGGCGCGCCGAAATGCTCGATCCTGATCTGCTGCTGGCCCATGAACAAGGTGTCGCTGGACAGCGTGCGCACGGCGTCGCACCGATGCGAAAACCGGCGAGCAGCCACATGCCGATGGCATCCCATCGAGCCGGTCGGCGGCTACTGGGCGGTGGTGAGCCAGTATGGATGTTGTCGCAATCGGCCAAGCGGGCATTCGGATGCCACGAGCGGCGCTGCTTTGCCAACAACGCGTATCTGACCACGGTCCTGACATGTTACTCCCTTGCTTCGCCCCATCCATCGCGATGGCACCCACGGCATGGTTGTGGATCGGCATGCTCTTGCCGTCTCGCCAAACGGAGCTTCAAAAACCGTGCCAATTGCGCCGAGGCAAGCTCAGAAGAAGTTCTGTCCTTGGTGATGTGAGTTCACCCAAGAACTCAGGCCAACATCCCTCGTGCCGGACCCGACAAACCCGACAGCACGTGTCGATTGGCCGACACCTTATCAGCAATCAAGAGGCACCAGTGCGAGAGATGCCGCGCTGTGTTGAAACGTTTTTTGGCTTTGGCACGGTGCATGCAACGTGATGGGCAAGCAGGTCGCGGACTGAGGAGAATGGAGCCATGATTACGCTCACCGACAACGCTGTTGCCGCCTTCAAGACTGCTCTTTGCCGTGCCAGCGAGCCGGCGGAAGGCTTTCGCATTATGGTCGAGGCCGGCGGCTGCGCAGGCTTCAAATACTTAATGGGCCTGGAGAGCGTGTCGCGCGAGGGCGACGCGATCACTGACACAGATGGGGTCAAGCTGTTCGTGGACGCGGGCTCCCAACCCCATGTAGCCGGCATGACCGTCGACTTCCTCACCGGGCTCCAATCTTCCGGTTTTGTCTTCGATAACCCCAATGCGCGCGAAAAGTGCGGCTGCGGCAAGTCCTTCAGTTAAGCGCCCGAAGCGCCTGTGCGGCCGACAGAGTGATTTTGCGGCAGAGGAGACTTATATGGCCGGCACAACAGATGTCCCCGTCCTAAAAAACAAGACAAGGTCAAAGCCGATCTCGGGACCGCCATTCGCTCCCAGTAGGATTCAAAGAACGTCGCCTCCCGAAGCAGCTCGGTTCCTGGTGGCACCCGAGCTGCTTGCGGACAAATCGCCCCGCTGCGCCAAATTCGGCTCATCGGTAGCGTTATCGCGTTCGGGCGTCCTTACCTGCCGGCTGACCTACGGCCACTGCGAACATGTCCATATCGACGGAGATCCGGTTTACGTCAAACACTCCGGGCGCCTGCGCGCACTGCCAGTTCAAATGATCATCAACGGCATGCGCCAGAGGCTCAACGAGTCGGTCTAGCGCTCGCGTCATTCTGTTTAACTGAGGATCGCACCTATGAAGCCTGTCTACCTCGACAACAACGCAACCACACGGGTCGATCCTGAGGTCGTGCAAGCGATGTTGCCGTTCTTTAGGGATCAATTCGGCAACCCTTCGTCGGCACACGCTCTTGGCGCCTCAGTCAGTGCGGCGGTGAGAAAGGCGCGGAGGCAGTTGCAAGCTCTGATCGGCGCGGAGTTCGAGGATGAGATCACTTTCACCTCGGGTGGGACAGAAAGCGACAATGCAGCGCTTCTTTCAGCGCTCGAGGCGGCGCCCAACCGAACCGAGATCGTGACGTCCGCGGTCGAGCATCCCGCCGTGCTGACGCTCTGCGAGCATCTTGAGAAGACCCGCCGCCTCAAGGTGCACAGGATCCCGGTGGATTGCCGTGGTCGGCTCGATCTCGACGCCTATATGGCCGCCCTCACCCCACAGGTTGCAATCGTGTCAATAATGTGGGCGAACAACGAGACTGGTGTGATCTTCCCCGTGGCAAGGCTTTCCGAGTTGGCCAAGGAAGTGGGCGCCCTATTCCATACCGATGCTGTGCAGGCGGTCGGCAAGCTTCCGATGGACCTGAAGTCGACCGCAATCGACATGCTGTCGCTCTCCGGCCACAAGCTGCACGGGCCGAAAGGGATCGGTGCGCTTTTCGTAAAACGTGGCGTCGATTTCCATTCGCTGATCAAGGGGGGTCACCAAGAGCACAACCGGCGTGCTGGAACCGAGAATACGCCCGGCATAGCCGGGCTCGGCACGGCGGCCGAACTCGCCTTGAAATTCATGGACGACGAGACCACACGGGTAAAGTCGCTCCGCGATCGCCTGGAGGGCGGGATCCTCCAGCGCATCCCAAGCACCTGTGTCACTGGTGATCCCTTGCAACGGTTGCCCAACACCGCAAACATCTCCTTCGAACATGTCGAAAGTGATGGAATTCCACTTCTCCTCAGCCGCATTGGCATCGCGTGTTCCTCTGGCTCGGCCTGCACCTCCGGCTCTCTGGAACCAAGCCATGTCCTAAGCGCGATGAAAACGCCACACGCGGCAGTCCGCTTCTCCTTGGCGCGGGACAACAGCGAAGAGGACATCGACCGGGTGCTCGAGGTCATGCCGGGAATCGTGGGGAAGCTGCGCAGCTTTTCCGGTTCTGGGCCGGGTAGTCCGGTCTATGCGTGAGCCGCAGAAGAACAGGCTGCCTGTCATGACCGGTCATGTCTCCCTCAACGATACGACCTTGCGCGATGGCGAGCAGGCGCCGGGCGTCGCCTTCACCACGACGGAAAAGCTGGAGATCGCTGAGTCTCTTGCGGCGGCTGGCGTGACAGAGATCGAGATCGGCACGCCGGTCATGGGCGTCGACGAGATGGAAACAATTCGCGCCGTGGTAGCGCGGCGTCTTCCGGTTCGGCTCATGGCCTGGTGCCGGATGACGTCGTTGGATCTCGATGCAGCGATCGAGAGCGGCGTCCAAGCGGTCAATTTGTCGCTGCCTGCGTCGGACATCCAACTTGCCGCCAAGCTCGGCCTCGACAAGGCGGGAGCGCTCCAGGTCATCGATCATATGGTCAGGCGCGCCGCCGATGCCGGCTTCTTCGTCGCGGTGGGCTGCGAGGATGCCTCGCGGGCCAATCGGGATCATCTCGCCCGCGTCATCGAGACGGCCGCACGCGCCGGCGCAAGCCGCCTGAGGCTGGCCGACACAGTCGGTGTTCTCGACCCGTTTTCGACCTTCGAACTTGTCGCCCAGCTCGTGGTGCAGTCTCCAATCGACCTTGAATTTCATGCGCACAACGATCTCGGACTTGCTGGCGCCAACACGCTGGCGGCGATCCGCGCAGGCGCGCGCCATGCCTCCGTCACCGTCCTGGGGCTCGGCGAGCGTGCGGGCAATGCCGCGCTGGAGGAGGTGGCCGCCGCAATGGCAGTCTTCGACGGCGCAGACACCGGCATTGAGCTGACCGCATTGCCCGGCCTCGCCGCCCAGGTGGCTTGGGCCGCCCGCCGGCAGACCGCAGCCACTAAGCCGGTCGTCGGCGCCGATGTTTTCACCCACGAATCCGGCATTCACGTCGCAGGGCTGCTGAAGGACTCGCGTACTTATCAGGGGCTCGATCCGACTCTCGTGGGCCGCTGCCGGCGGATCGTCATCGGCAAGCATTCCGGCGCCACTGCGATTGCCCATGTGCTGAGCGAAAGCGGTCGCGATCTCGACCCGGATCTGGCAGCCGCGATGGTGGCCCGCGTCCGACGCGAGGCGGCCGAGACCAAATCGACCGTCACTGGAACTCGACTGGTCGAGCTCTACGATGGAATGTGCAGCGAGGCATCCCTCATCGAGCTGTGCGGGTCCAAGTCAGCCGTGCGCGAGCGCACAGAGGCCACAGTTTTGCGACCAGGAAGAATGCGATGAATTGTTCCGCTGACAGCCGCCCCATGGATGTCACCGACATCCTCGCACGACTGAAGCGCTTGTCGGCTGCAGAGGAATTCTTCTCAGTCCTAGGCGTCGCCTATGACCCGAAGGTACTGAATGTCTCGCGGCTCCATATCATGAAGCGTGTGGGCCAATACCTCGCCGAAGAAGATTTCTCCGGTCTGCCCGACCAGGTGATTGCCGCGAGGGTGCGCGCGACGCTCGAACGAGCTTACGAGGACTTTGCGATTTCCTCGCCGCTCACGCATCGGATTTTCAAGGTGCTCAAGGACCACGATCCGAACAAACCTGCCGCGCCGGGTCACACCTTTGTTCCGTTCGACTCGGTACTGAAGCGGTTCGGACGGGAATGATCGGCGACAAGGGTGCGACGCGACAATGTCGAGCAGCCGCCAAATGCGGTCATCACCACAGCGCCGTCAGAAGCAACCAGCCGAAGTTGTAGGAAAGGGGAGCGCAAGAGACTTGGCACGAATAATGCGGACAAAGGAGATAACCGCAATGCCGGACCCGGACAGGAGCCTAGAGAAACCGCCAATGCACATCGTAATCTGCATCAAGCAGGTGCCGGACTCGGCACAGATAAGGGTCCATCCGGTCACGAACACGATCATGCGCCAGGGTGTTCCGACCATCATCAACCCTTACGACCTGTTCGCCCTCGAAGAAGCGCTCAGACTGCGCGACGCACATGGCGGCGAAGTCACTGTGCTCACCATGGGTCCGCCCATGGCAGAGGACGCGCTGCGCAAGGCGCTCGGTTACGGCGCCGACCGAGCGGTGCTCTTGACCGACCGCTATTTTGCCGGCTCCGACACGCTGGCAACCTCGTTCGCCCTTTCCCAGGCAATCGCGAAGATTGGCGAGACGTTCGGCACGCCAGACCTCGTCTTCACCGGCAAGCAGACGATCGATGGCGACACCGCCCAGGTCGGGCCCGGCATCGCCAAGCGCCTCGGACTCCTGCAACTGACCTATGTCGCGAAGATCCCTTCTGTCGACCTTGCTGCACGCGAGATCAAGGTCGAGCGCCGTTCCGAAGGCGGCACACAGATGCTGAAGAGCAGGCTCCCTTGCCTCATCACCATGCTGGAAGGCACAAACGAGATCCGCCGGGGCTCGATCCAGGACGCCTTGTGCGCCGCGCGCAGCCAGGTCTTGAAATGGAGCGCGGCCGACGCCGGCATTGAGGATCTCACCAAATGCGGCCTGCGCGGTTCACCGACGGTCGTCAAACGTGTTTTCGCCCCTCCTGCTCGAGCTGAAAAGGCGGCACAAATCGACACCGCCGAGAAGGCCTTGCGCGATGTCGCTGACGAACTCATCACCGCAATCTTCACCCGCCAGCCGGCGCTGGAACATGAGCTCGCCTTTAACGGCGGCGCGTGACGGCAAGGAGCAAAACGATGTCGACCGCGAACGGAGAAACCCCTCGCCCTGCCGCCGGCCGCGCCGGCATAAAGAAGGAATTGCCCGTCCATTTCAAGGACTATCGGCACGTTTGGGTTTTCATCGAGCTCGAACGTGGCGAGGTCCATCCGGTATCATTCGAACTGCTCGGCGAAGGCCGCAACTTAGCAGACAAGCTTCAGGTCCAGCTTGCAGGCGTCGTGCTTGGACCGCCGGGAGAGGCCGTCGGGAACGCCGTTGCCGAAGCATTCGCCTATGGCGCTGACCTTGTCTACATCGCCGAGGCGCCCCTGCTCGCCGACTATCGGAATGAACCTTTCACCAAGGCGCTGACGGATCTGGTCGATACCCACAAACCCGAAATCCTTCTTCTCGGTGCCACCACACTGGGCAGGGATCTTGCCGGCTCCGTGGCGACGACCTTGCAGACGGGGCTCACGGCCGACTGCACCGAACTCGATGTGGATACCGACAGTTCGCTCGCCGCCACGCGTCCGACTTTCGGCGGTTCCTTGTTGTGCACGATCTATACGCTCAATTTCCGCCCGCAGATGGCGACCGTGCGGCCGAGGGTCATGCCCATGCCGCAGCGGACGGATAAACCGGTCGGGCGTGTCATCCGGCACAAGCTTTCGCTTGCCGAGGACGAGATCGCTACCAAAGTCCTCGGCTTCCTGCCGGACAATCAGTCGGCGAAGGCAAACCTTGCCTATGCCGACGTCGTGGTTGCGGGAGGCCTTGGTCTTGGCGCGGCGGAGAACCTGCAGCTTGTGAAGAACCTCGCACGAGCAATCGGCGCCGAGCACGGCTGTTCGCGTCCGTTGGTCCAGAAGAGCTGGATGCCAGCTGATCGGCAGATCGGCCAAACTGGCAAGACGATCCGGCCGAAGCTTTACATAGCGGCCGGGATTTCCGGCGCCGTCCAGCATCGGGTTGGCGTGGAGGGGGCGGATCTCATCGTGGCCATCAACACCGACCCGAACGCGCCGATTTTCGATTTCGCTCACCTCGGAATCGTCACCGACGCGATCCGCTTCCTGCCCGCACTGACGGAAGCCTTCACCCGGCGGCTGTCGCCCCACAGTCGCGATAAGCTTTCGAGCTAAGGGGATGGACATGATCGAGGAAAACTTCGACGCCATTGTTGTTGGGGCAGGCATGTCCGGAAACGCAGCTGCTTACACCATGGCCAGCCATGGCCTGAAGGTGCTGCAGTTGGAGCGGGGTGAATATCCGGGCTCCAAGAATGTCCAGGGTGCCATCATGTACGCCAACATGCTGGAGAAGATCATCCCGGATTTCCGGGATGATGCGCCTCTCGAGCGGCATTTGGTTGAACAGCGGCTTTGGGTGATGGACGACACATCCCATACAGGGATTCACTATAGGTCGGACGACTTCAATGAGGCGAAGCCCAACCGGTACACGATCATCCGTGCCCAGTTCGATAAATGGTTTTCGCGTAAGGTGCGCGCGGCCGGCGCGACCGTTCTGTGCGAGACGACCGTGACGGAACTCATCCGTGATGCCAATGACAGGGTGATCGGCGTCCGCACAGACCGGGCAGGCGGAGCCATCTACGCGGACGTGGTCGTTCTCGCAGAAGGTGTCTGCGGACTGCTTGGCACTCGAGCCGGCCTGCGCGAGATGCCAAAGCCGCAAACCGTGGCCCTCGCCGTCAAGGAAATGCATTTCTTGCCCGAAGAGGTCATTGAGCAGCGGTTCGGCGTAAAGGGCGATGAGGGCTGCGTGATCGAGGCGGTGGGCACGACCTCCCGCAGCATGGCCGGGCTCGGCTTCCTCTATACCAACAAGGAGTCCATCTCACTGGGCATTGGCTGCCTCGTCTCCGATTTTGCCGCGATGGTCGAGAGCCCCTACGTTCTCCTTGATGCCTTGAAGAGCCATCCTTCGATCCGGCCGCTGATCGCCGGCTCGGAAGTGAAAGAATATTCCGCACACCTCATTCCCGAAGGCGGCTACAAGGCTATTCCGCAGCTCTTTGGCGATGGTTGGGTCGTGGTCGGCGATGCCGCGCAACTGAACAACGCCATTCACCGCGAGGGTTCGAACCTCGCCATGACCTCCGGCCGCATTGCGGCTGAGGCAATCGTCGAGGTCAAGAGCCGCAACGGTCCGATGAACAAACGGAATCTCGCCCTTTACAAAGCCATGCTGGACAAGTCCTTCGTGGTCAAGGACCTGAGGAAATACAAAGACATGCCGGCCTTGCTCCACACCAATTCATGCAATTATTTCACGACTTATCCGCGGTTGATGTCGCAAGCTGCGCAGAACTTCATGCGTGTCGACGGCACGCCGAAGATCGAGAAGGAAAAGGCGACCACGGCGGCCTTCATCAAGGCGCGCTCGCGCTGGGGGCTGGTCAGCGACGCGGTCCGCCTTGCATTGGCGTGGCGCTGAGGGGAGACGAAATGACCAGCGCAGCGACGAAGTCACGTGTCGAGGACAAGCTTTACCAGAACCGCTACTTGGTGGATTCCGGCCGCCCGCACATCAAAGTGCGACCGCACCAGAAGCCGAGCGCGAATTTGCTCGCGCTGACCCACGTCTGCCCGGCGAAATGTTATGAGTTGAACGACAAGGGTCAAGTGGAGATCACTGCCGACGGCTGCATGGAGTGCGGCACCTGCCGGATTTTGTGCGGGACGACTGGTGAGATCGAGTGGAACTATCCACGCGGCGGTTTCGGAATCCTCTTTAAATTCGGATGACAGGCGCACGCATGCCCTAAGCAGATACCGCGCTCAGGGACTCTACGATATGTGAAGGTGCTGACCGCGCCAAGCGAGCTGGAGATTACGCTCGCCATACGCTGGGCAATTGTCGTGAACGTCCTGCCCACGTTTCTGCAGACGGGTGATGGAGAAGTCGTCGTCTGGACGCTGAAGGAGAGCCGGAGATTGCCGCCACTGCCGGCAACACCCACGCACCTCAATCAGGCACTCGCCGCCTCATACCACAGGCTGTACCAGATCGAGCGGATTGCGGCTGCCGGCCAGTCGCATCGGCGCCTCCGCAGCAAGGTATCTCCCCTTACGGCCGGCGTCCGAACCATGCCGCTTGTCGCCCGCATCTGACGGAACGCTAGTGGCTGATCGACGCGATTGACAAGGCCGGTTGGGTTTTGCCAGGGCGGCTCGTATCCCTGGCCTCACGCCCTGGATAATCGGCTACGCCCTGCGCCGGCATGGTATCAAGGTTAAGAAATTCGGGACGTCGTGATGACGTCAAGCGTAAGCAGCCCGGAGTGGTCTCGCTCACACTCTGCGCGCCCGAGGCTGCTAGCCTCGCGACCCTATTTGCCTGTCCACTGTCGTAAGCCCGACAGGTGTGTCGGAGCAATCCGAAGGAATGTGACACGGGAAGCCTATTCAATGAACCGAAACAGCTCTTTGGGCTGGCATAGCTCTTGCGCTTTGAACTGCGACATCACGCAGCAACGGAGCCGTTCATGTCTGCACCGGCAATTTCGCTTGAGAGCCTCAGCACGACATTCGGTGACCAGTTGCTTGGCACCATGAAACTCGGGGGCTGCGCGTCTTCGTCCTGCGGCTCGTCGACAAAGCCCGACGACAAGGATCCGGCTGTCTGGGAGAAGATCAAGGATCACCCCTGCTTTTCAGAAGAGGCGCATCACTATTTCGCGCGTATGCACGTCGCGGTCGCGCCGGGCTGCAACATCCAGTGCAACTACTGCAATCGCAAATATGACTGCGCCAACGAAAGCCGGCCTGGGGTGGCCTCTGAAAAGCTGACGCCCGATCAGGCGCTACGCAAGGTGATCGCGGTCGCCAATGAGGTGCCGCAGCTTTCCGTGCTCGGCATCGCCGGACCGGGCGACGCCTGCTACGACTGGAAGAAGACGAAGGCGACCTTCGCCAGGGTCGCCAGGGAAATCCCAGACATCAAGTTTTGCATATCCACGAATGGGCTGGCGCTGCCCGACCATGTCGATGAGCTTGCTGACATGAATGTCGATCACG
Source organism: Mesorhizobium sp. LSJC285A00 (assembly GCF_000503155.1). NCBI lineage: Bacteria > Pseudomonadati > Pseudomonadota > Alphaproteobacteria > Hyphomicrobiales > Phyllobacteriaceae > Mesorhizobium > Mesorhizobium sp. LSJC285A00. The sequence continues at coordinate 50,204 of NZ_AYVK01000036.1, forward strand.
TGACGATCACGATCAACATGGTCGACCCTGAGGTCGGTGCAAAGATCTATCCTTGGATCTTTCACGATCATCGCCGCTACGTCGGCATTGAAGCCACCCGGATCCTGCACCAGCGGCAGATGTTGGGCCTGGAGATGCTGACCGCGCGGGGCATCCTCACCAAAATCAACTCGGTGGTGATCCCGGGCGTGAATGATGAGCATCTGATCGAGGTGAATAGATGGATTAAGGAGCGAGGCGCGTTCCTGCACAACCTTATGCCGCTGATTTCGGACCCGGCCCACGGCACGCACTACGGTCTGAGCGGGCAGCGCGGCCCAAACGCAATGGAGATGAAGGCTCTTCAGGATCGTGTCGAAAACGGCGCCCAGTTGATGCGCCACTGCCGGCAGTGCCGGGCAGATGCCGTGGGCCTGCTCGGAGAAGATCGTGGCCAGGAATTCACAGTCGACCGGATTCCCGGCGAGGTCACCTACGATGCCAGCAAACGCAAGGCCTATCGGGAGCTGGTCGCGGAGGAGCGCCGTGATCACGTCGAGGCTAGGAGAGAAGCGATCGGATTGGTCAAGGCAGCGAGCCCCGGCAAGTCCCTTCTCTTCGCGGTGGCGACCAAGGGCGGCGGCCGCGTCAATGAGCATTTCGGCCATGCGAAGGAATTCCAGGTTTATCAAGCCTCGCTGAAAGGGATCAGCTTCGTCGGGCATCGGAAGGTGGACAAGTATTGCCTTGGCGGCTGGGGCGCAGAAGCCGCCCTCGATGGCGTCATCGCAGCGCTTCAAGGCATAGATATCGTGCTGTGCGCCAAGATTGGAAATTGCCCGCAGGATCAGCTCGCGGAGGCTGGAATCAGAGCCACCGACGCCTGTGCCCATGACTATATCGAGACAGCAATCAGCGCGATTTACATCGCCGCATCTGGGACCCCCACACTCGCGGCGACGGCCTGAGCTGTCTCATTCATTCGGACCAGGAGTTAAAATGGCTTTCAAGATCATCGCATCCCAATGCACCCAATGCGGCGCCTGCGAATTCGAATGTCCTTCCGGCGCGATCAAGTTCAAAGGCGAGAGCTACGTGATCGAGTCACAGAAGTGCACCGAATGCGAGGGGGTCTTCGATGCGCAGCAATGTGCCTCGGTATGTCCGGTGCCGAAGACCTGCGTTCCTGCGTAACGGACATTGGACTGCCGACATGGTTGGGGGCTGCCTACGCAGGACGCCTGGAGCGCCTTGTTCGCAATCTCAGCCGCAAGAGAAATCAGGGAACGGACATGTCGCTCGGACGCGAAGAGGAGATCGAAATCCGCAGGCCTCCACGATTCATGCCGGGAGAGCGGGTACGTGCCACTCGCCACATAAAGAATGACGGCACCTATCCTGGCAGGGAGATCGGCGAAAATCTCGTGCGGAAGGGGGACGAGGGATATGTGCGCGACATTGGCACCTTTCTCCAGCAGTTCTTCATCTATGCGGTCGAGTGGATCGACCGTGGCACCGTAGTCGGTATGCGAGCGCGTGAACTGATGAGCCTCGACGAGGCCGAGGCGCCCTGCAGTGCTGAAAGCAATACCAATGAAGGGACGGCCAGATGAAAGTCATGATCCGCAGGACCGATGCTGGTTTGTCAGCGTATGTCCCCAAAAAGGACCTCGAAGAGCCGATCATCAAACTCGAGAAGGAAGAGTTGTGGGGCGGAACGGTCACGCTCAGGAACGGGTGGCGGCTCCTCCTACCCGATCTCCCACATGATACGCGTCTGCCGATCACCGTCGAGGCAAGGAAGATTTCCGAAGAGGGCTGATGCTGCCCCTAGGTGCGTCGCGAGGAAACGAGATGAACACGATCCTGACATCGGGCCACCTCGTCATTGTGCGGGACAGTTTTGCTGAAAAGCTGCTTGACCTGGCGAAGGAAGCGCTCGCCGCCGATGAGGTGATCCCCTATCTCGGTCCGGGTCTTCTTGAGTTGAACAGTGTGGAACCGCCTGTGCCGCATACCCCGGAGGTTGTTGCCGCGGCACTCAATGCACGGGCTCCAGCCCCTTCCAGGATCCGCACCAATATGTGGTCGGTTGCACAGTTCATCGAACAGCGCCGGCATCGCCGGACGCTTCAAGCTTGGATGACCGACATATTCGCAGCGCCGGTGGGGCCGACCCCCTTCCACGCCTGGCTCGCAAGGCTGCCACTCTCCCTCATCATCGACAGCTGGTATGACAGCGCGATGCGCACGGCTCTGGTAGAGACCGGTCGAACGGACGTCCTTGAGATACAAGGCGTCACGCGCGCGAATGAAATCGGCAACATTTGGACGAAAACCTACGATTTGTCCGGGAGGGAGCTCGACCCCCGATTGGGGGCCAAGACGGTTCTCTATTCACCTCACGGGAGTATTACGCCCGCGCAAAACTTTCTCGTCGCAGATTCCGACTACGTCGAAGTCCTGTCCGAAATTGATATCCAGACACCGATCCCAGACGCTGTGAAGGAACGGCGCATCACCCGTGGATTTTTCTTCGTTGGCTGCCGCTTCAACGATCAGATGCTGCGCACCTACGCCAGACAGATCATGAAGCGCTCCCGCGGTCCCTATTGCACCGTAATGGACGCGGAAACCCTGACCAGAAACGAAGCGCGTTTTCTTGCGGCAAGCGGAATCACGGTGATCGACATGCCACTAAGTCAAGCGGCGGCTCGGCTGGTGGGAACGGGCACGGCTGCAGGTTGAGGACGGGATTAACAATGGCGGATGCCTTTGATGATGTCTGCTTCGGCTTTCCTCGAAGGCGCAAAATGCAGTCGGGAATACACCCGTGAACAGTGAAGCTGTCAGCGGCGCAACGAACGCACTGAATTCGTTGGCCCATGTTGAAGCGGCGCGCTGGGGCCGGGATTTGAGTACGCTGTTGCGCATCACGCGTATGAATCTGCGCCATCCGTGGCAGGTCGCCCTCGCTATGGGCTCGACGATCATGGCGGCAATCCTCCAGTTGCTCATTCCCCAGCTTCTCGGCCGGGCTGTCGACCAGACCCAGACAGCTATCGGGGGCGGTGTCGCGGGGGCTGCGGCAGGACAAGCGCTCTGGGCCCCGGCTCTCCTGCTGCTCGCCGTCAGCGCGCTACGCGGCGTTTTCACGATGGCGCAGAACTATTTTGCCGAAGCCGTCGGGCATCATGTCGCGTACGAATTGCGGCTCGCCTACTACGACAAGATCCAGCGTCTCAGCTTTTCCTTTCACGACCGGGTCCATTCAGGCGATCTGATAACCGCCGGAATGCTCGATCTCGAAGGCGTGCGGATGTATTTTTCCACCGGGCTCATGCGGGTGCTCCTGCTGACGATGCTGATCGGGATTGGCGCTTACATGATGATCTCGACCGATCCGATGCTCGGCTTGGCCGCGCTCAGCTTCGTGCCTTTTGTCGCTTGGCGCTCATCGACCACACAGCTTAGGCTGCGCGCCACCTGGCTCGACCTCTATGAGCGCCTTTCGGTACTAAGCCGCGTGATGAAGGAAAATCTCGCAGGTATCCGTGTGGTCCGCGCTTTTGCGGCTCAATCCTATGAGATGCTGAAGTTCGACGGCGCTTCCAAGAACGCGCTCGACCTCGCCAACGATCTCGTTGACATCTACGTACCCAACACGTCGGCGATGACCTTGTCCTACTTTTTCGCAATGGGATTGGTGCTTGGGATCGGTGGCAACAAGCTCGTCGCTGGCGAGATCAGCGTCGGAACCATGGCGACCTTCCTGACCTTCATGACCATGCTGCAAATGCCAGTCCGCCAGATCGGTCTCATGGTCAATGCGTTTGCCCGCGCTTCTAGCTGCGGTTCGCGGCTTTTCGGTCTCCTCGATCAGGAGATCACCATCAGGGATGCTCTCGAGGCCAGACCGCTTGAGATAAGTGACGGCACTCTGCGCTTCCACAATGTCTCATTTGCCTACCCCAACGCCGAAAACCGCGCCATTCTGAAGAACCTCAGCTTTGAGGCCCGGAGAGGCGAGACGATCGCTATCGTCGGTCCGCCGGGTTCCGGCAAATCGACGATGGCTCATCTGGTCCCCCGCTTTTACGACGTGACCGGTGGCGCCATCACGTTGGACGGCCAGGACATACGCAATGTCACCCTCGAGAGCCTTCGCAAGGCGGTCGCGGTTGTACAGCAGGATGCGTTCCTATTCACAACAACGATCGAGAACAACATCGCTTATGGCGATCCCTGGGCGAAGAGACAGCGAATTGAACGCGCTGGAGAATTCGCCCAGCTCCACGACTACATCCTCGGGCTCCCGGCAGGGTATGAGACGGTCGTGGGCGAACGCGGCGTTTCTCTCTCTGGCGGCCAGCGCCAGCGTCTCACGATTGCTCGCACCATGATGCTGCGCCCCTCCGTCATCATTTTCGACGACTCGATGGCCGCGATCGATGCCGGCACCGAGCTGCGCATTCGCGCGGCGATGCGGCGCTTCGCAAAGGATCGGGTGACGATCATCATCGCGCACCGGCTGAGTGCGCTTAAGCATGCCGATCAAATCCTTTTTGTCGATAAAGGCGAAATCGTAGAACGCGGCACGCATGAAGAGCTTCTGGCGAAGCGGGGACGCTACAGGGCCCTTTACGATCTCCAGACGTGCCCGGGTGATAGCATTATTAGCCAGGATGGGGGCGCCCGCTGATGGACCAGGGCCGCGGCGAACTCGAAGCCGAACCTGACGACGGGAGACGCCCTCCGCGCGCGGTCGTCGGCTCGCACCGGATCGAGGAGGAGATGTTCGGCCGGGCTTTCGACAAGAGCATCCTCCGTCGCATCTGGGGCTTCGTCCATCCCTACCGGGCAAAGGTAGTTGTCACGATTGTCGCGATGCTGATCTTCACCGGGACGCAGCTTCTCATCCCCTTGATCATCCGCTACGCGATCGACCTCGGCATGAACCCGGCAAGGCCCGATCGCTCAGCCCAGCTTGCGGCCGTCGGCGCGTTCCTTTCGGCGATTTTGGTCAATTTCGCCGCCGGCTACATGCAGGAAGCCTTGGATGGGAAAATGGCCGAAACTGTCCTGTTCGACATCCGCCGCGCCATGTTTGGCCATCTGCAAAAGGTTTCGCTCTCTTTCATGGACAAGACCGAGGTCGGACGCCTGATGTCGCGCCTGCAAGGCGACGTTAACTCCATACAGGAGTTCCTGGAAACCTCGGTATATTCCCTAGGCGATGTTGCGCTTCTCTTCGGCATCGTTTTCGTAATGCTGTGGCTCGACTTTCGCCTCGGCCTCCTGACGCTATCGGTTCTGCCGATCCTGGTGATCGTCCGCATTGTCTGGTTGCCGCGTGCCCGCGACGCCTTCATGGCTGCACACGAAACCAATTCCGTCGTCAATGGCGCGCTGGCCGAAGCCATTCACGGCGTGCGGACCATACAGTCAATGGACCGCCAGCAGGTGAATTTCAGTCTTTTTGACGATCGGGCCCATGCCAACCTCAGGACCCACCTGATCGCTGCCAGATATGCACTGGTCATGGTGCCCATCGTCGATGGCATCACCGGCCTCGCCTTGGCCGCCGTTATTGTGGTCGGCGGCTCGATGGTCATGAATAGCCGTATAGATGTGGGCGTGTTGGTAGCCTACCTATTTTACATCCAGCGCTTCTTTGACCCGATCCGCTCACTCACCCTGCAATATTCGGTCATGCAGCGCGCCATGGCCTCAGGCAAGCGCCTGACGGATGTGCTCGACGTCAAGATCGATGTTAAGGACAAACCCAATGCCGAGGTGCTTTCGCCCGAAATGGACGGCTCGGTCGAGTTTAGGGACGTCACCTTCGGCTACGATCCGAACCGTTCGGTTCTGAAAAATGTCTCGTTCAAGGTCAATCCGGGCGAGACGGTCGCACTAGTCGGACCGAGCGGTTCTGGCAAATCGAGTGCGATGGCCCTGGTCCACCGCTTCTATGATGTTCAGCAGGGTCAGGTGCTGGTCGGCGGACATGATGTACGCGACCTCACCCAGGAATCGCTCGGCCGCCAGATCGCCATGGTGCTGCAGGAGCCATTCCTGTTCACCGGGACGGTCTTCGAGAACATTCGATACCAGAAGACGGAAGCCACGCGCGACAAGGTGATCGAGGCGGCCAAGGCTGTCGGCGCGCATGACTTCGTCATGAGCCTCGCCGACGGGTATGAGACCCAACTTGGCGAACGCGGCGACAACTTATCTCTCGGCCAGCGCCAGCTTATCAGTTTCGCCCGCGCCCTCGTCGCTGACGCCAAGATCCTCGTGCTCGACGAAGCTACCGCCAATATCGACAGCTACACGGAATTGCAGATTCAGAAGGCTCTGATCAAGCTGCTTGAAGGGCGGACTGGCCTCGTCATCGCCCACCGTCTCGCCACGGTCCGGGGGGCCGACCGCATCATCGTGCTTCAGAATGGCCAAGTTATTGCGACTGGCAACCACGATGAGTTAATAGCCATGGGCGGCCTGTATTCCAAACTCTACTATCTCAACTACGCCTCCTTCGACGACCTTCCCGAACACGATACCACCGTCCAAGCTGGCTCTCAGACCTGACATCTTGGCGGCCTTGTGGTAGTGGCGTTGACTTTCGGGCGTGTCGGCAGACCACTCAGGCCACCGCATCCGGCCAGCAGCCAGCACTCAAGAACGAGCACTCCTCGCAATTCGTGAAGACCGGCTGCGAACGATTTCCTCCAGCATCGTATCCGACCGCGGTGCACCACCATCATCGGGCGAGCTCGCTGGAGGTGTTGGCTGGGCGTCGCAAAGCCGCTCGCGAGCGCGCCCTCAATAGCGCCGTAGCGAGCGACGGCTTTGCCACCGACGGGCCGCTGATGAAGCTGGATTAGTGGGCGCCGCACCGACGCCGCCCCGGGCGAGAAGAACCTCCTGCGGCTGGCTATGGGCAACGACTAGCGCCAGCGCGACGAGCAGACGCGTGCCGGCATCGTGACGCGCTCGGCTACCCTCTCCTTAGGATCGTGCATGTTCACACGATGGCCCAGACGCCAGCCAACGCACAAGCTGGTATTCTGTGCCGCCTGCTCGTCGTCAGTTTGGCCTCCTCCCGATTGCCCGCCCCACCACGTGCAAGCTCGAGCACATGGTCAGCCAAGTCGAGCCATGATTTCGGACTGAATGGTCCTCGCGGTGTAAAGGGAAGCATCTAGCGGCAGATTTCCAAATGCCATTTGACAAAGCAGGTAGTTGGCACCTGCCTCTTCCAACTGATCTAGCAGAGCTTTTCGCACAGACTCTGCTGATCCTACCACGCACAATTCACTCTCGACTGCCGCATCGAAGGTTAGCGGCAAGTTTGGTGGAGTGGGGATAGCGTTAAGCTCGTAAAGGAATTGGAAGCTCTTGAGCCAGCGTGCGTAAGCAGGTGCCGCGAGCGAATAGGCATGTGTGTCACAACGCCCAATCACGACCATGCGGAGCAATCCGACAAATCTCCCTTGATCCCCCCCGCCTGCGTTGTCCTCTCGATAGGCGCGGAACGCATCAGTAGTTTTGCGAACAGAAGAGGAAGGTCCTACACACGCGATATTTGTTCCATTCGCAGCGGCCCAAGCTGTGGACTCGGGTCGATTGGCAGCGACCCATGTGGGCGGATGTGGACGCTGATGAGGTCTTAGCGTCAAAGGAACGTCATTGAGATCAAAATGGCGGCCTTGATAGCATAGCGTGCCGACCTCCCTCGAATCCACAAGTATTTGCATAAGAATTTCGCTGGCTTCGGCATAACGGCCCGGCACCGCGTCCGCACCAATCCCGAAGTAGCCCAATTCGGTCGGGAGAGCACCGCGCCCTATGCCCAGTTCGAGCCTGCCACCGCTCAACTGGTCCAGCATACAGATCTCTTCGAACGCACGCAGCGGATGATAAAGCGCAAGCAGCATCACCAAGGGTCCGAGACGCAAGCGCCGGGTGCGCTGGGCGACGCTCGATAAGAACAGATTCGGCGATGGACCTCTCCCATGGGGAGTACAGTGGTGTTCTGCGAGATGATAGGCATAGAACCCTAGCTGATCGCACGCCTCTGCTAATATCAGGCGATCTTCGTACTGCCGGCCTATATCGCGGCCATCCTCATCCAAATGATCGAAGATGCCGAAAGCCAGGTTTGAAGGAAAGACGTTTGTCACTCTTTAAGTCCCCGATTTTAAAAGCAGGCTGTTTTCTTGCTGGGATCACCAGCAAGTCGGAAGAGATGTGTGTGATCGCCGATTAGCGTCAGCGTAACGAAGAAGCAGAGCCTGACGCTTCCCTGCCTCTGGAGCTTGGCACCGTTAAGCTTCCAGCAATGTCGCCAGCGGCAGCAAGAAATTCATCCATCTGCTCTTTTGTGCCGATGCTGACGCGGATACAGTGTTCCAAGCCTTTGTCCGGAAAAAACGCGACAAGTATCTTTTGCCTCTCCAATGCTGCTTGCCACCATGAGCCGTCCTGTCCCGCGGGCACACGGGCCAGCAAGAAATTTGCGCGGGAGGGTGTTACGGAAAATCCGAGTTGCGATAGTGCAACTGTCACTCGCTCTCGTTCATCCTTGATGTGCTTGTGGTTGTCTGCGTAGGCGCCGCGATGCTCAAGCACGCTGATACCAACGGCATGCCCGATCACGTTCATGTTGAAGACGTTCTGGATGTTTCGCAGCCTTCCAATAATTTCAGGGTGACCGAAACCGAAACCGACGCGAATGCCGGCGGCGGCATAGCTTTTCGAGAATGACCTCAAGACCAGAAGGTTCGAATACCGGTTGATGAGGCGCAGTCCGTGATCGGGTGCAAAGTCGACGTAGGCCTCATCGAGGACAATCAAGCGGTCCGATTGTGCTACGAGGCGTTCGATATCGCTTATCGGGAGGAATGTTCCGGTCGGATTGTTTGGATTGGCCAACATAATAAACTTGGCGTCTTTTGCCGGACCAGAAAGCAATTGCTCCATTGGCAGGGAATGAGCTTGACATCCGATTTCGAGGAACTCAGCGCCCTGGAGCATGGCAAGTTTGCGGTTGAACGAAAACCCTGGCGACATCATCGCAACCTTGTCGCCGGGTGCGAGGAAAGCTCTGTAGATCAGTCCGAGCAGTTCAGACGACCCGTTGCCAGCGATGACCTGATCCCTGGAAACGCCATAGGCGCTGGACGCTGCTTCCCTCAGTCTGAAGTTATCGTCATCCGGATATAGATACTGGCGCTTGAGGGCCGCCACTGCACTTTGCATTATGATTGGCGGCAACGGAAACGGGTTCTCATTTGTATTCAGCTTGATAAAATTTGCGTCCGGCGCTGGTCCGTTGGACGGCAGAGCATCCAACTGTCGTGTCACTTGCGAAAGAGCCGAAAGCACAGTTTGCAGTTTTGCGTCGGACATATTTAACTCCGTTTCAGTCACACAGGGGCATCCGCATGAGCTCGCAACGAGAGCAACATGGCGGACGGGATTGGACGATGGCAGGGTTGCCTTTCACACAATGGTCGCAGCGCCGGCTGACATGGGAATTCAGCCACCTGTCCTCGGTCGAATCGAGTTGACGCGCACGCGGATCTGCATCGCTGCGCGGCGCCAAGGCGCTAAGCTGCTCAGCTCATGCCCAGGGTCATGCTTTCAAAGACGCTTGATCTCGACGCCGTATTTCCTCAGCACGTAGCCAATCTGGCGCGGGGTCAGCCCAAGCAAGCGCGCTGCCTTTGCCTGCACCCAGCCACATCTTTCCATGGCAGCAATGACGCGCTCTATATCGGGCGTCCTCGCGCCAATTGGGTGGGTTGCGCCGGCAAGTGGGTTAGTCGCGGCCGAACTGGCGGCCTCGTCCGGGGGCGTGGCCAAATTCGCTGACTCCGGCAGGATCGGCGGTGGTTGCAGCGCGGCCTTGCCCGATCTGCACTTCCACAGCGCCTCGGCAAAGCATTGGCCTTGGGAGCAGGCAAAGTCGTTTCTCCCGATTGACAGTCCCTCGGCCAGGATCGCTGTCCGGTGCACGCAATTTTCAAGCTCGCGAATGTTGCCGGGAAACTCACATTTCATCAGCACTTCAATCGCACGCGGATCGAAGGTGAGCGTACAGCCGTTCTCGTCGTTGAACTTCTTGAGAAACTCAGCTGCGAGGAGCGGAATATCGCTGCGCCTTTGGCGCAATGCTGGTACCAGCAAGGGAACCACGTTGATGCGGTAGTATAGGTCGGCGCGGAACTCATTCCTTGCAACCGCCTCTTCCAGGTTCCTGTTCGTGGCGGCAATCACGCGAACATCGACCTTGATGGTCTGATTGCTGCCGACGCGCTCAAACTCCTGCTCCTGCAGCACGCGCAGTAGCTTTGCCTGGAACGAGGCCGAGATCTCGCCGATCTCATCCAGAAACAACGTCCCCTTGTCAGCGAGCTCAAAACGCCCCTTGCGGGAATTGAATGCGCTTGTGAAGGCACCCTTCTCATGACCGAACAATTCGGATTCCAGGACTGTCTCTGGGAGCGCTGCACAATTGAGTTTAACGAAGGGCCGCTTGGCGCGCGGCGACAACTCGTGAATTGCCTTGGCAGCCAGCTCCTTCCCGGTACCGGACTCACCTCGCAACAGAACTGTGGTTTTTGCCTTCGCTACGACCGCGATCTTCTCCAGCAGGGCGCTTATAGCCGGACTGTCACCAATCATCCCCTCGACGTGGACCTTTTTGCGCCGGGGTGCAGGGTGCTTAACATCAGAAAATTTCGTTTGCAGCCGATGTTCCAGCTCCGGCGTTCGCTCGCGGTCGACCGCGGAGAAGCGATGCAACTTGACTGTCTGTCCCACCATGTTGGCAATCATGGTAAGCAGCCGGACATCATCGTCGAGCCGATAGCTTGACCTGCTTTCCAAAACCCGGTCCAAAGTCAGCGCGCCTATGGCGTTCCCATCAACACGAATGGGAACGCCGATGAACGACACGGTGTCGGAGGCCCCAAGCACCTCGATATCAGCGGCAGTGAAGGTCGGATGCATCACTATGTCGTCGGCGACAAGCGGCGTGTCGGTCGTCACAATCTGGTCGATGGCGTTGCGCGGCAGGCGCGAGCGGGAGGGCTCATTGCCGTTCGTGCCGCAGCCGCTGGCCACTGTGATGTCCAGTCCGCCCTCGGCATCGCAGAGAGCGATGATGCCGTGCCGCATCTGCACAAACGAGTGCAGGAGATCGACTACCTTGGCCAACTTGAGTTCGAGCCGGGCGGCATCGGCGAGTACTTTCGATATTTCGAAGATGCCGGTTAGCGCGCGCTCGTGCAATGCCACACTCGCAGGATTCGTGTCGGACTTTGGACAACCCTTTATCGCATTCGGCAGCGATATGCCGCAGTCGCGGGCATTCTGTTCTGACTTGCTAATGTTGTGGTGCATGTGATCCTCGATCTCGCGCCATCAAATCTAGGCTGGCGGCATGTGCGCCGCGACATCGTGGGCACGCGCGAAAATGCTCCGACGTGAACTCGTGCCGCCGCCGTGTGGTCGAGTGCAAAGCGGGTCTAGCCCTGACGCATCGCTTGGCTACTCCCTCCACGAGGCTTGGCCATGTTATTGGCTTGCCCCGGGCAAACACACGTTGTTTTCAAAAGACTGGAGCGAGGCGGCATAGTCAATCGAGCTTTCTTTCATCTGTGAAAGGAAACCTCGCGGCCTATGATAGGATTCATCAGTTCTATCTTGCGTTGAAGCAGAAATACGGGCCGGCCATGCGTTGCCCGAGCGGCTGACCGCGCGGAGTGTAAATGCGGGGCCGTGCCATTCACCAGCGCCCGCGAAGGAGGGTCGGGAGCGATAATAACCGCCAACGGCACTGGTCGGTTGCGGCAACCGCCATCTTTCTCGAGTTGATCAGGCGGCGGCGATGTCGGGTGTGAAGGCGCGAAGCTGGCGTTGAGTACGACTTCCTAGGCGGTGCTCGCAACTTTATGAATCGCATCGTCGTGGTCAGCATCATCACTGGGGGCCGAAATCGGCACACTCAATGAGCGTATCGAAAAGTCTGAACAGATTACGATGCGACCGCTTGGAAACGGCTGCCCCTGCTGCGGGCGTTGATTTGCAAAATGGGTCGTCCAAAAGGCCGTCCGAATTTATTCTGTGATTGCAGTGGCTGCATGGTCGTAGGCTGTCTAGAAACGAGCGCTTCCGAACAGGGGTAAGTTAGCCTGTCATCTGGACGGCCTTGAACAGGCGACCTATTGGTACGCGCTGGCGCCAACGATGGGGCCCGGTCCAAAGCCGGCTAACGAGGAACCCACCACGCTCTGTGCAGCAAAACCGCTAGCCAGAGGGATCGACCGGCAGCACTCTGCCAGAGACCATCAAGGGCGTTCGGACCGCGGCCTTGCCCGCTGGTCTGACACCGCTCCTCCATCATTGGCGAGCCCACATCAGTTCAGGTGATGCGGATTCATCTGGCATGGGTATTGCGGCGGCGTTGGTGCAGCGTTCGACCGGAGCGCCGCGATAGGGAGAAGCCCGGGAGAAGTCACGCCACCTCGATCCGGTCAGGGAGAGAGAAACAGTGTCAGCTGCACAAGTCCGCGGCGCGAGTCCCGCGCCCCCCCGCAAACCCTTCTACACCAAGCTCTACGCCCAGGTGCTTGCCGCCATCGCGCTCGGCGTCGCAATTGGCTATTTTTATCCGGAGACCGGCGAGAGCCTGAAGCCGCTGGGTGATGCCTTCATCAAGCTGGTCAAGATGATCATCGCGCCTGTCATCTTCCTGACAATTGCGACCGGCATTGCCGGCATGAACGATCTTCATAAGGTCGGCCGGGTCGCCGGCAAGGCAATGGTTTATTTCCTCACCTTCTCAACGCTCGCGCTGATCGTCGGCCTCATCGTCGCCAATGTCGTCCAGCCTGGCGACGGCCTGAACATCGATCCGGCCTCGCTCGATGTCCAGGCCGTGAATACCTATGCCGCAAAAGCCAAAGCGCAGTCGGTCACCGGCTTCCTGATGAACATTATCCCGCCAACGATCGTCGGTGCCTTCGCGGAAGGCGACATCCTGCAGGTGCTGTTCTTCTCGGTTCTGTTCGGCATGGCGCTTGCGATGGCCGGAGAGACGGGCAAGCCTGTCGTTTCCTTCCTCCAGGCGCTCATTGTGCCTGTCTTCAAGCTCGTCGGAATTCTGATGAAGGCCGCGCCGATCGGCGCTTTTGGCGCGATGGCCTTCACCATCGGCAGATATGGCATCGGTTCGGTAGTCAACCTCGCGATGCTGGTCGCGACGTTCTATTTCACCGCCTTCCTCTTCGTGTTCGGGGTTCTCGGCGCAGTCTGCCGTTACAACGGCTTTTCGATTTGTTCTCTCATTCGTTACATCAAGGAAGAGCTGCTGCTTGTCCTCGCAACGTCCTCCTCGGAGGCGGCGCTCCCGTCGCTGATGGAGAAAATGGAGAAGGCGGGCGCCAGGCGTTCGGTTGTGGGTCTCGTCATCCCGGCCGGATATTCGTTCAATCTGGACGGCACGAATATCTACATGACGCTAGCGGCTCTCTTCATCGCACAGGCGACGAACACGGATCTGTCCATCGGCGATCAGGTGCTGCTGCTGCTCGTAGCAATGCTTTCCTCCAAGGGCGCTGCAGGTGTGACAGGTGCGGGCTTCATCACCCTGGCGGCTACGCTCGCGGTAGTTCCGAGTGTTCCCGTTGCTGGGATGGCACTGATACTCGGCATCGACCGATTCATGTCCGAATGCCGGGCGCTGACGAATTGCGTCGGCAACGCAGTGGCATCCCTCGTCGTCGCACGCTGGGAAGGAGAGTTGGACCGAGCACAGATGAAAGCTGCCTTCAGCGGTCATCAGCTTACCGAGGCATCAAACCGGCTACCCTCCTGCAAGTAAGGTGGGCGGCCCACGACCTGTGAAGTCGCTTAGCTGGTCACATAACTGAACGACCGACCCGCAGCCTCTAAACGGCTCCTCACGGACCATGTATCAGAAGCGCTAAATGTGTGAGTGCAAATCGTCACCGCCCTTTAAGCGAATGAGCCTTTCAGTATACCCGGCCGGTTTACGTCTGCAATGATGTTCGTCCAACACGCTGTGCCCATTCGTATGGGGACGTCTTCACTTTGCCACCCGAAACCGAAACGCGTTAGGCGGACAGAGAGCCGGCCCGCGTCAAAAACCAATCAGAATAGGACCTATGACCAAGCGCCCCACAATTGCCGATCTCGCCCGCGAAGCCCGAGTCAGCGTAGCAACGATCGATCGGGTTCTGAACGCCCGCCATCCGGTGCGCGAGGAGACCGCGCGGCGGGTCCACGACGCCGCCCAGGCGATCGGCTATCATGCTGCCGGGCTAATCAAGCAGCGGTTGCGGCGAGACCTACCGCACTACCGTCTGGGCTTCATCTTGAGAAAACCGGCCCAGCATTTCTACCAAGATTTTGCGCGCGAGGTCGAAGCATCGGTCAATTTGGCCCAGTCCTTCCACGGCATTCCGCTCGTCGAATTCGCCCCGTCACATATGCCGAGCGACCTGATCGCGCCGCTCAAGGAGTTGGGCGCACGCTGCCATGCAATCGCGATGGTGGCACCGGACCACCCGAAAATCACAGCAGCGGTTGAGGACCTCAAGGCCAAGGGCATTCCGGTTTTCTCGCTGCTTTCCGACTTCGCCGCCGGCGTGCGACAGGGGTATATCGGCCTCAACAACCGCAAGGTGGGGCGCACGGCCGCTTGGATGGTGTCCAAGGTCGCAAAACGGCCCGGCAAAGTGGCGGTGTTTGTCGGCAGCCATCGTTTCCAGGGGCACGAGCTCCGTGACGTCGGCTTTCGCTCCTATTGCCGTGAGAACGCGCCCACGTTCGAGGTGCTGGATCCGGTCATGAACCTCGAGAAACGGCAGATCACCTACGAGGCAACGCTTGATCTCATGCAGCGGGAGCCCGAGCTCGTCGGCTTCTATGTCGCCGGCGGCGGCATGGAGGGCGCCATCTCCGCGCTCCGAGAAGAGGGCAAAAGTCGGGATCTCGTCGCGATCGTGAATGAAATCACACCTGAGTCTCGGGCAGCGCTTGCAGATAACATCGTCACGATGGCGGTCGCCACGCCAATGCGCCGGCTTTGCCAGGAGCTGATAACGCTGATGACACGGGCTATCGAGACCGGCACCGCCGAAACACCCGGACAGACATTTCTGCCGTTCGACATCCATCTGCCGGAAAATATATGAAGGCGGAAGCGCGAGGTAGATTGCCTAGATCCGCAGCGTCAACCTCCACCGGCTTCACTTGCCAACATGCCCCACGTTCTCGTGCAGGGGGTGTGGTCAATGATCCCGCACGGCAGGAGCCGAGCGAGGCCAGCACAGTCCATTTGGCGTCGACCTCGTCGACCGCCATCTCCTCGCCTGGCTGCACGTGAAAAGCCGCGGCACAGCCGGCAAGGTAGGAATTTAACCGGGCTAACCATCTTCTGGGACTTCGCACGCAAATCGAGGCGGCAGTCAATTCAGTAGCAGCCCGGGCGTGTGTTCTGCTCGTTCCGGCCCCTCGCACTTAGCAAGGAACTGCGCCGCTCTGCCGGGCCAAAGGCCCGACGCCCGAAGGGCAACCGCTCCTACGCGATCGCGTCCGCCTCCAGAAGCCGCCATCGAAAAGAATGCTCGCGTCGTCACCACCTACGGCCAAAGCGGGCAATCAAGGCAGCTGGCATCACTCTGCCACACATCCTCGACGAGCAACTCGCCTGAGATCAGCCCCAGAACGTAGGTAACACGCGCCGCGCCGGCGCTTGTCGAACATGCTGATCAGCCTGTCTTACAGGCGGTGATTAGGTGGGGCTCAACATCTTCCGGGACTTCGCACGCGATTTCGAGGTGGCAGTCGGTACCAAGAAACGAAAGGTCGGATCGGCGTGCCCGAGACGCTCAATGATTTCAGGCAAAGGCGCCAGGCGAGATGCCTCCTGCAACATCATTTCCCGCATCCACATGCTTGCCGGATCACTATTGTGAAGCTCAGGCCATTGGACGGCTTCCGTGAATGCAGGAGGAGGAAGTGGCGGCGGAAGTTGGACAATCCGCAGGGGTGTTGTTTTTGCGAAATGCTGCGCCAGCCGTAAGGGCATGGTTCCGATGCGGTTGGTGCCTGACAGGACGGGCGGGATCAGGCTAAAGCCGTGTACGACAACTTCGATACGTCTCTCGAAACCGTGCTCNAATGCTGCGCCAGCCGTAAGGGCATGGTTCCGATGCGGTTGGTGCCTGACAGGACGGGCGGGATCAGGCTAAAGCCCTGTACGACAACTTCGATACGTCTCTCGAAACCGTGCTCGAGCAAATACCATTCCTCCATGGTGGGCTGCCGGGTGTGCCTGAATTTGAGCACAACATGTCCCATGCACAAGTATCGCTCGAATGTAAGTGGCTCCGACAGCTGCTTGTTCGTGCCGCAGCCTACGCCTACGAGCTTATCTTCGAACAGGGCTGCGCGAGGATGTTTCGACATGAACACTTCCGGCATGATTAGAAAATCAACGTCGCCGCGCCGGAGAAGCTCCTCGGGGTCGTCGCAAATAGGCAGACATTCAAAGCGAACGGCGGGAGCTTCCCGCGCAGCGCGCTCTACTATCGTCCTAAAAAATACGAGCGTGATGTAATCGGAAAGCATGATTCGGAAGAGGCGATCCGATTGGGCCGGGTTGAAGGCGTCGGGGGAAATAATCGATAGCTGGATGTGCAGCAATGCATCCCGGACTGCTGGAGCGAGCCCGTCGGCGCGCGGTGTCAAAATGAGCTCGCGGCCGTTCATCGTAAATAGCTCATCGTTGAAATAGGCGCGTAACCGAGCAACGGCGGCGCTCATGGCCGGCTGGCTCAGGTTGATACTGCGAGCCGCGGCAGTGACTTTACGCTCCCTCATCAGAGCGTCCAGCACAACGAGGAGATTTAGATCCAGCCCTTTAAAACGCATGTCATGTTCTATCCAACGTGTGGATGCGTATCATTCAAACAATCAATTTTACGAATTTACGAGCCATGCATTAGAGGAACGTAAATGAGCGACGTCAAGCTCAAATCGACGACACGGGCCGGAACTTCGAGAGAGTGTCTGGCTCACCTTCGCCAACGACAACGGCTGAGTGCAGCCAACAACGCCGCTTTGGTCGAGTAATGCGGCCGCAAAAACCAATATGAAGAGAGGTCCTGAATGCGCCATCAGGTGCAGTGGAAGTTGTGCTGGGAAAACGAGTTGCAGCTCTCCGATCACGTTAAGCTCGCCGAGTTCTTTCGTGATACGTACGGGCCGACTGGGGCGTCCAACGCAGAACCGTTCGAAGGTAGTCGAAGCTGGGCCGGAGCCAGGCCTGAACTCCGCGTAATCGCCTATGATTCAAACGGTGTAGCGGCTCACATGGGCATACTGCGCCGTTTCATCAAGGTCGACGCGGTCGACCTGTTGGTGGCTGAACTGGGCCTGTACGGGGTACGTCCGGACCTTGAGGGTCTGGGAATCGCCCATTCAATCCATGTCATGCTTCCAATACTGCAGGAGCTTGGCGTTCCATTCGCTTTCGGAACGGTCAGGGACGCGCTGCGGAATCATGTTGAGAGGTTCGGACGGCGATACAGCCCTATGGCCGTTTTGTCGGGAATTCGCGTGCGCTCCACCCGACCAGAGGCCCGCCTCGACCTGCCGCCCACACGCATCGATGACGCACTCACAATTGTTCTGCCAGTTGGACGGCCGATCAGCGAATGGCCCACGGGCACGATGATAGATCGGAACGGACCAGAGCTATGAGCCGGTCCGATTGCTTGTACGAAGTGCGCCGTGAGTGCTCTGACGGCACCGGCCGTCGAAGCGTTTATCTGACGTTTGACGACGGTCCCAATCCACTTTTCACACCGGAGATTCTCGACGTGCTGGCAGAGCAGCGAGTGCCGGCGACTTTCTTCGTCATCGGCGCCTACGCCTTAGAGCACCCATATCTAATCCAACGGATGATCGCAGAAGGGCACGAGGTAGGCAACCACACGATGTCTCATCCGGATCTGTACCAATGCGGTTTCGGCGAAGTGCAACGTGAGGTCTTTGAAGCGAACGACGCCATCATGAGAGCGTGCCCGCAGGCCTCGGTCCGCTTTGTTCGCGCGCCCTACGGCGCCTGGAGCGAAGAAGTCTGCACAGCATCACAGATCGCCGGGCTGGCGGCCCTTCATTGGTCCGTCGACCCTCGAGATTGGTCTCGCCCTGGAGTCGAGGCGATTATCGATAAAGTGCTCGCCTCCGTCCGGCCGGGCGCAATTGTACTCTTGCACGACGGATGCCCTCCCGGCGAGTTGAGCCAGGGCGCTCACGCCGGCATGCGCGACCAGACGGTCACGGCGCTGTCCCGGCTGATTCCAGCACTGCGTGAGCGCGGATTTGTAATCCGCTCACTTCCTCAACATCACTGAACAACGAGATCCCATGACTCTTCTTGGTACAACCAGCACTGTGGCCATTTCGCTTTATGCACTGCTCTCGACTGCCTATAAGAGCATGCAAGGGCTTTATGCTATGCCGACAAAGGATTCGTCGGGGTTGGAGGTTCTCGTCGGCTCCGACAAACTGCCCAGCGTCGATGTCATCGTCCCCTGCTTCAACGAGGATCCGCGCACGCTTTCAGAGTGCCTGGCTTCCATTGCAGACCAAGAATACGCCGGAAGACTTCGGGTCTATTTGGTTGATGACGGTTCTGGAAATCGCGAAGCCTTAGGAACTGTCCACGAAGACTACGCGCGCGACCCCAGGTTCGACATCATTTTGCTTCCCGAGAATGTTGGAAAGCGCAAGGCGCAGATCGCCGCGATACGACGCTCATCAGGGGATCTGGTGCTTAACGTTGATTCAGACACGGTACTCGCGCCCGACGTCATTTCCAAGCTTGTACCGAAGATGCGAGATTCAGCGGTCGGCGCAGTCATGGGTCAATTGACGGCCAGTAACCGAACCGAGAGCTGGCTGACCAGGCTGATAGACATGGAGTACTGGCTGGCTTGCAACGAGGAGCGCGCGGCACAGGCTCGCTTCGGTGCCGTTATGTGCTGTTGCGGCCCATGTGCCATGTACCGCCGGTCTGCGCTCCTTTTGTTACTGGACCAGTACGAGTCGCAATTTTTTCGGGGCAAGCCAAGCGACTTCGGTGAGGATCGCCATCTCACTATCCTGATGCTGAAAGCAGGCTTTCGAACCGAATACGTTCCGAGCGCCATCGCGGCCACAGTCGTTCCGAACAGACTCGGACCGTATCTGCGCCAACAACTCCGTTGGGCACGAAGCACATTCCGGGACACGCTGCTTGGGCTGCGCTTGCTGCCTAGCCTAAATAGCTATCTCACGTTGGACGTGGTCGGACAGAATCTCGGCGCGCTACTCCTCGCCCTATCGGTATTAACGGGCCTCGCACATTTCGCACTGACAGGCACTGTGCCTTGGTGGACAGGACTGATGATTGTGTCCATGACCATGCTCCGATGCAGCGTGGTAGCATTTCGTGCTCGACAATTTCGATTTCTTGGCTTTTCGCTGCACACGTTCATCAACGTCTTTCTCTTGCTTCCGTTGAAGGCCTACGCGCTGTGTACCTTGAGCAATAGCGATTGGCTGTCGCGAAGCTCTGCTGTCGCTACATCGAACACTGGGGGAAAACAGGCCCCCACCCAAGCTCCGATCACTGGTTCCAGCAGGGCAGAACTCTCGCCCCATTCGGCTCCGCTTCGCAGGCTCAATCTTGCGCGGGATTCTTCGGAATTAGTCCTGTCGGACAACATTTGCGGCGACGACTGACCGCAAATACCTAATGGACGAGAGGTGCACGAGTTTGACCCAGAACGTGAATCATCAGTTGCTTGATCGGGAATTGGCCGCTGACGATCCGTGGCGCCTCGACGGCAATCCATTCGAGCGGAAGCGCCACACGCAAATGCTCCAGCTGGCGCTTGCCCAAGGCTCCATTACAAATGCCCTCGAAGTCGGGTGCGCTGCCGGCGCATTCACGGAAAAACTAGTCCCCTACTGCCAAGGGCTCACCGTCATCGATGTCGTGGCGCAAGCGATTGCTCGAGCACGTCAACGGATAAAGGAGCCGTCGCGCATCAACTGGATAGTCTGCGATGTTCAACAGTTTTCGACCGACGAGTTGTTTGACGTGATCGTTGTGGCGGAGGTCCTCTACTACCTCGGAGACATAGCCGAGATGCGCGCGGCCATCAAAAACCTGGTGCGGGTGCTTGCGCCAGGCGGGCATCTGATCTTCGGATCGGCAAGGGATGCTAATTGCCGTCGCTGGGGTCACGCCGCTGGTGCTGAGCCGGTCATGGCCATGCTGAACGAAACGTTGATCGAGGTAGAGCGGCTTGAGTGTCGGGGCGAGTCCGTCAACGAAGACTGCTTGCTCGTCCGTTTCCGGAACCCGATTTCCGCTTCCTGATGAATCTCGAATCTATCGCCGTTAACGTGGAGACACTATGCGCATCTGTGGTACCAAGCTGACCCATGATGGGGCGATCGCCCTGGTCGAGGATGGACGGCTCGTCTTCTGCGATGACCAGGAAAAGCGGCACAACGATCCGCGTTACCAATCCATCGATAATCTCGACGCAATTGTCGCCGCTTTAGCTGAGCAGCGGCTAGATCCTTGTGATGTCGATCAGTTCGTTATCGACGGCGGGGATGGCGAAGACGAGTCACAGTTTCAGGTCGGCAGGGACCAAGCAACCGCCAGTTTTGTCGTCCCTCTCGGTAAAATGAACCCATGTCCATGATAGCGATCGACCTTACTGACGTAAGCAAAACTTATGACAAGCTCGTTGTCGACAGGCTGTCGTTCCGCGTTGCGGCGGGGGAATGCTTCGGGCTCTTGGGACCGAACGGCGCGGGCAAAAGCACGATTGCGCGTATGGTCCTCGGCATGACATCGCCTGATGCGGGGAAGATTACTGTGCTCGGCGCTCCAGTGCCGGCGCGCGCGCGTTTGGCACGTATGCGCATCGGCGTGGTCCCGCAGTTCGACAATCTTGATGCCGCGTTCACTGTACGCGAGAACCTGCTGGTGTTCGGGCGCTACTTCCGGATGAGCAGACGCCAGATCGATGCGGTCATACCATCGCTGCTTGAGTTCGCCCGCCTCGAGAACAAAGCGGATGCGCGCGTCGCCGAACTGTCCGGCGGCATGAAGCGGCGCCTGACGCTCGCGCGTGCGCTCATCAATGACCCGCACTTGCTGGTGATGGACGAGCCGACCACCGGCCTCGATCCGCAGGCCCGCCACCTGATCTGGGATCGGCTGCGATCGCTGCTGGCGCGGGGCAAGACTATTCTTTTGACTACCCATTTCATGGAAGAGGCCGAGCGGCTGTGCGATCGGCTGTGCGTTATGGAGGAGGGGCGCAAGATCGCCGAAGGTCGCCCGTCCGAACTCATTGACGAGCAGATCGGCTGTGACGTGGTCGAGGTCTACGGCGGCAATCCGCATGAACTGGGTGCGCTGATCCGGCCGTACGCACAGCGCATCGAGGTGAGCGGTGAGACGCTTTTTTGCTATGCACCCGATCCGGAGCAGGTGCTGGCGCAGCTACGCGGGCGCACGGGTCTACGCCTTCTGCAGCGTCCCCCCAATCTCGAGGATGTGTTTTTGCGGTTAACCGGGCGCGAGATGGAGGACTGAACAATGGGCGAACGTTATGCGGCGGGCATGCCCGCCAATGCGTGGAATTGGGTCGCGGTTTGGCGCCGCAACTATCTTGGATGGAAGAAAATCGGGCTTGCATCGGTTCTCGGCAACCTCGCCGATCCGATGATCTATCTGTTCGGTCTCGGCTTTGGCATCGGAACAATGATAGGTCCTGTTGAGGGCTCTTCGTACATTGCGTTTCTCGCGGCTGGCATGGTTGCCACAAGCGTGATGGCATCGGCGACCGCTGAAACGGTCTACGGGAGTTTCGGCCGCATGGGCGACCAGCGCACCTGGGAAGGAATGCTATGCACTCAGCTGACGCTCGGCGATATCTTACTCGGCGAATTGGCGTGGGCAGCCACGAAGGCCCTCATGGCGGGCACAGCAATCACTATTGTTGCCACCACGCTCGGCTACGCATCGTGGCCATCCATCCTCTGCTTGCTGCCAGTCATCGCTCTCAATGGCCTCGCCTTCGCGAGTCTAGCGATGGTCGTCACGGCGCTTGCGCCCAGTTATGAATATTTCATATTTTATAATACGCTTGTTATTACACCCATGCTGTTCCTTTGCGGCGCGATGTTTCCGATCAACCAATTGCCCGGCGCTTTTCAGTATGCTGCCTCCTTATTACCGCTCGCACATGCAATCGACCTCATTCGTCCAGCGATGCTTGGCCGTCCGATTGACAAAATGGGCCTGCATATCGGCGCGCTTTGCATATACACAGTTTTGCCCTTCTTCTTTTCGATTGCTCTTTTTCGTCGAAGGCTGATGCGTTGACGCTACTCACCATTCGAATTGAATGTTTGGTCGCAACCCATTCACACGCCGCCTAGATCAAGACATGCGTTTTAAGGGACTCGATCTGAATCTCCTCGTTGTGTTGGACGCTCTGGTCAGGGAACGTAAAGTCACCGCGGCGGCCCGCAGTATTAACCTGAGCCAGCCGGCAATGAGCGCCGCCGTTGCTCGGTTACGCGCCTATTTCAGCGATGAGCTATTTACGATGAGCGGCCGCGAGCTCATTTTGACACCTCGCGCTGAGGGGCTCGCCCCAGCAGTCAGGGAGGCATTGCTCCACATCCAGCTATCGATTATTTCCTGGGACGCCTTCAACCCAGCCCAATCGGATCGTCGCTTCCGGATTATCCTTTCCGATTACATCACGCTCGTATTTTTTAAGAAGATCGTAGAACGTGCTGCGCGGGAAGCTCCCGCCGTCCGCTTTGAATGTCTCCCTATTTCCGACGACCCCGAGGAGCTTCTCCGGCGCGGCGACGTTGATTTTCTGATCATGCCGGAAGTATTCATGTCGAAACATCCTCGCGCAACCCTGTTCGAAGATATGCTCGTGTGCGTAGGCTGCGGCACGAACAAGCAGCTGTCAGAGCCACTTACATTGGAGCGATACTTATCGATGGGGCAGGTTGTGTTCAAATTCGGGGACACCCGGCAGCTCTCCATGGAGGAATGGTATTTGCTCGAGCACGGTTTCGAGAGACGTATCGAAGTTGTCGTACACGGCTTTAGCCTGATCCCGCCCGTCCTGTCAGGCACCAACCGCATCGGAACCATGCCCTTACGGCTGGCGCAGCATTTTGCAAAAACAACACCCCTGCGGATTGTCCAACTTCCGCCGCCACTTCCTCCTCCTNGCAGCATTTCGCAAAAACAACACCCCTGCGGATTGTCCAACTTCCGCCGCCACTTCCTCCTCCTGCATTCACGGAGGCCGTTCAATGGCCTGCGCTCCACAATAGTGATCCGGCAAGCCTGTGGATGCGGGAAATGATGTTGCAGGAGGGATCTCGTATGATTCCTCTGCCTAAGAGCACCGGACGTCTCAGTTGTCCCCAAATTGAGAAACTGCCCCCCCCTCGACTATGAGAGGAGGCATGGATGGCGATCCCCCGCCGCCTGCGACCCCGCAACTGCTCAGCAGAAGGGCGAAGCGAACGAGAGTGAATCCATTTCGTAAATGTGTGCCTATCCAAGCAATCGATTTCTGCAATTGTCCGATGACGAATATGAACGCGCCTGAAGGTGTGGAGGCGGAAGCCTGTTCGGGCCCTTGCGGCCGACCACGATGAATCCCTTCCAAACCTTCAGCCGGACGGTGTTGTTGACCCGCTCCATTAAATGCCAGGACCAAACATATTCGGCGGGAGCACTGATCCTGAACCAGCGAGCGGATGCAGTCGGTTGCCGGTCGGGGAGCAATATAGGGAGCTGGGTCGCCAGCCTCCGGAGACTTACGTGACAACCATTCCTTAAAGGATTCAGCTTTGAGACCCTTCCCTCTGACTTCCGCGATTTGGGGCATTGTGTTGATCAGCGGCGTGGTCAACGTNTTCAGCTTTGAGACCCTTCCCTCTGACTTCCGCGATTTGGGGCATTGTGTTGATCAGCGGCGTGGTCAACGTGCTTGCGCTCATCTCGCCGCTGTTCATGCTTCAGGTCTATGACCGCGTTCTGGCAAGTGGCAGCGTATCCACGCTGGTGGGGCTCGTCGTGCTCGCTGCGGGGCTTTATGCGTTCCAATGCCTGCTCGACATTTTGCGCGCCCGCGTGCTGCTGCGGATTGGCGAGCGTTTCGATGGACAGTTTTCCGGACGCGTTCACGATGCGATCGTTCGCCTTCCGCTTTCAACGCGCATGCCGGGCGACGGCTTGCAGCCGCTTCGCGATCTCGACAATGTTCGCGGCTTCTTAGGTGGAAACGGTCCGACAGCGTTCTTCGATCTGCCATGGATGCTGTTTTATCTTGGCATTTGCTTCCTCCTTCATTTCTGGATCGGCATGACGGCACTTATCGGGGCGGTCGGTCTCACATCTCTGACACTCCTTGCCAACACTCTCTCGCAAGGGCCGATAAGCGATACCGTTGCCCACAACATGGCACGCAATGGTCTGCTGCAAGCAGCGCGTTGCAATGCCGACTTGCGCCTGCAGGTGCAATCGGCCATTCTTACCGTCGGTGCGTACCTTGTCGTCAGGCAGGAGGCTACGGCCGGGGTCATGATTGTCAGTTCGATCATGATGGGGCGTGCGCTGGCTCCGGTCGATCTGGCCATTTCAAGCTGGAAACCCTTCCTCATGGCGCGCCAGAGTTGGGCGCGGCTGGAGGACCTCTTGGAAAAGGTTCCTGAAACCGCTCCTGTTGTGCCTATGCCTGCACCTGAACGCGAACTGCGCCTCGAAAGCGTGACAATTGTTCCGCCCGGCGAAAGCAAGCCGACCGTGACCGGCATTGCGTTTGCCATTCAGGCGGGAAGCGCACTCGGGGTCATCGGTCCATCGGGCTCGGGCAAGTCGACACTCTCGCGCGCCATCGTCGGCGCATGGACGCCGGTCGCCGGGAAGGTTCGCATCNTCGGGCTCGGGCAAGTCGACACTCTCGCGCGCCATCGTCGGCGCATGGACGCCGGTCGCCGGGAAGGTTCGCATCGACAGCGCAAGCCTCGATCAATGGGACCGGGAAGCACTAGGCCGTCATATCGGCTATCTGCCGCAAGGTGTTGAACTGTTCGACGGCACCATTGCCGAAAACATTGCTCGTTTTGAACATGATCCTGACCCTGAGGCTATTGTCGCCGCGGCGAAAGCAGCGGGCACGCACGAACTGATCCTCCGATTTGAGCACGGATACGAAACTCCGATTGGTGAGGTCGGATCGGCACTTTCCGCCGGGCAGCGCCAGCTTATCGGTCTTGCCCGTGCCCTTTATCGAGACCCGTTCCTTGTTGTGCTGGATGAACCCAATATCCATCTCGACGCGGAAGGCGAAGCTGCAGTCGCTAAGGCGATCGCCTCTGTGCGCGAGCGCAAGGGCATTGCGGTTGTTGTCTGCCATCAGCCGAGCGTCATCCGCGCCGTGGATTTGGTGTTGGTGATGGAAGGTGGACGGCAGCGATCATTCGGTGCGCCTTCCAAAGTCCTGAAGGCCATCGAGTCTACACAGGATAACGTGGCAGAGCGCGCTGACATGGAGGATACCGGTGTCCGGCATTGATCAGAACAATGACGTTTCAAGCTCCATTCGCCGCCACCTGGTGGCGGGCTTTCTGGCGAGCGTGATCTTTGTGGGAGGAGCCGGAGCCTGGGCGAACTTCACGAATCTCTCCGGTGCGGTTGTAGCGTCCGGACACTTTGTCGTCGTTTCCTATGTCAAGAAGGTGCAGCACCCGACTGGCGGGGTGGTGGGAGAAATCCTGGTGCGCGAAGGCGATAAGGTAAAAGCCGGCGACATCCTCATGCGGCTCGATGCCACCCAGGCGCGCGCTAATCTCGCCATAGTCACCAAGCGGCTCGATGAGCTGGCCGCCTACCTAGCTCGACTCGATGCTGAGCGTGACGATCTCGCGGAAATCCCCTTCCCGGACTGGCTACTCGCCCGAAGAGATGTTCCGGACGTAGCTTCGGCAATAGATAGCGAGACGTTGCTGTTCGAATTCCGCAGGCAATCCCGCGACGGGAAGCAGGCGCAATTGGCGGAACGCATTACTCAATATCACCACGAGATCGAAGGACTCAAGGCGCAGGAAATTGCCTGTGAAAAAATGATCGAGGTTCTCCAAAAGGAAATTGCTGTTCTAAGTGGGCTGCGCAACCAAGGCATTGTCTCGGACCAACGGTTGAACAGCCTGAAGATCCAGGTTGCCACTTTCGGTGGCGAACGCGGTGAGAAGATCGCAGATCAGGCACAGACGGCAGCCCGCATAGCCGAAACGCGCCTGCAGATCCCGCAGATCGATCAGGATTTCAAGTCGGAAGTGGGCCAGGAGCTCAGAGAGGTTCAGGCGCAGGTCGGGGAGTATGTTGAGCGCAAGGTGGCGGTTGAACAGGAACTGCGGCGGATCGATATCGTCGCGCCGCAGTCAGGCACCATTCAACAACTCGCAATTCATACGGTCGGCGGAGTGATCACGCCCGCCGATCCGATCATGCTAATCGTGCCGGAAGGCGACGATCTTGCGCTTGAAGTACGAATCACCCCGAAGGACATCGACCAAATCCAGCTTGGTCACAAGGCCGTGCTGCGGATGTCAGCCTTCAATCTGAGAACCACGCCGATATTGAACGGATATGTCAGCCGGATCGCAGCCGATCTGGCGACGGATGAAAAAAACGGCATTTCGTACTACCTGGTGCGCCTGTCGGTTCCGCAGGCGGAACTGACGAAGCTCAAGGGCCTGACGCTCGTGCCCGGTATGCCGGCCGAAGCGATGGTCCAGACGGGTGAGCGTACGGCGCTTTCCTATTTCGTAAAGCCGCTGTCGGACCAAATCAGTCGGACATTCCGGGAGGAATGAAATAACCCACAGGAATCTATTGTTGCTATTTCTGTTGGTTGTCCGCATGCTATGTGCGTGGTAAGATCTGAAAGCACAGACATTTCCTACTTGCCTCTGGGCACCGCTTGTTTCTGTAATATTCAGCTGATGTTGCACCATGTTGCAACTGAGTATCCTTGGTTTCCAACGGTTTTTACTGGTGCGCGGCTGATGGACGCGACATGAAACGCGACATGAAAAACCCGCCACCAGCCGCAGCGGGCTGTTCGTTTCTCTTCTGCGGAATGAAAGTCAGTCAGTGCCGCGTGGCTGACATCGCCTCGAACATATCCCAAGCCGCATCTCGGTTTCGGTGCTTGCCGGGAATGGGGACCCAGCACTGCTTCGCAAAGATCCGAGCTTCTAGATCGTCAGGATGCGTATCGGTCACAAGCGCCGCCCAGTCCCACTTCCGGGCTTCGCGGCGCATCACGTCGACCACAAACCAGCCGGAAGGCGGTCGATCACCTTCGGTCGTTCGCATGGCAGTTTCCTTCTGAACGAAAGATCATTGCCGTTCACTCAGCGGCCTGAAGTCAACGCCGACAGTCTGCAAGACGAGCAGCGCACGCGTGGCTGGCGAGGGCACCGTTTCCCATGTCGGGCTACAACTCTCGGTCATCGTAGCGGGAAATGGTAATGCGCCGCAAGAGTGTTGCAGGGCACGAGGGCTGTTTGGCGGTAGGGGTTGCGCTCGCGAGGGTAGATGTCGCGCATAAGCAGCAGACGTTCGAAGAACAGCCACTCACTGTAGGCTTGCAGCAGTTCCTCCTCGGAGGGCAGAGGCGCCGGTTGCGGCGAGACATGCGCCGCGGCCGCGCCTCTTATGGCCGGAATAGAGGCGATGGCACCGAGCAGGGCGCGGGAAAATCTTCTAAAGGGAAGGCAGCGGCCATAGCTTCGCCGGCCTCCAGAAGAGGGGTGTTAGGCATTTGGGTCTGCATTTGCGATAACGTTGCACTAATGGTTAAGGCTGCACGTATCGTACAGTCACTTTAATGTAAGGTTTAACTAAAATGACACTTTCGCCATCTCAATGCCGGGCAGCCCGGGCGCTTGTTGGATGGTCGCAGGATCAGCTGGCAGCGGCCTCCCAGGTGGCCAAGACGACCATTGCCAATTTCGAAGCTGGCAAGCGGACGCCATACGACCGCACGTTGGTCGACCTGCAGGCCGCTCTGGAGGCTGCCGGGGTTGAGCTCATTCCGCAGAATGGAGGAGGCGCCGGCGTGAGGCTCGCAAAGCCGTAGCCGGGCCGGCGCTTGCGTTCGCGCTCAACCGACGCGAAGCTGCCTTTTGAGGAACGGGAGGGCATACGTATGGCAATCAGATATCGGGCGACGACAACGATCCGGCTCAACACGGATGGCAAATGGGGTGCTTGGATGTTGATCGTGTCTCCGCTGGTGCAGGCGATTAGCTGGTACTACTATTTTGCGAAGCCGGACTATGGATGGCTCGGCCTTATTGCCCTCACCAGCGTGACAGTGCCCTGCGGCTTCGTGCTGCTACTGATCGGCCGCGACTATGACAGTATCGTAGACGAGACGAACTGACGCCTCGCCGATGGAGCGGCGCGATGCCCAAGGACAATACGTCTGGCATGCAGCGGGGGGAGGAAGACCTAGGCTGGCGCGTCCCGATGGGCTTTGCCGCGTCGCTCTGGCTGCATTCCTGCATAGAGCGGACGTTCAAAGACCTGGATATCGAGGATGACGCGGTGGCGCGCTGGCGGCCCTTCAATGGCAAGCAGTCCATCGTGATCGACCCCCATCGTTCGTTCGGTCAGCCGATCGCCTCCAAATATGGCGTCCCGACCGTGGCGCTTGCGCAAGCTGTAGAAGCCGAAGGATTTGTGGAAAAGGTGGCGCGCCTTTTCGATGTCTCAGCTACCGCTGTTAGAGACGCCATGAAATTCGAAGAGAGCCTTCAGAGTGCCGCGTGAAAGCCCTGGTCGACGAAAACCTGTCGCCCGCTCTCGCCCGTTCGCTAAATGCCCTGTTCGCCGGGGAGCATGAGATCGTCCATATCAGAGAGAAGTTCGGCCCCGGCGTGAAAGATGTGGCCTGGATCGCCCAGCTGAGCACGGAGGGGGCGTTGGATCGTCATCTCTGGCGATCGACGCATTACCCGGAACTCGCGGGCGGCGCGATGTTCGAACTTCCAATAAAGAGCACGCGCATCGAGCAACTGAAGGTGTAGTCTAAAGGCAATCGCTACACTTTCGCTTTCCGCCAGCCCGCCCACCACGCTTCCCATTATGAGCAGAACCAGCGCTCTCCTCGAGCTGGGTTGACGCGCGTAGCAGAGTAATATTCCTGCCCCGGCATATGGTAGATATGCTCGCCGCGCTCGTTAATGTTGCCCTTGATATCGCAGCCCGCCTCGCGGACAGCCGCGTTGCTGGCCGACGAATCGCCGCCATGGTGAACGCGCGGCAGCTCGTGCCGATCGTCGCCGACTGCAAGATAGCCCGCGGAAGTCGCCCCGAGCATCACCAGAACGGCGGCGAGACGATAGCGGAAAAGCGAGCGCCACCAAGGCCGTCGCCTCTGCAACCTCCTGGCATGAACAGAATTGCCCATGATCCCTTCCCCGAGGCGAGAATGCATCGTCTGAAGCCGGGAGTCCAGTATCAGGCCGCAGCGCTGTAGCCCGCTTCCTTGATGCGGCGCCCGCGACGCTCAGGCGCGAGACATGGTCGGCACGACCGCTTCCCTCCTGATGGTGGCGCTTGGCGCCTGGCCCTATCGCTCCCGTGAGAGTAGGCCAGGAGGTCAGGCAGCGTGGCATGTAGGACTATGGTCCGCGTTGCGGCGAACCCCATCAAGCGGAGATCGCCAATGGCCCAGAACCAAACCTTCCGAACAGCTGTCTCGGGCTGAAATCCGAGCGCTTTCTGGCGGCAGCCGAAGCGGCTGCAAAAGAGCATCGTCGGGCCGCTTCTGCGATCGATTGCGCTCAGAAGACGGACCCCGTCAACTCCACAATACAAGTATTTGACCCGGAACATTAGTGGTCCCTTAAGCACTTCTCCACAAGCGGTACTTGTCCGGCTTGGCGCGTTTTGCTAATGAGTCCGTACAAACGGGGGTTTGGATAATGTCGAAACGCAATTTCCTGTCACCAATGGCCTTGTCGGCCACGATGATTCTCGGCGGCCAAGTTCAGGCTGCAGTCCTTGTCGAATCGGCAAATCAGCCTTCGACCAAGCTCGCTGAAGCTGGCACTGTCCCGGCGGACCTCGGCTACGGTGAGGTGCTAGATCGCTCAAATGGTACGGACGTTATCATGGCGTACCACACCAGCCATTCGAGCCATGCTAGTCACGGGTCTCACTGCTCTGGCTACAGCTATTGTTGATGGCGGACACCCCTCGCGAGAGCGAGCTCGTCCAGACTGCCCAAGTCAAGTTTGATCTGTCAGTCTTCAGCCTCGACTGTGTAAAGCGCGCAGCGTATCGGGTAACCGGCAACGCTGCGGTTGAGATCACGATCGAGGGCGGCTTCGCAGTATGCACGATCAACTTCAGCAAGGCGGCCGCGCGAACTTCGGCCGACGCAGCGGTAGAAAGACTGCGGCTAGAGGTCTTGGATCAGGACCTGCGTAGCAGCATCGCCGCCGAAACCGCCACTGTTAGAAACGCGATACTGGCGCTTGCGTTTTCCAGATCGGGCCTGCAGTCCGATGACTAAGTTTGCTCCGGCAACTGAGTTCCAACGACCGTTGGACGACACTTATCAGCTCGCGTACTTTCGTTTTTCCCAGTTGGACGACGAGCGGTATGTGCTGACCAACCAAGCGGGCGAATATCTGCTATTGCCGCGCGCCGTGCTGGCTTCGTTTATCAGGCACGAGCTTCCCAGCACACACCCCGCCTACTCCCGCCTGCGCAGCAGGCAGTTCCTCTTTGATGCATCCTCCAATATCGGCAAGGAGCTGCTGGCGCTGAAGGTTCGGACCAAGGCAAGAAGGCTTGAGAACTTCACATCGCTTCACATCATGGTCGTGTCTTTGCGGTGCGAGCACTCCTGCCCCTACTGTCAGGTATCTCGCCAAAGCGAAGATCGTTCAGCCTTCGATATGTCAGAGGAGACTGCCGAGAAGGCGTTGGCGCTCATTTTCCAGTCTCCAAGTCCGGCTATCAAGATCGAGTTCCAAGGCGGCGAGCCGCTCCTGAATTTCCCGTTGATCCAACACGTCGTGCATCGGGCTGAAGCGATCAACAAGGTCGCCGGGCGGTCGCTGCAATTCGTCATCACGACGAATCTCGCCGTCATCACCGACGAAATCTTGGAATTCTGTCGCGTGCACAGGATTCTAATTTCAACGTCGCTCGACGGACCGGCCACTCTTCACAATGCCAATCGACCGCGCCCGGGAAAGAACAGCTACGAATTGGCTGTGGCAGGTATCCACAAGGCCAGACTGGCTCTCGGCCATGAACGCGTCAGCGCACTTATGACAACGACCAAAGCCAGTCTTCCACTGGCGCGCGAGATCATTGACGAATACGTGCGGCTAGATTTCCCCGGAATATTCCTTCGGCCGCTTTCCCCTTACGGCTTCGCGGTCAAGACGAAATCGTACGCAGCCTATGACGTGGACCGCTGGCTCGATTTCTACTTCGACGGGCTGAATTACATCCTGGAACTGAACCGTAACGGCATTCCTTTCAAGGAGTTTTACGCGGCCACCATCCTTACAAAGATGCTCACGCCTTTCGAGCCAGGATATGTGGATCTTATGAGCCCGGCAGGCATCGGTATCTCCGCCGTCGTCTATAACTATGACGCCAGCGTCTACGCGTCCGACGAAGCACGAACTTGGCCGAAATGGGCGACAAGACATTTCTGCTCGGGAATGTCCACGAAAACACCTATGGCGAGATTTTCGGGTCCGACGCTCTCCTCGATCCTATCGAGCAATCTTTTGCAGGCTCCGTACCGATGTGCGCCGACTGCGCTTACGAGCCGTTCTGTGGCTCCGATCCAGTATTCCATACCGCAACGCAGGGCGACTTTGTTGGCCTCAAAACGCGGTCGGGATTCTGCAATCGCAATATGTCGATCTTCAAGAGGCTGATCGGCCTTATGGAGAGGGACGTTACCGCCCGAGAACTCTTTCTAAGTTGGGCGAATTAGGATGTTGCGACTGAGTGGCTTCGCTGCGTCAGCAAGCGTCGGTGATTTCTCACAGCGAGTGGCACTTAGGCTCGTGACGGGCCAAGCTGACCAAGCGCCTAACCGAGAACATGATGCGTACCTTTTCAAGGGGCAGACGTTTCATCCTGAATGCCAGTGGGTTGTCACCTTTGAGGAGCATCGGCCGGAAGCTGAGCGACTGTTTTCAGACCGACGACTAGTCGTTCTGCCCCACGAGTTCGACTACCTTTGCGAAGGAGACGTCATCCGCTTTGTGCCGGATCGGAAGGCAGTGCGTGTCCTGTTCAGAAAGGATGCCAACGCGAACTATTTCCTCGTAACGGAGCGGTGCAACCACCTGTGTTTGATGTGCTCCCAGCCACCCAAAGACGTTGATGATCGCTGGTTGGCGAGGGAGATTTTGGATGTGCTGCCCCTGCTGCCCGTAACGACCCCGTTTCTCGGGATCACTGGCGGTGAGCCAACGCTGGTGGGTGAGGACTTTTTTGACATTTTGTCATCAGCTCGTGACCACCTTCCGTCTACGCCGGTTCATATTCTTTCCAATGGCCGGACGTTCAAGGATCGGCAATTCGCAGAGCGCTATCAAGGGATTGGACATCCTCGTCTTTCGGTCGGCATACCGATCTATTCCGCCGACCCGGAAGTTCACGACTACGTGGTTCAGTCCAAAGGCGCCTTCGATGAGACCATCCGCGGGATCATGAACCTGAAGGCCGTCGGGGCTGAGGTTGAGATACGAGTTGTCGTTCACAAGCAGACCTATGAAGGTCTCGTCGACCTGTCAGATTTCATTTTTAGAAACCTCACCTTCGTAGACCACGTGACGTTTATGGGACTGGAGATCACTGGCTTCACAAGGGCAAATATGGATAAGCTCTGGATGGACCCGTACGACTATCGAAGTGAGTTGCGGGCGGCTGTGCAATATCTGGCTGCGGCTAGGATCAATGTTTCAGTCTACAATCACCAGCTCTGTCTTCTTGATGGCTCTATCCACAAGTATGCAAAGCGGTCGATTAGTGACTGGAAAAATGCGTACTTGAACGAGTGCACAAGCTGCTCCAAGCGCGCCGAATGTGGTGGCTTCTTTTCATCTAGCCACCTTGCACGAAGCTCCCATATCTCGGCGTTTCAAACAAAATAGAACATCAGATTGGTTGAAAATTACGAAAGCCGGTCGCCCGGTGGGATAACCTAGCCTAAATCTTAGAAATACAATCTGTGCGCTGCTGACTCGGATAGCGATTGGAGAGAATATGACCTTCGATTTTAAAAATGCGTCCAAGGCGGAGCTTCGAATTGAGTATAAACGTATCGCCGATGAAATCGGCGACGATCAATTTTTTACAAAGAAAGAGCTAAATCACCTTCCGGAGATTCTTTCAGACGGTGAGCAGGTATTGGCATTCACTTCTGGGCTCATGGACGGCGACACGTGGCTCATCACCCTGACAGACCGACGTATCATCTTTCTCGACAAAGGAATGATCTACGGCCTGAAGCAGGCCAGCATAGGCCTTGACAAGGTAAATGCTGTTAGCGGCAAAACGGGGCTCATCTTTGGTTCGATCACCATCGAAGACGGAGCTTCGCAGCGGCACATCAGCAACGTTTGGAAGAAGACTGTTGTCAAATTCGTCAATAAGGTTAGGGATGCACTGGAGCAGAGAAGGCAGCCAGCTCCAGTCTACAATCAACCGCAGGGTACCGACGTGGTGTCAATGCTTGAGCGTCTCGGCGCTTTGAAGGCGAACGGAATCATCACAGATCAAGAATTCGAACAGCAAAAAAGAAAAATACTGGCGGGATAATGGACTTTATAGGGGTCGTTGTCGGGATTATACTCTTCACCTCCGTTTATTTTTGCGTCGGTATTACCCTGCGCTTCATTTGGGAGTGGTGGATACTCGTTATGTCGACCCCATCGCTTTTTGCGGCAGCTCTGCTGTACGGGTGGATTGGTGCACTTGTATCCATAAGCCTTTGGGCCTGGACGCTTACCTTGAATAACTCGTGGCACTCGAGTGCGGTATATTTCAGAGGCGCAGATTGGCTTGATAGGCGGTTTAATTTCAAGGATACCTAGCCGCTGCGGTTCCTCGCCCCCCAGAGCCGTTATGACTGTTGATGGGGCTTTAGTGTTTTTATCGAGGAAATTCAATGAAAGTAAACGTCATCGTTGACGGCAGCATTTCTACTCGGCTGCACCGCTTCCGCAT
Organism: Mesorhizobium sp. LSJC285A00; assembly: GCF_000503155.1. Lineage (NCBI taxonomy): Bacteria > Pseudomonadati > Pseudomonadota > Alphaproteobacteria > Hyphomicrobiales > Phyllobacteriaceae > Mesorhizobium > Mesorhizobium sp. LSJC285A00. The sequence goes on from NZ_AYVK01000036.1 coordinate 84,627, forward strand.
ACGCTGATTGCTTGGGTGAAAGCGACTACAGGGTCTGCACAGATTCCTATTCCTGTAAAAATGGGGATCAACATGTGAGATCGTACGATACCGAAGGGAATAACTATTCGATTGACACCGAAACTCTTCGCTTTCCGAACGGAGGCCAAGAGGTCACCAGTAGCGATAGCGAAGGAAACTCCTACTCCATTCGCTCCTGGAGAGACAGCACCGGAACTCATTCCGTGGACACTGAAGGCAACGAATGCACCATCACGCCATCAGGTACTATGATGGGATGCGGGGAATAGGTGCGATGCGATGAAGAAGTTCGGCGTCTTTGGCTGCACTGGTTGCGTAGCCGCCATTATCATAGGGTGGCTGCTCGGTGTGCGCATATTGGTAGTTCAACCGATCGGAGCCATTCCTGAGGGTGTAACTGCCATAGTATATGGGGTTCCGGATCTGCATCTCGTTGACAGTCCGGATGCCATCTGCCAACGAACCCAAGGGGGCGTCAGTCTCCTATGTAGAGGAATGACAGCTGCGGCAATTGCCAACCACGGCAAGATCCTTGCTCGGCTACCCTACAGCGAGATGCTTTTTCGTCTTAGCGGCGCTCCAGTTCTTGACCGGTAAGCCGGACGGCTTTCGATTTGCGCATATGTTGTTGTTGCACATCAGGGTATACTTGGAAGTGACACCAAAGCGTCGGGTTCAGCAGGGTTGCGCTGGGCAGCCCGGTCAGCGTCCGACACTTGCGGACGCTCCGTTATAAGACATTCCCTCTTCCTCTCGGGGGCGCGCGCGCCACTGTTCGACCCGCTCGTCGACCCATCCTACGGATGGAGCCCAGGACTTCGACTTGCTGGCCGTTTATGGACCGGCCGCTGGGTTGCTTTTCGGCATCGGCACACCAAGAAGCTTTGGACGCCTACGAGGTAGTGGCAGCTCGCTGAAGCGCCTAGCTCGCCTAATCACTTCGGATAAGATCGTCGTAAAGCGAGAGATATACGAAGCTCCGCCAAACGGGGGGTGCGGCTCGCAGCAGCAACAAATTTGCGTCAGGCTTCACGGAAGCTCTTGAAAAGATATGCCGAGCGCAAAGACCATACCCAGCCGTGGGACATGGCCGGAGCAGCTGGGGGTGCTTGTGGGGCTTAACCGCACCGGCCACTGCGGGAAGATATGAGCCCCCCACTCCTCTGCCTAAGATATAGGCATATTAGCAAGCGAGCAAATTATCTCGCAATGCCACCTTGAAGGCTCAACCGCGAAGCCAACTTAATTCCGAGAGAGCGGACGGAGCTGGTGAGCGCTTTGTCGAACCCCGGAAGCAGTGAGCATCTTTGGGCATTGGACCTTGCCGACCTGCGCAAGGAGTTTGGAAAGTTTCGTCAAGAGCGCGGGACAACGCCCCTTGAGTGGGACGAGCACACCGAAGCTGTTCCTTGAAGAACGACGGGAACGCCGCCGGGAACCGGATTTGTCCGAGCCGTTGGGGAATGGCTAGGCTAGCGTCGCGATCATCATTCACCTTCCGGCGTGGGGGTCTTGTTGTCAGCCCTTCGAACGCATGCACACACACCCCCCGGAACTTTTGCCGGGTCGCCGTGTTCGTTGGTGATGACGAAAATTGTTGACCTTGGACCGCCTAAGCCCGGCAAGCCACATGACGCTGACTGGCCGGAGCATTTCCATGCGTGCCCCATCTGCGGCCAGCAGGTAGACCGACACGACTTCCGGCAGGTGATGTGGCACGAGCAGCCCGATCACGAGCCGCTCGATCTCAACCAATAAAAAGCCTGCCGCCCTTCCGGCCGCGCGGGCTGACGACAGAGACGTCACACCGCAAGCCTCACCAGCAATGGAACAATCGGCCATCACCGTCGCGGCCCTGAGGGTACCCAGCCGCAGGAGGGTCCTAAAGCCGCACAACCTTGTCGAGATGCAGGCGTATCCGCTGGCCTTCTGCGAAGGCCAGTGCGAACGATTCCAGGGCGAATGAGCGTGTAATTTCCTGGTCAGTTTCAATGATGCGGACGACCCATTCGCCACTGGCTCCGACCACTTCCACGCAAGGCGCGGCCTTGCAGATTGGCACCACGTTGCCCATCACGTCCTCCCTACGAAAAGCAATGGCGAGTCGACTTAAAACCGTCGTAGCCGGTAGATCAATAACAATTGCTTGTTCGGATCGGACGAACCAACCTGGATGGGCAATACGACCGGGGGCTAATGCCACTTCGGTCAGGCGAACCCTCCGGGGAACCTACCGTGAGATAGCCTCTGCTTCAGGTCGTTGGCATTCAGGATGGCGGCCAGCTCCTCGGCATACTCCATGTCGGGAAGGTCGACAGATGGGTGGCCCGCTACAATAGCCGGGAGCCCGGTGAACACGTCGAATACCGTCCACGTCCCATCCGGTTCCTGCCTTTCGTCGTACCGCAGAGTTGCCATGAGGGGATCATATAGTCACCCTTAGGTGTTGGGAATATTTGGTCCACGGAGGCTCGCGATCCGGAGCGCTGATTTCGCCGCTTTGAAGATTGCCGATCTCGTCGACAGAGATCAGGCCGCTCAATCTGCGATCGAACTTTATAGGATGGAAGCACCGACCGCCGTGGCGCACTGCGCTTTGGAGGCGCATTTCGACGGTCGACCAGATGACTACCGCTTTTGGTGCGATGTCTTTCACCAACTGAGAAAACCAAACTGACGGAACTTTGCCGCAGCATCTTGTTCGGTCGCGCATGGCTAGAATAGCCGACCTTGGACCCGCCTATCCCCGGCAAGCCACACCAACCGCAGGACTGTGACGATCGATTTCACGCATGCCCGATCTGCGGGCAGCAGGTCGACAAAGGCGATTTCCGCGAGGTGATGTGGCACGAGCAACCAGATCACGATCCGCTTGAACTGGATCAGTGAGGCAGGAACAACTTGGCAGCCTTCAGGGCCACGTCACACTAGGAAGGAAAGCGCGGGCCGGACCCTTTGCCGCCGGCGGGCAGCGGTAAGGCATCCTCACGAGCGCTGCGGTGGACCAACTTTTCCATTTACGCGTTGTTCCTAATGCAAATGAAAGGTCGTGTCCCATCAGGTGGGTGTAGCTCGGCGGTAGCGAAGCCGCTCACGAGCGCGCCGTTAGTAGCGCTGTAGCCAGCGAGCGGGGTGTGGGTGGTCATCGGCGCTTTCCGGTAGGGTTTGGTTGTTGACGCCAACCCATTTCGGAAGGACCACCGATGACCGACGACATGATGAACCTGCGCACGCTCGTGGAGAAGACCCCGGATGCCGATCTGCTGCGGGAGATGATCGGCTTTGCCGCCGAGCGACTGATGGAAATGGAGGTGGCGGTTCGAGGAAACCTGGGAAGTAGCTTCCCTTCCTGAGCTTCGGGATGCGCAGCTCGACCGTGCCGGCCCGGGTCTCCCAGTCCCGGTCGCGGTAGCCATTGCGCTGGGCGAGCCGCAGCGGTTCTTCTCGCCATAGCTGGCGCCGGTGGCCGCGCCCGCATGGCCGAGAAGGCGCTAACCGCCGTCATCCAGGAAGCTTATGTGCAAGGCATCTCGACCCGGTCGGTTGACGACCTGGTCAAGGCCATGGGTATGAGCGGCATATCCAAGAGCCAGGTCTCGCGGCTGTGCGAGGAGATCGACGGGAAGGTGAAGGCCTTCCTCGAGCGGCCGATCGAGGGCGATTGGCCATACCTGTGGATCGACGCCACTTACCTGAAGGTCCGCCGCGGTGGGCAGATCGTCTCGGTCGCCGTTATCATCGCCGTCGGTGTCAACGCGGACGGCCGGCGCGAGGTACTGGGCATGGAGATTGGCACCTCGGAGGCCGAGCCGATCTGGACAGAGTTCCTGCGCAAGCTGACACGTCGCGGCCTGCGCGGTGTCAAGCTCGTCGTCTCCGATGCTCACGAAGGCCTCAAGGCGGCCGTCACCAAGGTGCTGTGCGCGACATGGCAGAGGTGCCGCGTCCACTTCATGAGGAACGTGCTGGCCCATGCCGGCAAGAGCGGCCACAGGGTCGTCTCAGCCTTCATCGCCACCGCTTTCGCCCAGGAAACGCCCGAGGCCGCGTCCGTACAATGGCGCGCCGTCGCCGACCAGATCCAGCCGAAGGTGCCGAAGCTGGCGACAATCATGGACGACGCCGAGCCCGACGTGCTGGCCTACATGACCTTCCCCAAGGAACATCGCGCCAAGCTCCACTCGACGAATCCGATCGAACGTCTCAACGGCGAGATCAAGCGGCGCACCGAGGTCGTCGGAATCTNCCAAGCTCCACTCGACGAATCCGATCGAACGTCTCAACGGCGAGATCAAGCGGCGCACCGAGGTCGTCGGAATCTCAGGCCGAAACGATTGTCAACCAGAGGCGCTGAGGGAGCTATACCTCACGTTTGGGTGTTGCTCTTGCGCAATAGCTAAGTCGGCAAACGAAAGAAGTCGCTCGGTTTTCAATAGCCGGGCGCTCCTGCTCATGGAACAATCAGACTCAGCGCGAGTTTGAATGCGACGATGAGCAAAGATTACGCAATAGAATCATCCGTTTGTATCGAAATGGCACGGTCGCTCCGATCATGTCTGGCGGAAGAGCGAGCGCTCATGCACCATTTCCGGGAGGAACTCGCCTCGGCACGGAGTGACAGTGTTTACTCCCGCCAGGACCGCATCAGATCCGAACAGCAAAAAGCCCCTGCCGTGGGGCTAGGGCTTGATGGGATGGCCCGCGCCTGCTTCCGAGGCTGCGCGGGCCATCCCATGACGAGTGAGGGACGCATCTTGGTCACCGGCACGGACCGCTGAAGAACGAGCCGGTTGTAGCGAAACAGCCTCAGAGCGGGAATGTTCCCGCCTGACGCAAAAACACCCGTGGCTCAGCCGGCGGGCTCTGTTGCAGGGGCACTGTGCACGGGGGCGGCGTCTGCCGTCAATGCAGTTTGCCGACTAGCCGAGCGTATTCGGCTTCAGCCCTGCCATATGACCCATCAGCCAGCGCAATTAGACGCGCTCGGTCAAGAATGACTACCTCTCCTCGCATTGAGCGTATCAGACCTTGGCCCTCGAAGGTTTGCAGCGCTATGGTGACGCCGGGCCGCCTGACACCGAGCATAACTGATAAGAACTCGTGCGTAATCG
>NZ_AYVK01000037.1:0-95627 GCF_000503155.1 Mesorhizobium sp. LSJC285A00
CTTCTTCTGCTCCGCCGCCCGCTGCTCTTCGATGCGGGCCGCCTCGCGCTGCTGTTCGCTGCGCGGCAGCACATAGAAATATTGCCACAGCCCGAGGATCAGCACCGACAAGACGATGGTGATGTAGAAGTTCCGGTTGTTTTCCATCGAAAGCCCTTGGCCTATCGTGTTCCGCTGAGACGGCGGGAGAGTTCGGCCTTCAACTGGCCGAACGGAATGGTGAGCACGTCTTCACGCCCGACGATGACATAGTCATTGCCGGGCGCCATGTCACTTGCGGCATGGGTGCGCACGGCTTCTTTCAGCCGCCGCCTGACGCGGTTGCGGACAACCGCATTGCCGACCTTCTTGGTGACGGTGAAGCCGACGCGCGGCGGCAGGCCGTCATTGCGGTCGAGAACTTCGACGAGAAAAAGCCGCCCGCGCCGCTTTTCACCGCGGCGGACGGCCAGGAATTCCGCACGTTTCAGAAGCCGCTTGGGGTTTGGTCCCACTGGCTTGCCGGTTGCGGGCAACGATCTCGTCTTCCGTTCAGGCGCTGAGCCGCTTGCGGCCGCGGTTGCGGCGAGCTGCGACGACGCCGCGACCACCCTTGGTGGCCATGCGAGCACGGAAACCGTGCCGGCGTTTGCGGACGAGTTTGGACGGTTGGTAGGTACGCTTCATTTGTTTTAATACCGCGGGGTGCGGCCCTTCTTGATTCTGTCACTGTGTAACAGGAGCTTTGCCGGGCCGGCATTGGCGCGATCGAAACCGCGCCGGGACGAATGGCCCGAGCGTGAGCGGCTTATAGAAAGAAGGGTTTTGGGAGTCAATCCAGCGCGAACGCCAGTTCGTCGCAGCGCGAACTGCCAGTTCGTCACGGCGCGACACCCCGTTCGTCGCGGCGCGAACACCCAGTTCGAGGCTATTTTTATTGCTGGCGCCATCGTCCAACGAAGGATGAAATTGGCAAAAAAGCCGCAATCACCTAATCTCAACCGATCAAGCGTTTGTGAAGACAGGCCTTAATGAGCGAAGTTGCATCAGCGGATGAAGGGAGCGGCCCGGCGACAGCCGATGCCAGCCCGGCGACCGTTCGCCCGGTTGCGAGCCGTTCGGTGCCCAATCGTTCAGTGCCCTTGGCGCGCGGCCTGTCGACCAAGCTGCTCTTGCTCACCATTGTCTTCGTGCTCCTGGCCGAAGTCCTCATTTTCCTGCCCTGGATCGCCAGCTACCGCCTGGCCTGGCTGAAGGAGAGGCTAAGCACCGCTGCCGCGGTGTCGATCGTGCTGGTGCAGGGTGAGCCCAATTCGCTCTCCCGCGCCGCCCAGAACGACGTGCTGATGGCAATCGGCGCCAAGGCGATCGCGGTGCGCGACGGCGGCGTATCGCGCCTGCTGGTGGTGGCCGAGATGCCGCCGCAGGTCGACGAGCACATCGACATCGCCAATGTCGGCATGATCAAGGGCATGACCGGGGCGCTGGATACGCTGTTCTTCGGCGGCAAGCGCATGCTGCGGGTGTTCGGCCCGGTCGGCGACAGCGACAAGGAATTCGAGCTGATCATGCCCGACTATTCCCTCCGCAACGCCATGCTGCGCTATTCGCGCAACGTCGCCTTCGTCTCGCTGCTGATCTCGCTGTTCACCGCAATGCTGGTCTATGCCGCGATCGACCTGATCATGATCGGCCCGATCCGCACCATGACGCGCTCGATGCTGTCCTTCTCCGAGGCGCCCGACGATCCAGGGCGCATCATCCACCCGGCCGCCCGTGCCGACGAGATCGGCGTTGCCGAGCGCGAACTGTCGCAGATGCAGGAACGGCTGCAAAAGATGCTGTCGGAGCAGAAGCATCTTGCCGATCTTGGCCTCGCCGTCTCCAAGATCAACCATGACATGCGCAACATCCTGGCCTCGGCGCAGTTGATGTCGGACCGCTTGCGCCTGGTCAAGGACCCGACGGTGCAGGCCTTCGCGCCAAAGCTCTTGCGCGCGCTCGACCGCGCCGTCTCCTATTCCGAAGGCGTGCTCCACTATGGCCGCACGCAGGAGCCGGCGCCCTCACGCCGCCGCTTGCGGCTGCGCCAGCTGGTCGATGATGTCCACGGCCTGCTCGACATCGAGGACGGCATCGAATTCGTCAATGCCGTCGAGCTCGCCTTCGAGGTCGATGCCGATTCCGACCAGCTGTTTCGCGTGCTCACCAATCTGTGCCGAAACGCGGTGCAGGCGATGGCGGCCGACGCCGAGAGCGCGCTGGTGCGCCGGCTCGCCGTATCGGCCGAGCGCATAGGCAGCGTAAGCCGCATCATTGTCACCGACACCGGTCCCGGCCTGCCGGCGAAGGCGCGAGAAAACCTGTTCGCGGCGTTTCGAGGCTCGGCCCGCAGCGGCGGCACCGGCCTTGGCCTGGCCATCGCGCACGAGCTGATCCGCGCCCATGGCGGCACGGTGGAACTGGTCGAATCGATCGGCGGCCGCACCACCTTCGCCGTCACCATCCCCGACCAGCCGGTCCGCCTCGACCAGGCCCGCAACGGCCTGCGCCGCCCTGCCTGAGCTGTATTGATATTCAGCCGAAGCCGGACTGAGCTGAATCTCAGCACCCCTTTGATCGGCACCGTCGAAAGCAGCTGCGACAAAACTTTTGCCGGATTGGCTTGCTTTTCGGAAATTCAGTCGCTAGGGAACACGTCTTGTCGCGGCCGGTCGTCAGGATCGGTTAGCGGGGCTATGTAAAGCATGGCCTGTTGCGCGCCCGTAGCTCAGCTGGATAGAGCACCAGACTACGAATCTGGGGGTCAGGAGTTCGAATCTCTTCGGGCGCGCCATTTCCGCCGAATCTGCGATTTCCTGCGATCCGCTAGCCGGTCTTGGGCTCGCATATGAAGAGCAGGTCGCGGAACACGTTGCCGAGCACCGCCTCATCCGAGTGCTGGAGAACTGGACGCCGCCTATTCCGGGCTTCTTCATTTATTACCCCAGTCGTCAGCCTGACTGCGCTATAAACGCGCTGCGATGTTCTTGAAACGGGAGAGTACGCGGCGACCGTTATCTGGGCGCAGCGACGCTGAATGCTCATTCACGCCGCCGCGCAGCACGCTCACTTTTCTTCCGCCTTTCCCGGATCAGGGCCCAATAGGCCTCGCTCCAGCCAGATACCGCTCATTGTCAAACGGCTCGGCGTGGGTGCTGCCCGGGCTCCACATGTGGCGGTGGGTCTCGGTCAGATTGCCGAGATAGACATGCAGCGCGCCTGAGCGGGCGATGCCGGTGTTGGCCACCGCGTGCACGGTATCAGGGGTCATGTGCACCACCGCGGGCGCCGCGATGTCGTGGCGTTCCGGCGCATCGATCTCGCTGCCGTCGACGGGATAGATGAAGTTGGTCTCGCTGCCCTTGTAGATGCCGATCAGCGCATCCATCAGATGGTTGTGCGGCGGGTACCGCAGGCCGGGCGACAGCGTGATGTGGTAGATGGTCAAGTCAGGGCTGGCATGCAGCAGCACCTCATCGTCGTCTTCCTCATGCGCGAGCACGCCTGATGCATGGAAGCGGTCGGTGTGTTCGCGCAGCACCGCCTTGACCCGTTCGATGGCATGAGCACCTTTGGCTGCGTTGACGATACCGGCGGTTACGGCGTAGAGAGGCGAGTTGGCGGCAAGAGACATTTGTCGTCATCTCCATTGGGAAGCTCAACCAATACAGCTGAGATGCTCAGGCTAGCGAATGCCGACAGACCCGTCAACCGGATGGTCGAAACGGGCAAGCAGACTACGCGGGCAGACTACGCGGGCAGACCACGCGGGCAGACCACACGGGCAGGCAGATATGGCTCTTCCGAAATCAGTGTCACCGTCCGCCGTCAAGGCGCCGTCGACCGCCGACATATTGCGCAGCGAGGAAGCTTATGAGCAGCTGAAGAGCGACATCGTCGCCTGCGTCCTGCAACCCGGCGAAAGCCTGACCGAAAAGCAGATCGGCGACCGCTACCAGATCAGGAAGGCGACGATCCGCTCGGCTTTGGCCCGCCTGACGCAGGAAGGGCTGATCAAGAGCGAGCCGCGCCGCGGTTATGTCATCGCACCGCTTAGCCTGCGCGACGTCAACGAGATCTTCGACCTCCGCAGCCTGATCGAACCGGAAGTGTTCCGGGTGGCCGCGGCAAACCTCACCGAACGCGGGCTCGACGACATCAGGCTGGCGGCGCAGAAGGTGCTGAAGCCGGAGACGCTGCGCAGCCATGTCGCCTTTCTGGCGGCCGACCGCGCCTTTCGCCTGGCCCTGGCTGAACTCTCCGGCAATCTACGGCTGGTTCGCCTGCTCGACCAAACGCTCGACCAGTCGGAGCGTGTCCTCCATCTCGGCTTCAAATCGCGCGACTTCACGCAAGCGATCATCGGCCAGCAGAAGGAGTTGGTGCTTGCCTGCGAGCTGGCCGAAGTCTCGGCCATCGCAAAGCTTGCCCGCTCGCAGTGCCTGTCGCTCAAGAAGCAGGTGCTCGAGGCCTTGCTCGCCGGCTCCAAGCTGCAGGACGCCAATTTGCAAAGCTTCGCCTGAGGCGCGAAGTCCGCGCTCTCTGGCCGATGCTTACTCGTCGATGAAGCGGATGTCCGCATCGGCAAGGCAATAGGGCGCGTAGCGGAAATCGCGGATATGGCTGACCTTTCCATCCTGCCAGTCGACCAGCATGAAGCCGCGCACGGCGTCATCTCCCGTTTGCGGGTTGCGGATCAGGATGGCCGGCCTGCGGTCGACGAAGCCGAGCGACAGCGCCCAGTCCTGGACACGGTCGTAATTGCCGAAATAGTTGGAAACCTGCGCCTTGCCGCGCATGCGGGTGCGGTTGACGACTTCAAGCTGGATATCCTCGGCGATCAACGCGCGCACGGCGTCGAAGTCGCGCGCGTTGAACAGGTCGACATAGCGGCGCAGGCGCCGCTCGTCGTCGGCGTCGAGCTTTGGGGCAGGCGCCTGCTCGTCCTGTGACGCCAGCAGGCGCAGCTGCGACCGCCCGCGATGCAGCGCTGCCTTGGTCGCGGCCAGCGTCGCGCCGGACACTTCGCAGGTTTCGTGCAGGCTGAGGCCAAGCACGTCGACAAGGATCACGGCGCTGCGCTGCACTGTTGCCAGCTGCATGAAGCTTCGCAGGCTGGCGGCGGTGGCGAGCCTCGCATCGGCGCTTGCGGAGGGGTCTTCGATCGTCGTCATGTCGGTCTCGCTCATGCGCGCCTGCTCCCGCTGGCGCCGGCGCAGATGATCCTGCGCGGCATTGTGGGCTATGCGGAACAGCCATTGCTCCGGACGCCCAACGGTGGCGTCGCCGTCGATGGCCTGCAGTGCCTTGATCAGTGTCTCCTGGACGATGTCCTCGCCATCGATCACCGAGCCGGCCATGCGGGCGCAGTAGCGGTGCAGCTTCGGTCGCAAGGCGCCGAGCATCGCCTCCAGGGCAACGCGGTCGAGTTTTGCTGTGTTCATCCTGTCCGTTCCCAAAATGCCGGTCTTTGCATTCAAGCCGGCACGACCTCGCCGGCCAGCATACGATAATTGCCGACGATCTTTGCCGGCGATCTGGCAAGCGGCGTCGAGCGGCGCCCGGCATGATCGGCGCTGAAGGCCTTGAAGGCTGCGAGCCCCGTCAGGCCGTCGCCATCCTGGTTGACAAGATGGATGAACTCGCCATTCTCCAGTTCCAGGACGAGGTAGCGCACGGATTGCGGCTTCGTGTCGTCGAGTGCCTCGAACACCTGTGCAACCAGCATACGGTTCTCGGCGATGCTTTCGTCCTTCACGCCGTAGCGGATGAGATTGTAGCCCATTGTCGTCTCCTGTTTTTCAACTCTGCACAGAGAAGACGTTTCGCGGCCTCGAAAAGATTCGTCGCCCGGCGAATCTTTTCGATCGTCCGGATCGTCTTTCCCGTCGACGGCTGCGCGGCAGCCGTCCAGGAGCAGGAGAGACCCATCATGCACATCCAGTTTGCCGAATTGCCGGTGTTCGACCAGGACCGCGCCAAGGCCTTCTACACCGGACATCTTGCTTGCCAAGTGGCGGAGGACCAGCTGATGGGCGACAGCGGCTGGCGCTGGATCGAGCTGACATTTCCCGGCGCCGTCACCAATTTGCATTTCGTCAAACGCCCCGATGACACGCCGGGCACTGAGCCCGTGCTGGTGCTCGTTGATGGCGATGTCGAGGCAACGGTCGCGGGCCTGAAGGCGCGCGGCGTCGAAATCATCACCGAGCCGCAGGAAGCGCCTTGGCAGCCGGGCCGCACAGTCGCCGAATTCCGCGACAGCGAGGGCAACCGCATGGTTGTCGCCAGCAAATGATCGGACCCGGCGCAAAGCCGAACTTTGACATGAGAACAACAGGAGAGATGGACATGACCCCCCAAACGTCGACGCTGAAAGTACCGGGCGCCAGCCTCTATTATGAGATGCGCGGTTCCGGCCCCGTACTGTTGATAATCCCCGGCGGACCGCAGGACGCCGGCGTCTTCGCCGATGTCGCGGGCCACCTCGCCGACCGCTACACGGTGGTCGCCTATGATCCGCGCGGCAATTCGCGCAGCACCTTCGACGGAGAGCCGCAAGAGCAGGACCTCGATGTCCATGGCGACGATGCCGCGCGATTGATCGAGGCGCTTGGCGCCGGACCGGCCTATGTGTTCGGCACCAGCGGCGGCGCCCAGATCGGGCTCAACCTCGCCGCCCGCCATCCCGGCCGGGTTCGTGCACTGGTGGCGCATGAGCCGCCCAGCATGATGCTGCTCGACGACCCGTCGCCGTCACTGGCCGGCATGCGCGACCTGCACGACACCTATCGCAGCCAGGGTGTCGAGGCGGCGATGCAGAAATTCTTCAGCGAGAACAGCCTGTCGGAAGGGCCGGGTCAGGATGAAGCCGGGCCGCAGGACGGACCGCCTTCGTTCGAACCGTCGCCCGAGGAGGCCGAGACCTTTGCCAGGGTCAGCGGCAATTTCGAATACTGGCTGGCGCATGGCGTCATGCCGCTGTCGCTCTACCGTCCTGATATCGAGGCGCTGCGCGGCCGCCCGGTCGTGGTCGGCATCGGCGAAGAGTCCATCGGCCAGCCGATCGACGGCATGGGCAAGGCGCTGGCCGACGGGCTCGGCAGCAAGCGCGCCGCCTTCCCCGGCGACCACATGGGCTTTGCGCCCTATCCCGACCGCTTCGCCGAGACCTTGCACCTGACGCTCAGCGGCTCGTGAGATCGTCAGTTCAACAGGAAAGGAGCGTCCGCATGCACAATGCGGACGCCCTTCTCCCATGAAATTACCCGCTAAGATTGCTGTATCAGACGGCCTCCCAGCCTTCCTTGCCGCCGGCGCGGAAGATGGCGTCGATGACCTTCTGGTTGAGCACGGACTCCTCCAGCGTGAAGACACGCTCCTTGCCACCCTGTGCCGCCCTGGCAAACGTCTCGACCTCGCGCCGGTATTGCTGCGTGCCGGGAAAGCGGAACACCTGCGCCTCCGTATGGTTCTGGTTGTGCAGTTCGATGCGGTGATGGTCGTAGAGCCCGGCATTGAACGGCGAGAACACCTCGATGAAACCCTTCTCGCCGTGGAACACCATCACCTGCCGCGCCGCCATCTGCGTCGACAGATAGAAGGACAGTTCGAAATCGCCGAAATCGGCGCGGATCGAGGAATAGATGTCGGTGCCGAATTTCTTGTCGCGCTCGATCGTCGCCTGCACGCGCAGTGGCTCCTTGCCGCTCGAAAACCGCGTCGACACCGTCGGATAGACGCCGATATCAGGCAGCGCGCCGCCGCCGAGATCGAGCTGGTTGCGCATGTTGGTGGGATCGACATTGTAATAGGAGAAGGCGCCCTGCACATGGCGCAGCCGGCCGATGGCGCCATCGGCGATGAGATCGCGCACCTTGATCCATTGCGGGTGGTAGATGACCATGAAGGCCTCGCAGACCAGCACCTTCTTCTGGTCGCGCAGCTTGATCAGCGGTGCGATATTCTTGGCGTCGAGCGCCAGCGGCTTTTCCACCAGCACATGTTTTCCCGCTTCGATGGCCTTGGCCGTCCATTCGACATGCTGCGATGTCGGCAGCGGGATGTAGACGCCGTCGACGTCTTTCGAAGCCAGCAGCTCCTCATAGGAGCCAAAGGCATGCCTGGCGCCGAACCGCTCGCCCAGGGCCTCGGCCTTCGACAGGTCGCGGCTGGCGATCGCGGACAAAACGCTATTCTCGGCCTCGACGATTGCCGGCAACAATTGCTCGCGGCCGATCTTGGCCGTCGACAAAACACCCCATCGGAACATCAGGCTTCTCCTATCGATTTACAGGCGAGGAGGTTTGCCCGAAATTGCGGGAAAAGCCAATGCGGATCGCTGGTCCTCCTAGCCTCGCTTGCCCGTCAGCGTCATGTCGAAATCGACAATATTCGAATAGATCGGCGTGCCGACATCCATGCCGTACCGGGAGCGCAGCACCTTGCCGGTGACGTGGAATTTAATGACGCCGCCCTTCAGCCCGCCGAGCTCGGCAGTGAACTTTTCCGCAAACGTCTTGCCGCGCGCCGTCAGCCGGCCGCTGACCAGCGCCGTGGTGTCGCTGGTTCGGGTTACGCTGGTCGAGCGGAACTGGATTTCGGGGCTGTTGGCCACGTCGAACACCGCATCGGAGCGCAGGAAGGCGTCGATGCGGCCCTGGCCGGTGCCGACGCTTTCGGGATAGATGGTGAAGTTGACCGCGGAACGGCCGACATCGCTGTTGTCGATGCGGATGGAGCCCTTGAAGCGGCCAAAGGCGCCGTCGAGGCCGCCGCCACCGACCTTGCCGATGGAGAAGCGAATGCTGGAGCTGGCCGGGTTGACCGTGTAGCTGCCGGCGGCGTCGCCGAGGTCCACAGCGGCGGAGACAGGCATGGCAAGGCAAGCGGCAACAGCCGCCAATCCGAAGATGCGCGCATACATGGGTTTTGTCCTTCTGGGGCAGGCGAAGTGTTGCGCCCTCACTCCAATGAACGAATGCGCGGCGCGCGCTATTCCATGTCCTGATCTGACGAAGGCGTGATCATGCGCGTGAGCACGCTGTCGCGCAGCCAGAAATGATGCCGCAGCGCCGCCAGCGCATGCAGCGCAACCAAGGCAATGCCGGCATAGGCGAGATACCAGTGTGCTAGCGCCCAGAAGTTTTCCGCCGCATCGGACACGCCGAGCGGCAGGTTCGGCATCACGAACAGGTTGAACGGCATGCTGGGTATCTCCAGCATCGACACCGAAACCAGTGCCCAGCCGGACAGCGGCACCGCGAGCTGGAAGCCATAAAGCGCCAGATGCGCCAGCGGCGCCGTCCGACGCTCCAGGCCTCCGACCGAGGCCGGCAAGGCCGGGGCCGTATTGCCGAGCCGCCAGGCAATGCGCAGGATGAGGAGGCCGAGCAGCAGGAAGCCGAAGGATTTGTGCAGCTGGATCAGCTCGAAGGCGGTGCGCTGGCTGGTCAACCGCACCATGATGAAGCCGAGCATGAACTGGCCGATGAACAGGATGCCGATCAGCCAGTGGAGGACGATCGCCGCCCAGCCGTAGCGGGTTGAGTTGTTGGTGATGAATGCCGGCATGGTTGGTGAACGAATGGCAGCTGGGCTTTCTTCCACCCTCCCCCTTGTGGGGAGGGTCGGCGCGAAGCGACGGGGTGGGGGGTAGCGCCCTACGAAGACTCCCACCCCGATCCGCTACGCGGATCGACCCTCCCCACTAGGGGGAGGTGGCTAACCACCGACCTTGAAGAAATCCACAAACGCCCGCAGCGCCGGGCGCATCTGGCGGCGACTGGGGTAGTAGACGAAGAAACCGTCGAAGGGCGGACACCAGTCTTCCAGCACGCGGATCAAGCGACCGTCGGCGAGCGGCGCGCGCACATAATCGTCGAAGACGAAGGCGAGCCCAGCGCCGTCGACCGCCGCCTGGGCGATCAGATGGTCTTCGTCGAGGATCAGCGGCCCTTGCGCCGCGATCTCGATCTCTTCGCCATCCGTCTCGAATTCCCAGCGGTAAAGAATGCCGCTGGAAAAACGGAAGCGGATGCAGCGGTGGTCGGCAAGATCGCGCGGATGGCGGGGTCTTGGCATGGTCGCGAAATAGGATGGCGCGCCGACCACGGCGCCGCGAAGGTCCGGTCCGATGCGCACCGCGATCATGTCGCGCTGCAGGCTCTCACCGAGCCGCACGCCGGCATCGAAGCCGCCTTCGACGACGTCGGTGAAGCGATCCTCGATGACGATTTCCAGCACGATGTCAGGATAGGCCGCGGCAAAGCCGCCGAGCCTGGGCGTCAATGCCAGGTGGGCCGCGGTGCGCGGCACGGTCAGCCGCAGGTTCCCGGCCGGCCGGTCGCGCGCCTCGATCGCCGTTTCCAGCGCCAGATCGATCTCGGACAGCGCCGGCCGCAGCCGTTCGAGCAACTGCGCGCCCTCTTCCGTTGGCGCTACGCTGCGGGTGCTGCGCGCCAAAAGCCGCACGCCGAGCCGCGCCTCCAGGCTGGACACGGCATGGCTCACTGCCGAGGGCGCTATGGCCAGTTCGCGCGCCGCGCCACGAAAACTGCCGCATTGGGCGACTGTTGCCAGTACAGCGAGTTGAGAAAGATGCGCTCGGTTCATTGCTCTATTTTATAGAACACCCCGTGCGAATGACAGCCAATTATCGAACGTAAAGCCAAGCGCTATCTCTCTTTCAACGCAACAAGGAGACGCGCCATGAAAACCCGCAAACTTGGTACTGAACTCGAAGTCTTCCCCGTCGGCCTCGGCTGCATGGGCATGAGCTTCGCCTATGGCGGTCAGGCCGAGGCGGACGCAATCGCCACGCTGCGCCGCGCTGTCGAGATCGGCGTGACGTTTTTCGACACCGCCGAAGTCTATGGTCCCTTTGAGAACGAGATCCTTCTCGGCAAGGCGTTGAAGCCGGTGCGCGACAGGGTGACGATCGCCACCAAATTCGGCTTCAAGATTTCCGAGGAAGGCTCAGGCCTCGAACGTATGGTTGGCGTCGATAGCCGCCCGGAGCACGTCAAGGCAGTGGCGGAAGCCTCGCTGAAACGGCTCGATATCGATGTCATCGACCTCTACTACCAGCACCGCGTCGATCCCGGCGTGCCGATAGAGGACACGGTCGGCGCCATGGCGGAACTGGTGCGCGACGGCAAGGTGCGGGCGCTGGGCCTGTCGGAGGTCAGTGCCACCACCATCCGCCGGGCGCACGCCGTGCATCCGATCGCTGCCGTGCAGAGTGAATATTCGCTCTGGAGCCGCGACCCCGAAGACGAAGTGTTCGATGTCTGCCGCGAACTCGGCATCGGCTTCGTCCCCTACAGCCCGCTCGGTCGCGGCCTGCTCACCGGCACCATCGCCAAGCCCGAGGCCCTCAGCGACGACGACTGGCGCCGGACCTTGCCGCGTTTCCAGGCCGACGCCATGGCCGCTAATGCCAAGGTCGTTGCGACGCTGGAAAAGCTGGCGGTGGAAAAAGGCGTCACCTCGGCCCAGCTGGCGCTGGCCTGGGTGCTGCACCAGGGCGACTTCATCGTGCCGATCCCCGGCGCAAGAAAGATACGCCATCTCGAGCAGAACACGGCGGCGGTCGGGATCGATCTGAGCGCGGCTGAGGTCGCGGCGATCGGCGATGCGCTGTCGCCGGACAAGGTGGTTGGCAAGCGCTATACGGAGGAGCTGTTGGCGCTGGTGAATGGGTGAGTGCCTTTACCCTCCCCCTTGTGGGGAGGGTCGATCCGCGAAGCGGNGGGGGGGGGGGGGCTCCTCGTGAGGCGCACCCCCACCCCGTCTCTCTGTCTCCGCCTCGCTGCGACAGCGGGCCGACCCTCCCCACAACGGGGAGGGTAAGTCTCACCACGGCACCACCGTAATCTCCGGCCAGCACGCCTTCGCCCTCGCCCCCTTGGCCTCATGCGTGCGCCTGTTATCCATCAGCCGGTTGGGCGTGATGCGAAACGCGAAGAGGTCATCCAGCCCGAACGGCGCCACGACCTCAAGCTGCCCATCGGCATCGTATCGCACCCCGACCGCATGCGTCTTCGAAGCAAAATAGCTCACCGACTCGCTGGAACTCGTATAGCGCGGGCAGGGCTGGCCGAATTTCTGCGGATACCACAGATGCACCCGTGCCTGGTTGCGCACCTCGGCCGGCAGAGCCAGCCCCTCGAAATGCTGCGCCGCTCGACGGATGACCGCGTCCTCGGCCTCGTAGGACAGGTCGCTGTCATCGAAGTAGAAGAGATCGACATCCTTGATGCCGTAGCCCGGCGCCTTGCCGGTCAGGTGGTTCCAGACGCTGTTGTAGAGCGCGCCGGACACCACCAGCCAGTCCGGCAACGCCAGCGTGCGGGCCCGCTCCAGCGCGTCGCTGACGAGCGCATCCGCCAACACCATTGCGAGAAACGCTTCGCGCTGGGCTTCGAACGGCAGACCGGAATAGCGCAGATGGTCCATCGCCCTTTGGAGAGCGATTCGCAACTGCCGGCAATCCTCAGAAGCAATTCCAGGAAAAGTGTGTAGCGGTTTTCCCGGGAAAGCGCGCCGCGCTTTCCCTAAGACGCGCTTTCCCTAAGAATTGCGTGAAGGCGAAATATGTAGGGCGGGCGTTAGCCGCTCTACGTTCTCAGCATGCCGCCCGTTTGCTTGCCAACATTGTCGACGATGCGCTTGGCCAGCGCCTCGAAATCCTCGTCGGTGAGCGTCTTTTCAACCGGCTGGATAGATACTTCGATGGCAATCGACTTCTTGGCGGTCCCGAGAGATGCCCCCTCGAACACATCGAACACCGAAACGCCGGTGACCAGCTTCTTGTCGGCGGCGAGCGCCGCGCGCACCAGCGCGCCGGCCTCCACCGTCTTGTCGACGACGAAAGCAAAGTCGCGCTTCACCGCCTGGAAGGCGGACAGCTCCAGCTTTGGCTTGGTTTTCGTCGGCTTGGCCTTCGGCTCGGGCACGGCGTCGATATAGACCTCGAAACCGCAGATCGGTCCGGAAACGTCCAACCCCTCCAGCGTCTTCGGGTGGAACTCGCCGAAGGTGCCGAGCACTGTCTTCGGGCCGAGCTTGATCGTGCCGGAGCGGCCGGGATGATACCAGGCCGGACCGCCTGGCTCGATCTGCAGCCTGTCGACCGGGGCGCCGCAGGCTTCCAGCGCTGCAATCGCGTCGGCCTTGGCGTCGAACACGCCGACCGGACCGGAATTGCCGGCCCAACTGCGGCCGGAGCCGTCGAGCTTGGCGGTGCCGCGGCGCACACCGGCCGCAACGCGCCGCTGCTGGTCGGGGCGGTCGCCCTCATAGGTACCGGAGACCTCGAACAGCGCGACATCGCCGATGCCCTTGTCGGCATTGCGCTGCGCGGCGACGATCAGGCCGGGCAACAGCGAGGGCCGCATATCGGACATGTCGGCTGCAATCGGATTGGCGAGCTTCAGCGCCGTCTGGCCGCCGCCGAACAGTTCGGCGTGTTTGGCCGGGATGAACGACCAGGTGAGAACCTCCAGCATGCCCCGCACGGCGAGCGAGCGCTTGGCAGTGCGGGTGCGAACCTGCAGCGTCGTCAGTATCTTGGAGTTGACCGCGTCATGCGCGCCGAGCGGCTGCGGCGCGATGTTGTCGACGCCGTGGATGCGCATCACTTCCTCGACCAGGTCGGCCTTGCCGTCGACGTCAGGACGCCAGGACGGCACAGCGACATCGACGACGTCGCCCGCGCCTGACGGCTTGAAGCCGAGGCGGGTCAGGATGTCGAGGCTTTCCGCCTTCGGCACCTCGATGCCGGTCAGCCGCTTCACTTCGGAGATCGGGAAGGAAACGATCTTCGGCTTGTAGCCGGCATAGCCGACCACCTCCGTCTCGGTCGGCTCTCCGCCGCAGAACTCCAGCACCAGCTTTGTCGCCAGCTCGACGCCGGGCACCATGAATTCCGGGTCGACGCCACGCTCGAAACGGTAACGGGCATCGGTGATGATGCCGAGCGTACGGCCGGTGCGGGCCGTGGTGATCGGATCCCAAAGAGCGGATTCGATCAGCACGTCCGTGGTGTTCTCGTCGCAGCCGGAATGCTCGCCGCCCATGACACCGGCGATCGATTCGACGCCATTGTCGTCGGCGATCACGCACATCTGCGGCGTCAGCGTGTATTCGCGCCCGTCAAGCGCCAGCACCTTCTCGCCGTCGCGTGCGCGGCGCACGACGAGATTGCCGGCGACCTTCTTGGCATCGAACACATGCAGCGGCCGGCCACGGTCAAAGGTGACGTAGTTGGTGATGTCGACCAGCGCGCTGATCGGGCGCAAGCCGATGGCGATCAGCCTTTGCTGCAGCCATTTCGGCGACGGCCCGTTCTTCACGCCTTTCACCAGGCGCAGCGCGAAACCGGGGCAGAGCTCCGGCGCCTCGATGGTCACCTTGACCGGCGTTTCACCTTTGCCAAGGACCGCTTCGACCGGCGCGGTCTTGAGCCGGCCAAGCCCGCTTGCCGCCAGGTCCCGGGCGACGCCGTAAATGCTGGTCGCATCCGGCCGGTTCGGCGTCAGATTGATCTCGATCACCGGATCGTCGAGATGCGCGTAAGCCGCGAAGCTGGTGCCGACAGGCGCATCGGCCGGCAGGTCGATAATGCCATTGTGCTCATCCGACAGCTCCAGCTCGCGCTCGGAACACATCATGCCATGGCTCTCGACGCCGCGGATCTTGCCGACGGTCAGCGTCACGTCGATACCGGGCACATAGGCGCCGGGCGCGGCGAAGGCGCCGATCAGGCCGGCGCGGGCATTCGGCGCACCGCACACCACCTGGACAGGGGCTGCGCCATTGCCGGTGTCGACGGTCAGCACCCGCAGCCGGTCGGCGTCGGGATGCTGCACCGCCGTCAGCACCTTGGCGATGACGAACGGCTTCAGGCCGGCCTTGTCGTCGACATGCTCGACTTCGAGGCCGATCGAGGTCAGCCTCTCGACGATCTCGTCGAGCGTGGCGTCGGTGTCGAGATGATCCTTGAGCCAGGAAAGGGTGAGTTTCATCACTGTGTTCCGTTTTGTCTGTACCCGCCCGGACCTTGTCCATCGGGTCTGGGCACGCTTGTCTTCAAATGGCGCGGCAAGTCGTCGGGCATATGCACGAAGGGCAGCTGCTCGCGCACATAGGCATGGTGCGTCGGCCGGAAATAGGCCGGCATGTCCATGGCGCCCAGCATGAAATAGATGTGGTCTTCCAGCCGCTCGTCGACATAGGCGATAGGCGAGCCGCAAATGCCGCAGAACGAGCGTGTAACCGGCCCGTTCTCGTACATCTTCAGCGCCTTGCCGGTGAAAGCCACCTGCTCGGTCAGGAAGCCGACAAAGGCCGACACCGGCGCGCCGCTGGCGCGCCGGCAATCGCCGCAATGGCAATAGCTGATATGGTGCGGTTCGACTGATGCCTCGAACCGTACCGCGCCGCAGCGGCAGCCACCCGTGTGCGGCGCCGTCATGCGGAAAGACCTCCGAACAGCGTCGGCATGTCGAGCGGCCTGAAACCGTAATGCGACAGCCAGCGGACATCGGCGTCGAAGAAGGCGCGCAGGTCCGGCATGCCGTATTTCAGCATGGCGATGCGGTCGATGCCCATGCCCCAGGCAAAGCCCTGATATTCGTCGGGATCGAGCCCGCCGGCGCGCAGCACATTGGGGTGGACCATGCCGCAGCCGAGGATCTCCATCCAGTCGGAGCCTTCGCCGAATCGCACTTCGCCGGGCCGCGAGCGGTCGCACTGGATGTCGACCTCGAGGCTGGGCTCGGTGAACGGGAAGAAGGACGGCCGGAAGCGCATCTTGACCTGCGGCACCTCGAAGAAAGCCTTGCAGAATTCTTCCAGCACCCACTTCATGTTGGCGACATTGGCCGATTTGTCGATCACCAGCCCCTCGACCTGATGGAACATCGGCGAGTGGGTAGCGTCGGAATCCTGGCGGTAGGTCTTGCCGGGAATGACGATGCGGATCGGCGGCTTCTGCTTCTCCATGGTGCGGATCTGGACCGGCGAGGTGTGGGTGCGCAACAGCTTGCGCTCGCCCTTCTCGTCCGGCTGGAAAAAGAAGGTATCGTGCATCTCGCGCGCCGGATGCCCTTCGGGGAAATTCAGCGCGGTGAAATTGTAATAGTCGCTCTCGACATCGGGACCTTCTGCGATGGCAAAGCCGAGATCGCCGAAGATCGCCGCGATCTCGTCGATGACCTGGCTGATCGGATGGATGCGGCCGCGCTCGGCCGGCGATTGCCGCACCGGCAGCGTCACGTCGACCGTCTCGGCGGCGAGGCGCGCAGTGACAGCAACATCCTTCAGCTCGGCCTTGCGTGTCGTCAGCGCTTCGGTGACGCGGTTCTTCAGGCCGTTGATCGCGGGGCCCTTGACCTGGCGCTCCTCGGCGCTCATCGCGCCCAGTGTCTTCAGCAATTCCGAGATCGACCCCTTTTTGCCGAGAGCCGCGACGCGCACGGCTTCGATAGCGGCCTCATCGGCGGCCGACGCGACGTCGGCCATCAGGGAGTTTTCGAGAGTATCCAAGCCGGTAGCTATGTCGTTCACGGTCAAACTCGCTGTGTTGGGAGTCAACTTTGAGGTGAAAGTCACTTTCAAGTTGAAAGTTCATCCATAAGAAAAACCCGCGCCAGCCGTGCCAGCGCGGGTTCCCCAATCAGAATTGCGAATGCTGGGAAGCGCTGGGCTCGGAGCCCGATCCCGAAAAGTTGCAGACTTTTCGGAAAGATCGCGCTCCTCGCTAAATTTCCCTGAGCATGATGTTGTCCAAAAAGTCAGCAACTTTTTGGCATCATGCTCTAGGCGACAGCGCTTTCAAAAGCATTCGGGGTGGTGTTCTTCAGATATTCGAGCGCGACCTTGGCCTTGGCCACGAGTGCGGCGAACGCCTGCGGTTCATGGATGGCCATGTCGGACAGGATCTTGCGATCGATCTCGATACCGGACTTGTTGAGGCCGTCGATGAAGCGGCCATAGGTCAGGCCATGCTCGTGCGTCGCGGCGTTGATGCGCTGGATCCACAGCGCGCGGAACGAGCGCTTGCGGTTCTTGCGGTCGCGATACGCATACTGCATCGACTTTTCGACCGCCTGCTTGGCGATGCGAATGGTGTTCTTGCGGCGGCCGTAGAAGCCTTTCGCGGCTTTCAGGACCTTCTTGTGCTTGGCGTGCGAGGTGACGCCTCTTTTTACGCGTGCCATGTCATGATCTCCTTAAACGCTGTTCCTGAAAGCGAATGCTCAGAGGCCGTTCGGCAGAAAATTCTTGATGACCTTCTTGCCATCCGGTTCAGCCAGAACCATCGTGCCGCGGGCATTTCGAATGAACTTGTTGGAACGCTTGATCATGCCGTGACGCTTGCCGGCCGCAGCCGACAGGACTTTACCCGTACCTGTGATCTTGAACCGCTTCTTGGCGGCCGATTTGGTCTTCATCTTGGGCATTTTGCTACTCCGTATTGGTGGCGCACAATCGCGCTTCTTGTTCGCTTCGGGCGGACCAAAAGCCCGAAAAGCAAATGAAACCGCCACGGCATGCCCTGCCGGGCGGTTTTCTTGGAACGGCGGTCCTATACGTCAAAGCGGGCTGGCGCGCAACACCCGAGCGGCTGCGACGCTCTGTCCGCGATCAGGGCAGCCTGAACAGCACCGGGAGTATGCCCGATTGCTGGGCGCCATCGATGGTCTCGAACACCGGCAACGCCACCAGAAACACCAGCCCGTCGAGCAAGGTGGTCAGCAAGAGGCGCGGCTTGAAGCTGCCGGTGTCGCCTTCCTGGTAGAGCGACAGCTGGGGGAAGAAACGCGGCACCCGCGCCAGATAGACTGTGTAGGGCGCGCCGAGAACCTCCTTGAGATACCGTTCCTCGCGCAGGATGACGATGTGGAAGGCGCCGGCGCACAAAAGCGCAAACAGGACGATGCCGGAGAACGAGCCGATCTGCGCCCCGACGCCGGCGGCGGCAACGGTCGAGAACACGTAGAGAGGATTGCGGGTGATCGAATAGGGGCCGCCGGTGACCACTTCGGAGGATTTGCGCCCCCCGATATAGAGTGTCGACCACAAGCGGCCGACTACGCCAAGGAAGATCAGCAGCACGCCGACCATCTCGATCGTTTCATGCACCGGGGTATCGGGCGGGAAGGTCGACTGGCCGAACAGCAGTGCCGCAAACAGCACCACCACCAGCACCGCAAGCACCATGCGACGCATGTGCTGGTAGCCGCCCAGCTCCTTGATGGGCGCAGGGTTGATTTCATTGGCCATGTCGGGAATCCGATTGTCGAGAAGCTTTGCCGGCGATCGCGGCGTCTGGACAGGAGAATCGGCGTCCCGCCAATCGCCGGGACGCCATGAGACAGGATTCAGGCGGATTTAGAGCGCAACGCCCGAACTGATCTAGCGCGGCGCCAGCACCATCATCATCTGGCGGCCTTCCAGCTTCGGCTCGGCTTCGACCTTGGCGATGGTAGCCGTCTCCTCGCGCACCTTGTTCAGGAGCTGCATGCCGAGTTCCATATGCGCCATCTCGCGGCCGCGGAAGCGCAGCGTCAGCTTGACCTTGTCACCTTCCTCGAAGAAGCGCCGCACGGCCTTCATCTTGGTTTCGTAGTCATGGCTGTCGATGTTCGGGCGCATCTTGATCTCCTTGATCTCGATGACCTTCTGGTTCTTGCGCGCCTCGGCCGCCTTCTTCTGGTTGGCGTATTTCAATTTGCCGAGATCGAGAATTTTGACGACAGGCGGCACCGCATTGGGCGAGATCTCGACCAGATCGAGCCCTGCCTCTTCGGCGAGCAGCAATGCGTCGTTGATGGAAATATCGCCGCGGTTCTGGCCATCGGCGTCGATCAGCTGGACCCGGGGAACCCGGATATCACGGTTTGAGCGCGGGCCATCCTTGGTGGGCGCCGCTGCTTTGAAAGGTCTGCGAATGGTCGTGGTCTCCTTGGCCGTTTCGTTCAGGGTTTCAATCTAGAATGTTCAGGACGCGCCAATGTGGTGAGCGCGCGGGCGGAGTCAATAGCACAGCGCTGACAGAAAATCACCCTGATCGCAGGCCTGCACCAAACAAAGGATGTCGCGAGCACTTTCCGCCTCGCCTGTGCCTGTGTCAAAAGACCAGCGAGTAAAATCAGGCTCCCACAATCAGGTCCCCAGAACCAGGATTGATCCACAGCCATGACCGCGACCACCCCAACCCTGCTGGATGTCGACGGCATCGATATCGCGGTTCGCCATTCCTCGGGCGCAACGCCCGGCGTCGTCTGGCTCGGCGGCTACAAATCCGACATGCTGGGCACGAAGGCGCAAACGCTGTCGGATTGGGCGGCCAGGGAAGGCCGCGCATATCTGCGCCACGACTATTCCGGCCATGGCGAATCCGGCGGCGCCTTTGCCGACGGTACTATCTCGAAATGGCTTGGCGAGAGCCTCGCCGCCTTCCGGCATTTCACCGAGGGCAAGCAAATCCTGGTCGGCTCGTCGATGGGCGCCTGGATCGCGCTGCGCATGGTGCAGGAGCTGCGCAAGGCGGGCGACAGCAATGTGGTTGGCCTGGTGCTGCTCGCGCCGGCGCCGGATTTCACCGCCGAGCTGGTCGAGCCGGCTCTGACGGAGGCACAGAGGCGCGAACTTCGGGAGAAAGGCTTTTTCGAAGAACCTTCGGACTATTCCGCCGAGCCTTACATCTACACAAGCGCGCTTATCGAGGACGGCAGAGCGAACCGGGTCATGATCGGGCCGATCGATACCCATTGCCCGGTCCACATCCTGCAGGGCTTGGCCGATGCCGACGTGCCGGCAAGCCATGCGCTGAAGCTGGTCTCGCTGCTGCCAGCCGACGACGTCACTTTGTCGCTCATTCCCGACGGCGACCACCGCCTGTCGCGGCCGCAGGATCTCGACATGCTGCTGAGGGCGGTGGCCGACATGGTTCGGCGGGCGGGGTAGGCAAGAATGCGCATTTCCATCCCGATATCCGCCTTTGTCGCGGCAATCGTCGGCTTCGGCGGCACGCTGGCCGTCGTCATTGCCGCCGCCAAGGCGGTTGGCGCCACGCAAGCCGAAACCGCGAGCTGGGTGACGGCAGTGTGCGTGGCGATGGCGATCGAATGCCTGTGGCTGTCCTGGCGCACGAAAATGCCCATCATCACCGCCTGGTCGACACCAGGCCTGGCGCTGATGGCGGCATCGAGCGGCTTTACCATGGCCGATGCGGTCGGCGCCTTCATCGTCACCGGCTTGATGTTGATCGCCACCGGCCTGTTCAAGCCGCTGACCCAGCTTATATCAAGGATACCGACGTCGGTCGCGTCCGGCATGCTGGCCGGCATCGTCGTCACCTTCGCGCTCAATGCCGTCAAGACCATTCCGGTCGACCCCTGGCTGATCCTGCCGCTGATCGCGGCCTTCTTCGTCATTCGCCTGTTCAACCCGGCGCTGTCGGTGCTGGCGGTGCTGATCGGCGGCGGCATCGCCGCCTTCCTGACAGGCCGCGTCGGCGGACTGCCGGCGCCGGAACTGTCGACGCTGACGCTGATTGCTCCGCATTTCAGCGCCGCAGCTGTCATCGGCCTGGCGCTGCCGCTCTACCTCGTCACCATGGCGTCGCAGAACCTGTCGGGTCTCGCCGTCTTGCGCGCCGCCGGCTATCACCCCGAACCCGGCCCGCTGATCGGCGTCACCGGCCTGTTCTCGCTGCTGTCGGCGCCGTTTGGCGGCTCGACCACCAATCTGGCCGCGATCTCTGCGGCGATCTGCACCGGGCCGGACGTCCATCCCGACCCGGCCGAGCGCTGGAAGACCGGACCCTTCTATGCACTTGCCTATCTGATCTTCGCGGTTTTCGGCGCCTCGCTGGTGGCGATCTTCGCAGTGCTGCCGCAAAGCCTGATCGTGCTGGTGGCCGGCCTGGCGTTGATGGGGTCGCTGGCCAACGCGCTGGCGATCGCGCTCAAGGACGAGGACCAGCGCATGGCGGCTACTGTCACCTTCGTTGTCACCGCGTCGGGGCTGACTTTGTTCGGCGTTGGCGCCGCCTTCTGGGGCTTGGTCGCCGGCCTGGTCGTGCTTTTCCTCGAAGCGGTCAAAAAGCGATAATCAATTCAGGACCTTGTCCGGTTTTGGCGGACGTTGTCTTGAATCGCCGTTTTTCTCATCCCATTTCGAATCCACGCAGCCGCTCTTGGCTGTCTCCAACCGAAGGAATGGGAGAAAATGAACACATCCGCATTGATCCGCCCGGCCTGGACGCCGGCGACCATCGCGCTGATGGTGATCGGCTTCATGGTGTTCTGGCCGCTTGGCTTCGCCATGCTCGCCTACATCATCTGGGGCGACCGGCTTGACGGCTTCAAGCGCGACGTCAACCGGGCCACCGACGGCATCTTCGCCGGCTGCCGTCGCGGTTCCGACAAGGCCGCGCGCTGGGGCCACGGTTCGGCCCGCACCGGCAATGTCGCTTTCGACGACTGGCGCGAGAAGGAACTCGAACGCCTCGCCGAAGAGCGTCGCAAGCTCGATGAGATGCTGAGCGAGTTCGATGAGTACGCCCGCGAATTGCGCCGCGCCAAGGACCAGGACGAGTTCGACCGCTTCATGGCCAACCGCAACAAGTCGACAGCGCCTGCAAAGACAGGCTCGGCCGAAACGGCCAAGCCCGCGACGCCCAAGCGCAAGGGCCCGAACCTGCTTGACGACTGAGGCTGCGCGCATGACCCCGAAAATCGAAACCGATTTTCGGAAAGGTTCATGCGCCGAATTAGAGTGCTACAGCGTCCTTTGCGCGTCAGAGACGCGCGGCGCTCTAAGACAGGCCTTGGCATGATGGACGGCGTCGCGCGAGCGGCGCCGTTTCTTTTTTGTTCTGGTCGTTTTCCTCGAATCGCGTATCGTTCAGCCATGTCCTTCGGCTTTTTCCGCAACCTGACCAAACCAAAACCCTCGCCTGTCGAAGAGCGAGAGCACGTCGTTGCCGGCCGCACACTGCCGCTCAGGATCGTCGAGAGCGCCCGCGCACGGCGGCTGACGCTGCGCATCGATTCGGGCGGCCAGGGGCTGCGCATCACCGTGCCGCCGGGCCTGCGCCGCGGCGAGGTGGAGAAATTCCTTCACCGCCACCAGGACTGGCTGGAGCAGCGTCTGGCCAAGGTACCGACACGGCCGCAAGTGCGCCCCGGCATCAAGATCCCGATACGCGGCGTCGCGCATCGCATCGTCCACGAACCGTCGAAACGCGGCACCGTCACCGTGTCGCGCGACGAGCGCGGTCCGCTGCTGATCGTCCATGGCGAGCGCATACATTTGCCGCGCCGCATCGCCGATTTCCTCAGGCGCGAGGCCAAGAAGGACATCGAGAAGCTGGTGGTCAAGCATACCGAGGCCATCGGCAAGCGCGCCAAGGCGATCCGCTTCAAGGACACGTCGAGCCGCTGGGGCTCCTGCACTTCCGACGGCAATTTGTCCTTCTCATGGCGCATCATGATGGCGCCGACGCCGGTGATAAACTACCTGGTCGCGCATGAGGTGGCGCATCTCAAGGAGATGAACCACGGCCCGAAATTCTGGAAACTGTGCGAGCAGCTCTGCCCCGACACCGACCGCTGCAAGGACTGGCTGAAGCGGAATGGTGGGGCATTGCAGGCGATTGTGTTCGATTAGCCTTCGCCGGCGGCGCGCTCAATCATCATTGGCCGCATTAAGCTCTTCAGGCCGCAGCCCTTCGTCGCCATGGCGCGGCCATGGCAGGAAATTCTGCTCGAACGCATCGCTGCCGAAATAATCCAGGACCCGGTGCGCTTCTGCCCCGTCGAAGGCGGCCTTTTGCATCAGATGCGCGATGACGTCGCGCGCTTGCGCGATCTTCTGCCTGAGTTCGGCTATGCTCTGGTCGGCCATTGGTCTCCTCCGCCTTGCTTCTCCCATCAATAGGTAGCGCCTTTGGCGTTGCCGGCAAACAGCATGCTTTTTCTCGACTCTTGGCCGGTTTCGTGCCAATCCCCGCGCCATGGCGCTCGATATCAAGATCTGCGGATTGAAGACCGATGATGCAATGGCCGCGGCATTGGCCGGCGGCGCCAGCCATGTCGGCTTCATCTTCTTTGCCAGGAGCCCGCGCTATGTCGAGCCTGCGGCAGCCGGCCGCCTGCGCCAGGCGGCAATCGGCAAGGCCCTGGCGGTTGCCGTGACGGTCGATGCCGATGACGCCTTCCTGGACGAGATCGTCGAAAAGATGCGACCCGACATGCTGCAACTGCACGGCACGGAGACGCCCGAGCGGGTGGCCGAGGTGAAAGCTCGCTACGGCCTGCCTGTCATGAAGGTGTTCTCCGTCAGTGAGGTAGCCGATCTCGAGCGGCTAAAGCCGTTCATCGGCGTTGCCGATCGCTTCATGTTCGATGCCAAGCCACCAAAGGGCTCGCAACTTCCGGGCGGCAATGGCGTCGCCTTTGACTGGCGCATCCTGGCCGGCCTTGACGCCGGGCTCGATTACATGCTTTCCGGTGGGCTCAACGCCGCCAATATCGGCGACGCCCTGATATCAGCCAATCCGCCCGCGATAGACATTTCGTCGGGGGTGGAAAGCGGCCCGGGCGTCAAGGATCCGGCGCTGATCGAGCAGTTCTTCCGGGCCGTCAGGGCCGCGCGCGACGACCGCGCTGCCTGAGGCACTTCTTTCGAACCCGAGCATGTTCCGGAGAAGTGGGAACCGGTTTTCCGATAAGACATGCTCAGAACCAAGACCAGGAGATCGGCGATGAACAAGCCGGCGACACCCAATTCCTTCCGCACGGGACCCGACGAACAGGGCATGTTCGGCATCTTCGGGGGCCGCTTCGTGGCCGAGACGCTGATGCCGCTGATCCTCGACCTCGAGCGGCACTGGAACGAGGTCAAGAACGATCCGGACTTCAAGGCTGAGTTGACCAACCTCTCGACCCACTATGCCGGGCGGCCGTCAAAGCTGTATTTCGCCGAAGGCCTGACCAAACATCTTCGTGAGGTTTCCTCGGCGAAGGGCCTCGGGGGCGGCGCCAAGGTCTATTTCAAGCGCGAGGACCTGAACCACACCGGTTCGCACAAGATCAACAATTGCCTCGGTCAGATTCTGCTCGCCAAGCGCATGGGCAAGAAGCGCATCATCGCCGAGACGGGCGCCGGCCAGCACGGCGTTGCCGCGGCCACGGTCGCGGCGCGCTTCGGCTTTCCCTGCGTCGTTTATATGGGCGCCACCGATGTCGCCCGCCAAAGCCCCAACGTCTTCCGCATGAAGCTGCTCGGCGCCGAAGTGCGGCCGGTGACCGCCGGTCACGGCACGCTGAAGGACGCCATGAACGAAGCGTTGCGCGACTGGGTCACCAATGTCGAGGACACTTATTATCTGATCGGCACCGCCGCAGGTCCGCATCCCTATCCGGAGCTGGTGCGCGACTTCCAGTCGGTGATCGGCATCGAGGCGCGCGCCCAGATCCTGGAACAGGAAGGCCGGCTGCCCGACACCATCATCGCGGCTGTCGGCGGCGGCTCCAACGCCATCGGCCTGTTCCATCCGTTCCTGGATGACAAAGAAGTCCGCATCATCGGCATCGAAGCCGGCGGCCGCGGCCTTGACGGCATCGAGCATTGCGCCTCGATGAATGCCGGCGCGCCCGGCGTGCTGCACGGCAACCGCACCTATCTCTTGCAGAACGCCGACGGCCAGATCCTCGACGGCCATTCGATCTCGGCCGGCCTCGACTATCCGGGCGTCGGCCCCGAACATTCCTGGCTGCGCGATTCCGGCCGCGTCGAATACGTGCCGATCCTCGACGACGAGGCGCTGGAAGCCTTCAAGCTGACGACGCGCGTCGAAGGCATCATCCCGGCGCTGGAATCCGCCCACGCCATCGCGCATGCGGTGAAGATCGTGCCTGATATGGACAAGGACCAGATCGTCATCGTCAACCTGTCGGGACGCGGCGACAAGGATGTGCACACAGTGGCCTCGATGCTGGGCATGGAGATCTGATCATGGTGACCCGCATCGACCGCCGCATGGCAAAACTGAAAGCCGAGGGCCGCCCGGCGCTCGTCACCTATTTCATGAGCGGCGACCCCGACTATGACACCGCTTTGTCGATCATGAAGGCGCTGCCCAAGGCCGGCGCCGACATCATTGAAATGGGCATGCCGTTTTCCGATCCGATGGCCGATGGACCGGCGATCCAGGCCGCTGGCCTGCGGGCGCTGAAAAGTGGCCAGACCCTGGTCAAGACGCTGAAGACGGCGGCTGATTTCCGCGCCACCGACAATGAAACGCCGATCGTGCTGATGGGCTACTACAACCCGATCTACATCTACGGTGTCGATCGCTTCCTCAAGGACGCCATCGCCAGCGGCATTGACGGGCTGATCGTCGTCGACCTGCCACCGGAGATGGACGAAGAACTCTGCATTCCGGCGCTGAAGGCCGGCATCAACTTCATCCGCCTGGCGACGCCGACCACCGACGACAAGCGCCTGCCCAAGGTGCTGCAGAATACGTCGGGCTTCGTCTATTACGTGTCGATGACCGGCATCACCGGCTCGGCTTTGGCCGACACCGGCAAGGTTGCCGCCGCGGTCAAGCGCATCCAGGGCCACACCAACTTGCCAGTCTGCGTCGGCTTCGGCGTCAAGACCGCCGAGCAGGCGCGCATTATCGGCGCCAATGCCGATGGCGTCGTCGTCGGCACCGCGATCGTCAACGCGGTCGCCAATGTGTTGGGACCGAAGGGCGAGAAGACCGCCGACCCGTCCGAGGCCGTCGCCACCCTGGTCAGCGGACTGTCTCAGGGCGTGCGTTCGGCCCGCCTTGCTGCTGCCGAATAGTTTCCCTACTTAGGCCTTGTGCAAGTCGTTATCCCAAAACCGGTTCCCACTTTGGGCGACATGCACGAGCCAACTCTTCGTCAGGACAGGAGCCGAAGCGATGAACTGGATCACCAATTACGTTCGCCCGAGGATCAATTCGATGCTCGGCCGGCGCACCGACATGCCCGAGAATCTCTGGATTAAGGATCCCGAGACCGGCGAGATGGTGTTTCACAAGGACCTGGAATCCAACCAGTTCGTCATCCCGTCATCGGGCCATCACATGAAGATTTCGGCCAAGGAACGGCTGAAATTCTTCCTCGACGACGGCAAATACGAGCAGCTTGAGAACCCCAAGGTCATGCAGGACCCGCTCAAGTTCCGCGACGAGAAGCGCTACACGGACCGGCTGAAGGACGCCAAGGCCAAGACCGGCCTGGAAGACGCCATCATCAACGCGCTGGGCACGGTCAAAGGCCTGCCGGTTGTGGTGACGGTGCAGGATTTCGCCTTCATGGGCGGCTCGCTCGGCATGGCCGCGGGTGACGCCATTGTGCACGGTTTCGAGGTCGCCTTGCAGCGCAAGCGGCCGCTGATCCTGTTTGCCGCCTCCGGTGGCGCGCGCATGCAGGAAGGCATCCTGTCCCTGATGCAGTTACCGCGCACCACGATCGGCGTCGACCGGCTGAAGGAAGCCGGCCTGCCATACATCGTCGTCTTGACCAACCCGACCACCGGCGGCGTTACCGCCTCCTACGCCATGCTGGGAGACGTCCACATTGCCGAGCCCGGCGCGCTGATCGGCTTTGCCGGCCCGCGCGTCATAGAGCAGACCATCCGGGAGAAACTGCCGGACGGTTTCCAGCGCTCCGAATATCTGATGGAGCACGGCATGGTCGATATGGTGGTGTCGCGGCTGGAACTGCGCGAGACGATTTCACGGCTGTTGAAAATCCTGCTCAAACTGCCGCAGGAGCAAAAGCCGCTGGAGCCGGAAATCCTGCCGCCGTCGGTCATCCCGACGGAAGCCCGCCCGCAGGCCTGACGCGACATTTCTGGCCGCAAACCGCGATTGCGTGCACCTGCGCGCATGCGTAGGATTCGCTCATGACAACGCTTGCCGCAGATCGTGAAATCGAAGCCCTGATGGCGCTGCATCCGAAAGGCTTCGACCTTTCGCTCGACCGCATCACAAGGCTGCTCGAACGCCTCGGCAATCCGCAGGAGCGGCTGCCGCCGGTCATCCATATCGCGGGCACCAACGGTAAGGGCTCGTGCGCGGCCTTTTCGCGCGCGCTGCTCGAAGCCGGCGGCCACCTTGTCCATGTCCACACTTCGCCGCATCTGGTGAACTGGGCCGAGCGCTACCGACTGGCGGCCGAGGGCGGCGGCCGGCTGGTCGACGACGAGACCTTCGCCGAGGCCATCGCCCGCGTCGCCCGGGCCAATGCCGGCCAGAAGATCACCGTCTTCGAAATCCTAACCGCCGTCACCTTCATCCTGTTTTCCGAGCATCCGGCTGCCGCCGCCATCATCGAGGTCGGCCTTGGCGGCCGCTTCGACGCCACCAATGTCGTTGCCCGGCCGGCGGTGTCGGTGATCATGCCGGTGTCGATGGATCACGAAGCCTATCTCGGCGACCGGGTCGAACTGATCGCCGCCGAAAAGGCCGGCATCATGAAGCGCGGCTGCCCGGTGGTCATCGGCGCGCAGGAGAGCGAGACGGCGCTGCAAGTGCTGATCGAAACCGCCGAGCGGCTGGATTGCCCGACCTTCGTCTACGGCCAGGATTTTCTCGCCTTCGAGGAAAACGGCCGCATGGTCTATCAGGATGAGGACGGGCTGATGGACCTGCCGCCACCGCGCCTGCCCGGGCGCCACCAGTTCGCCAATGCGGCGGCAGCGATTGCCGCCGTCAAGGCCACCGGTTTCGAAATCAGTCATCGCGCCACTGAGAAGGCGATGGCGAGCGTCGCATGGCCGGGCCGCATGCAGAAACTGGTACAGGGCCGGCTGATGGAGCTGGCGCCCAAGGGCGCCGACATCTGGCTCGACGGCGGCCACAATCCGGGCGCCGGCATGGTCATTGCCGAGGCGCTGGCCGAGCAGGAGGAAAAGAACCCGCGGCCGCTGTTTCTGATCTCCGGCATGATCAACACCAAGGACCAGAGCGGCTACTTCCACGCCTTCAAGGGCCTGGCTCGGCACGTCTACACCGTGCCGGTGAGCATGAGCGATGCCGGCGTGCCGAATGACGAGCTGGCGGTGCGGGCGACCGAAGCCGGCCTCACGGCCGAACCGGTCAGTTCCGTCGCCAGTGCGCTGATGCTGCTGCGCGACACCTGGGACGGGCCGGCGCCACGCATCCTGATCGGGGGGTCGTTATATCTCGCCGGCGCGGTGCTGGCCGAAAACGGCACGCCGCCAACCTGAAGCCATTTCACTGCGAGGAGCCCATCATGATCAAGGTCAAGCAACTCGCCCATGTCTGCATCTTCGCGCATGATCTGGAGGCGACGCGAAGCTTCTACCGCGGCGTGCTTGGCCTCGACACGCAGTTCAATTTCCTGCGCGACGACAAGGTCTTCGGCTTCTACCTCAATTGCGGCGGCCGCAGCCATGTCGAGGTGTTCCAGAAGGACGGCACTGCATACAGCGAGCAGAACCAGATCAACCATTTCTGCCTGGAAGTCGAAGATCTCGACGCGGCGATCGCCCATATCAAATCGAAGGGCATCGACGTCACCGCCAAGAAGCACGCCTGCGACGACACTTTTCAGGCCTGGATCCGCGACCCCAACGGCGTGAAGATCGAGCTGTTCGAATACACCGCAAAAAGCGCGCAATTTACCGGAGGCGACCGCATCGCCGACTGGTAGTATTTTGGCCCGGGGAATCTATCGGGCGGTTGCCCCTCGGGCAGAAGCCCCGATATGCTTGGCCAAGCATGGAGGCAAGCTCGAATGGTTGTGAAGTGTCTTGTTACCGTCGACAACGACCCGCCGGAGGAGCTGATATTTGAATATGCTCCGCGGGTCGGCGATCATGTGATGTTACCGGGAGCCATCGAGCCACCGCACCCAATTGTTCGAGTGGCCCACAGACCGACGCGCCCCAATGATGCATCCGGCCAGCCCAGTGTCGCGTATTTCGTAAGCCGAGAGACGTTTCTCTATCGTGTGTATACGGGCGCTATAGAGGGATATGGGCAGGTCCTGAAGCCCGCGACCGGACGGAAGCCCGGCAAGCCTAGGCAGGCCAAAAAAACCGTGGCTCAAACTAAATAGACATCGGCGGCCGCGGCACCAGTCTGAGGCCTATTTCAGCTCGATCTCGATGAAGGCGTATTCGCCGTCATTGGCGCTGATGACGTCGTGCTCGACGCCTTCCTTGCGGAAGTAGGGCGCGCCCTTCTTCATTTCAGCAAAACTCTCGCCGTCCTTGGTCACCAGCTTCACCTTGCCGTCCATCAGCGGCACCACGACGTAGTCATGGCGATGCCGGTGCCAGCCGGTGTTGTCGCCGGGCTGGAAGCGGTATTCGGTGACGATGACGCGCTCATTGTCGATGAAGACGGTGGCCTTGGCGGATCCGGTCATTCTGTTTCTCCCTGTCCTGCCTCAAGCAGATGACATGGAGTGCGCCGATGCGAGGGCCAGAGGCGGCCGGGCGATGACGCCAAAGAAAAAGCCCGGCGCGAGGGCCGGGCTTCGATCTCGGGAACTAATGCAGGTCGCCCAAAAGTGGTCCCGGTTTTGGGAGGACGACATGCATCAAAACAAAGCCAGATCAGGCGAGGCTGCCATTGATCCAGTGCGACAGCGCGGTCTTCGGCGCGGCGCCGACCTTCATGTCGGCGACTTCGCCGCCCTTGAAGATCATCAGCGTCGGGATCGAGCGCACGCCGAATTGGGCGGCAAGCTCGGGGTTCTCGTCGATGTTCAGCTTGGCGATCTTGATCTTGTCGCCGAGTTCGTTGGCGATCTCTTCCAGCGACGGACCGATCATCTTGCAGGGGCCGCACCATTCGGCCCAGAAATCCACGACGACGGGCTGCGAGGCGTTGAGCACATCGGCCTGGAAATTGCTCTTGTCGACCTTGACGGTGGCCATACGAAAATCCTTTCGAAATTTATCTCGCACCAAATGTGGTGGTTCAGCAGCCCTTCTTCAAGCAGAACTTGTGTCACGCTCCCGTGAGTCGGGCAAGGGCGTCATCCATCGCTTGCACCGGCAGTTCGATAAGCCTCGGTGCCTCGGTGAACAGCAGTGCTGCCGTCACCGCGCGGCCGGGGTAAAGCGGCTGGAGCAGCGCGCGGTAGAGCGCCAGCTGCAGGATATAGGCCGGCGGCACCTGGGCCAGGCCTGCGGGCGCCGGCCGGTTGGTCTTGTAGTCGACGATCGATACGCGCCCGGGCGTCACCGCCAGCCGGTCGATCTTGCCGGAGATCGAGCGCAGCCTGCCCTTGACCTCAAGGCTGCCCATCACAGCAACTTCGGCGCGGGACGACGGCGAAAACAGCCCGGCAAAACGCGAATCTCTGAGGATCGCCATCACCGAAGCCAGCGCCTTGTTGCGCTCGGCCTCCGGCCAGTCGGCGCCGGCTCGAATGAGATACTGCGCCGCCGCGCCTTGCCGTTCGTCTTCGGCAAAACCGGGCAGCATCTGCAGCAGCTTGTGCAGCGCCAGCCCGCGCATCACCGCAAAGCCCGGCTCCGCCTCGCTGTCCAGCACCGGCGAGCGGGTATCGACAACAGCTTCCTTGGCCTCGTCGATCAGCGCCGACGCGCCGGAAGGCGACAGCGGGCGCGGCAGCTCCTCATAAGGCGGCAAGGGCCGGAACAAGCCCACCGGCAGCGGCGGCACCTGTTGCGGCAGCCGCGACNAAGGGCCGGAACAAGCCCCCCGGCAGCGGCGGCCCCTGTTGCGGCAGCCGCGACTCGTCGGCTGCCGCTTGCGCCACCGGCGGAAGCTTGGTCATGACGAAACGGTGCACCGGCTCGCTGCTGGCGGGGTGGCGGCGCTCCGTGCTTTCCGGCGCGGCAAGCAGCGCGCGGCTGACAATCGAATGCCAGGTGCCGGTGCTGGGCTGACGCTTGCCGTGATAGCCGCAGACGATCAGCCGGTCCTCGGCGCGCGTCATGCCGACATAGAGCAGCCGCCGGTATTCGTCGTCGGCAAGCTCCCGCGCCCTGGCCGAGGCCGCCTTGGAGAAGCCGTTGGCGACATCGGCGGCCGAGCGCCAGAGATAGCCCTTGCCGTCGAAATTGCGGCCCGAAGCGTCGAACGGCATGAGCCGCGGCAGATGCTGGTCGCTGAACGGCGCCGAACCGCCATCGACCAGGAAGACAACAGGCGCTTCCAGGCCCTTGGCGGCATGCACGGTCATGACGCGGACCTCGTCGCGCGTCTGGTCCATCTCGCGCTTGATCTCCGGGCCGGTGTTTTCCAGCGTCGCCAGGAAAGCCTCCAGCCCCGGCAAGCCGGTGCGTTCTTCGGCCAGACAGAAACTCAGGAACTCGTCGAGAATATCGCCGGCTTCCGGTCCAAGCCGGGCGATCATCTTCTTGCGCAGGCCGTCGCGCGCCAGCACCCCGGCGTAGAATTCGAACACCGGCCGGAACGCCGCCTCGTTGGCCCAGCCGTCGAGCCGGGCAACGACATCGGTCAGCGCGGTATTGTCGCCAGCATGCTGGCGTAATGAGGCGATCAGCGATGTTCCGGCTGGCCGTCCGGCGCCAAGCGTAAAAAGCGTCTCCTCCGACACGTCGAAAACCGGGCTGCGCAGCACGGCGGCGAGCGACAGGTCATCCTGCGGCTGGATGAGGAAATGGCCGAGTGCGATCAGGTCCTTGACCGCGATGTGGCCGGGCAGGCTCAGCCGGTCGGCGCCGGAGACGGGAATATCGCGGTCCTTCAGCGCGCGCGACAGCGCATGGACGAAGCGGTCGCGCTTGCGCACCAGCACAAGAATGTCGCCGGCCCTCAGCCTGCGTCCCTTGCCCTCGATGATCTCGCGGTCCTTGAGCCAGGTCTGGATGGTCGCAGCCACGTGCTCGGCCACCCGCACAGCCGGCGCGCTGGCATGATTGACCGGCAACGTCCAGTCGTCGGGCTCCTCGACGGCGTCAGCGCCGAGCGACGGCCAGACCTCGACATAGCCAGGCGCGTCGTTGCGGATCGCCTTGTGGTCGAGCGGATCGGGGTCGTGGCTGATGCCGCGCCGCACGCCCGGATCGGCAAAGACGCGGTCGACTGCGGCAAGCACGTCGTCGGTCGAACGGAACGACCAGGTCAGTTTCAGGTCGGCAAACGAAGCATTGGCTGCGTTCACGCGTCCGGAAAACAAGAGCCGGCTGTCGGCAAAGGAATCCGGTGCGGCACCCTGGAAGGAATAGATCGACTGCTTTTCGTCGCCGACGGCAAACACCGTGCGATTGGCCGTGCCGCGCTGGCCGTGGCCGGCAAAGAACTCCTCCGCCAGCCGCTTCACCACCTCCCATTGGTCGGGGCTGGTGTCCTGCGCCTCGTCGAGCAGGATGTGGTCGATGCCCTGGTCGAGCTTGTACTGCACCCAGGGGCCGGCATCGGGCCGCGCCAGAAGGTTGACGGTGCGGGTGATGAGGTCGTTGAAATCGAGAAAGCCGCGGCTGCGCTTCAGGCGCTCGTACCGCACGATCAGCCAGTCGGCTATGGTCAACGCCGCGACCGTGCCTTCCAGCATCCGGAACAGCGCCAGCCGGTCGGAGACGTCTGTTATCGACTTGACGGCCGCCAGATAGCGCTCGGGAAGGTCGGGCAGCCGGCCGAGCAGCGCCTTCTTGAACAACTTTGAGGGATCATAGGGGTCGCCATCGGCCTTGAGAAAGGCTTTGCCGAGCATCTGCAGCCGGCGGGTCGGGTCCGTCTCGGCAAAGGCCAACCGGGCATAGGGCAAGAGATTGTTGAGCACGGTGCGGGCGTCGGCGGCCTCGGCGGCACTGGCGAACACTGCAAAGAAGTCCGGCAGGAAACCCGGCAGCGGCCATACCGATGCCGCTATGTCTTCGGCGCTCCGCCCGGGGCGAAAATGGAATTCGTCGAACAGGGCCTGAAAGCCGCCGCCGTCGCGCCGGACCGCACCGATGAAGCCGCGTAAGCCGTCGCGCTTGCGCACGATTTCGGCGAGCAGCGCATCGAGTCCGTGTTCGCCGCCGCGCTCCAGCACGGTGGCAAAGGCCTCGGCCAGTCCGGCGTCTCCGGCTGACGTGCCCGAAATCATGTCGCGGCGGGCGCCAGCAAACAGCGAGGCCTCCATCTGCGGATCGAGCATTTCGAAATGCGCCGGGATGTTGGCCTCCAGCGGAAACTGGTGCAGCACCGATTCGCAGAAGGCGTGGATGGTCTGGATCTTCAGCCCGCCCGGCGTTTCCAGCGCTTCGGCAAACAGCCGGCGCGCCCGCCGCATCGTGTCGCGGTCGGGTCGGCGGCCGTCCACCGCCTCAATCTTTGTGGCAAGCTCGGCATCGCCGAGCGCCGTCCATTCCGACAGGGTCGAGAACACGCGGTTCGACATGTTGGCGGCGGCCGCCCGCGTATAGGTCAGGCACAGGATCTTCGACGGATCGGTGCCGTTGAGCAACAGCCGGATGACGCGCTGGGCCAGCACATGCGTCTTGCCGGATCCGGCATTGGCCGACACCCAGGCCGAGTTCTTCGGGTCGGAAGCGCGCGTCTGGCTGGCGGCGGTTTCGCCGGGAATGGGATAGGCTTTTTTCATGCCTCCCCCGCCTCGTCATCGCTGTCGCCGCCGGCCGACCATTCGAGCACGCGCGCCAGGTGGTCGTAGTCGCCATCGCTCTCGCCTTCGCGAAACGGCAGCGCCCGCGACAGATAGCCGGTCGCCGGATCGGCATAGTGAATGAGCAGTTTTTCCAGCCGCGCCCAGGCCTCTTCGGCGAGGTCTTCTGCGGTCCGGGGCTGGCGGTTGTAGTCGAGGATGGATTCCTCGAACACTTCGCCATTCGGCTTCAGCCGCACGAATGCAAGCTGCGATGGTTCGCGCGCGCCAAGCCCCTTGAAGGCGCCGCGCCGGAGCAGCGCCCCTTCGAGCGCCAGCTGTGGCGCCAGCAGCGTGTGCGCCTGCGCCTTGGACGGCGAGGAGCCGGTCTTGTAATCGAGAATGTCGGCCATGCCACCGGCCAAAAGGTCGACGCGGTCGGCATAGCCGGACAGCGTCACACCGGTACGGCCGACAGCCGTCTTTTCGGCGCGCTCCTCGGCATGCCGCCGGGCGACGGCGGGAGCGCGGCCGCGCTCCCATTCGATGATGTTGGCGGCGAGCTTTTCGAAGCGCGGCCACCACACAGCCTCGACATCGGCGGGCAGGGCGATCTCGGCAAAGCAGGTCCGGCCGGCAGCGATGAGGCGTTCCAGAGCTTCGGGCGCGCGGGGATCCGCCACCTCTGTCGAGAACAGATGCAGGATGTCATGAAACAGCGTGCCGCGCTCGGCCGCACCGGGATCGCGGATCACCGGCTCGAGCGGCAGAAGGCTCAGAATACGCTTGGCATAGACCGCATAGGGGTCGCGGCGCAGCGTCTCGATCTCGGTCACCGAGAAGTGGGTGGGCCGCATGCTCAGCGGCGGTTTCGGCTGCGGTCGCGGCGCGAAATGCTGCCGCTCGCCGGCATCGAGCGCGCGCGCCCAGGCAAGCAATTCGTCGCCGCGCCCGCGCAATGCGGCCGCCGGATCCTTGCCGATGAAGGTGAGGATGCGCTGCAGCCAGCGCGACGGCACCGCCGGTGCGTCGCCGGCTCGGGCGGAGCGCGTCAGCACCACCTTTTTCGCCCCCATCGNGCGGCAAGGCCGATACGGCGCTCCGGCGGCTCGAGATCGATGCCGGTCTTCATCAACCGCGACATGAAGCGATCGCTTTCCGGCTTGCGTGGCCACACGCCCTCGTTCAGCCCGCCAATGACCAGCGTGTCGACATTCTGCAGCCGCGCTTCCAGCGCCCCCCAAATGGCGATGTTGCGGTCGGTGCCTTGCCCGGGCTTGACTGTTTCCGGTGCTACCAGCGCGTCCATCACATCAGGCCATTCGTCGGCCGGGAAGTCGAACGAGGCCGAGGCCGCGACCACACCGCGCAGCAGCTCGGCGAGTTTCTCGCCGGCGTCGCCGGCATAAAATTCAGCCAGGCTGCGCTCCGCCGTGCGGCCGAGATTTTCCAGCGCGGCGACGCTCGCTCTGGTCAACGCGACAAGATCGGCATTCTCTTCACCGCGAAAGGCGGTCAGCGGCGCCAGTGCCGTCACAAGCCGGCTCAGCATATCGCGGGCATCGTCGATGCCGCGCACGCTCAGGCGCGAAAACCAGAAGGGCTGGCGCTTGTCCCCGCTCAGCCCGGCGAGACGCTCCTCGAACAGTGCTGGCAGGGCGGCGATGTCGGGGCGTCCGGTGCCGCCGCGCAGCGCCACGAGTTCGATGAGCTCGGCGGCATGGCGCACGCCGGTGCGCTCAAGTCCGAGCCCGAGCAGCGGATGCTTGAGCAGCGACAAAAGGCCGACGGGATCGCCGGGCCGGAATACCGCGTGAAGTGTGAGCCGCAGCAGGCTGGCTGCAGGCGTGTTGGCGAGCGGCGTGCCGCCGGAATCGTCGGCGATCACGCCGAAGCGCAACAGCTCGGCCGAGACGCGCCGCGCCAGCCCGCGGTCNCGTGCCGCCGGAATCGTCGGCGATCACGCCGAAGCGCAACAGCTCGGCCGAGACGCGCCGCGCCAGCCCGCGGTCGCCGGTAACGAGCGCTGCCCTGTGCCCCGGCTGTTCCACGGCGGTTTTCAGCGCGATGGCGATCGCCGCCGCCTCGTCGCGTTCGCTGGCGGCTTCGACCAGCGTCACGTCGGCGAAGGCCTCGGCGATGTCTACGGCGTTGAAGCATATGCGGGTCTCGGCCCATAATTCCGTGGTCTCGGCCGGCCGCAGCGCCTCGCCGACAAGGGCCGCGCGGAGCGCCAGTGCGGGCTCGGCGGAGACCACTTCCTCGACATCGCCACGCAGCACGCCAATCTTGCCGATCAGCTTGGCCATGCCGTATTGCGGGTGGCCAAGCAGTGCCGGCCGCGCACCGGGCGCCCCAATCGCGGCAAAAGACGGTTCGTCCAGCATCCCATCGAGCCCGGGCAGCACCACGGCGCCGTTGGGCAGGCTGGCGACCGTGGCAAGCAGTTCGGCCGTGGCGGGAATAGAGCCCGTCGAGCCGGCGGCGATCACCGGGCCTTTGGGCGGGTTGCGTTCCAGCCGCTTCGCCTCGCGCCGGATCAGCGCATTGCGGTGCGCGGCCGGGTTGGAGCGGTCGCGCTCCTCCAGCAATTTCGGCCAGGCCTCGGTGACGATACGGAGGAAATCGAGCGTCACAAGCCACCATCCGGCAAGATTGCCGGTGACCAGATCGGCAAGCCTGGTCCAGTCCGTGCCTTCGGTTTCGATCTCGTCCATCAGCCGGGCGAGGTCGCGCGCCAGCCAGATCGCATCGGCGGCGGAGGCCGGCACGACGATCTCTTCGTTGAACATATCAAGGACATGCGCCGGCAAGGTGCGCTTCCAGGCCCGCACCAGCGGCGCCAGTAGCAGCAGGCGTTCGATGGCTGCGATCGGCGGCGCCATTTCAAGCTCGGTCGGCGTGCCGGCGTCGAAGGCGGCTTCGTCCTCGTCGAACTCTCCGAGCGGGCGGATGACCGGCAGGATCGCCGAACGGCGGCTCCCCCCCGGTCCCGAAAGCGCGTCGACAAAAGCGCCGCGCAGCGCACGGGCCGCGCGCCGTGTCGGCACATAGATGGTGACATCAGCCAGCGCCAGCGGATCGCCGTCGAACCGGAAGCCGGGCACCAGCCGTCCGGCCAGCAAGGCCTCGGCCAGAGTCGGCAGGAATGGCGCTCCGGGCGGGATCGAAAGAACGCGGCGCGCGCCGCTCATACCACCTTCGCGAGAGCTTCGGCGGCGGCCGCTTCCGCCTGCGGAATGGCGTCGGGAGTGCCGACGGTGATCCAGCTTCCGCGCATCTGCATGCCGAACAGACGGCCAGAGGCGATTGCCTTGTCGAAATGGGTGTTGAGCGAATGCGCCCCGGCCGGCGCATCCCTGAAGATGGCGGGATTGACGATTGCCGCTCCGGCATAGATCAACCCGGCCGGATCGCCTTTCGAGCGCCGCAGGCCGCCATCCGGCGCCATCAGGAAATCCGTGCCGACACCGTGTCCGGTGGCCGAGTCGAGATCGGTAAGCATCAGCAGAATATCCATTTTCGCGCCGTCCCATGCAAGGGCAAGGCGCTCGAGGCTGGGCTGGCCGCTGTCGATCCAGAACGTATCGGCGTTGATGATGTAGAAGGGGTCGCTGCCCAGCAGCGGCAATGCCTTGACGATGCCACCCGCCGAATTCAGCAGTGCGTCGCGCTCGTCGGAAATGACGATCTTTGGCGCCCGCCTGTGGGCGATATGGGCGACGATCTGGTCCGGCAGATAGTGCACGTTGACGATGGCTTTCTCGACGCCGGCCGCTTCGAGACTGTCCAGCCCCCAGTCGAGCAAGGTCCTGCCGGCGATCCGCACCAGCGGCTTCGGCATGGTGTCGGTGATCGGCCGCATGCGCTTGCCAAGACCAGCCGCCAGCACCATCGCTGTGGTCAAGGTCACGGGAGCCGTTCCTCCAGCAGGCCATGTGCCATGTAAAACTCCTTCAACTGAGCCAGCGCCGGGTGCGCCAGCGCCCGCCTGAGATAATCGCGGATGCGCGGCAGGTGTCGGAGATAATAGGGCTTGCCGTCGCGCTTTTCGAGCCGCACGAAAATGCCGAGGATCTTCGAATTGCGCTGCGCCGCCATGATCGCATAGGCCGCGCGGAAGGCGTCCTCATCGAAGCCGCCGGCGGCGTGGCGCGCAGCGACATAGGCGTCCACGGTCCGCTGCTCGATATCGGGCGAAACGGTGACGCGGGCATCCATGGCCAGCGACGCAACGTCATAGGCCGCCGGACCCATCAGCGCGTCCTGGACATCGACGATGCCCAGCCGGTCGTGGCCTTTGCGGTCACCGCGCCAGATGATGTTGGGCGAATGGAAGTCGCGCAGCATCAGCGTGTAT
This sequence comes from Mesorhizobium sp. LSJC285A00, assembly GCF_000503155.1. Classification (NCBI taxonomy): domain Bacteria; kingdom Pseudomonadati; phylum Pseudomonadota; class Alphaproteobacteria; order Hyphomicrobiales; family Phyllobacteriaceae; genus Mesorhizobium; species Mesorhizobium sp. LSJC285A00. The sequence goes on from NZ_AYVK01000037.1 coordinate 37,999, forward strand.
TCCTGTGTGTCCAGCCGATCGAGAACCGCGTTCCATTCCCTGTGATAGCCGGCGCGTAAAGCCTCGCTTGCCGGGCTGCCGGTCACCATCGGCACATACCAATCGACCAAGAGATCGGCTTCGATCAGCATGGCGGCGCGATCGAAGGGCGGCACCTCGTGGAAGACGCCCGGCACGGCCTCCATGCGCTGCGGCCAGGTCTTCCCATGCATCATCGCCAGCAATTCGGCCGCTGCCGCGTAGCGCTCGGCCACCGGCTCATCATTGCCGTCGAGAAAACCTTCCGAGCCCAGATGCTCCAGCAGCAGAAAGCCCCGTTCGAGATCCTCGGCATGGATTTTTGGGACACTGACACCTTGCGCCAGCAGCGCCTTGTCGATGGCGACGAAAGCGGTGACCGACTGCGCCGTGTGGGCGATCACGGCATAGGGCTTGCCGTCGCGCACCGGCGGCCCCAGCACCAGCCTTGGCGAATTCATCAGCACGCGCGGCGCAAGGCCGGCGAGCGAAACAATCTCGTAAGAGCGCGCCGAGGCGTCGCCGACGAAATGGCGCCGCGCGGCGTCGCCCCAACCGGCCGTTTTGAGGAAATCGCGCATCGCCAGCGATCGGGCCACGCGTTCGAAGGCAACGCCTTGGCCCGATAGTTTCGCCAATCGTCCTTCGTCCTGATGGACGAGTTCGATCCAGATCGACGTTCTCGGAAGAGCGGCCTCCGCCCGTTCCGGCCACTCGACAAGGGCAGCGCCCTGCAGCAGCGCCTCGTCGAAACCCAGCTCGTCCATCTCGCCGGCCGAGGACAGGCGATAGAGATCGAAATGGTGCACGGGGATGCGCGTGTCGTAGCTTTGCACCAAGGTGAAGGTAGGGCTCGGCACATCGAGGCCGGCATCATCGGCCAGCGCCCTGATCAGGGCCCGCGCCAGCGTCGACTTGCCGGCGCCGAGATCGCCCTTGAGCGCCAGCACGTCGCCCGGCCGCAGCGCCATGGCCAGGTCTTCGCCGAGCCTTGCGGTCGCAGCCTCGTCGGCGAGAAAACGCTCCAGCACAACAACGGTCATCGAGCGCGCTACTCGGCCGCGGCGCGGATGCCCGACGGTGCATCGGGGAAGGTGCAGATGACGGTGGTGCCCTTGTCCTTGCCAGTCTCGATGCGCACGCTGCCGCCGTGCAGCTCGACAAAGCTCTTGACGATCGACAGGCCTAAGCCCGCACCGCGCCGGCGCCCGCCATTGGTGCGCGGCTCGAAGCGGCGGAACACCGAATCGAGCAGGTCCGGCGGCATGCCGGGGCCGTTGTCATGGACGGAGAATTCCACACCTTGCTCCAAATGCCGGCAGGCAAGCGTGATAGTGCTCGCCTCCGGCGCGTAATTGGCGGCGTTGCTGAGCAGATTGTAGAGGATCTGGCGAACCCGGGTCTCGTCGCCGTGAAAACTCTTCGGCGCCGCAGCGGCGTCGATCCGGAGCTTGATCGAATGCTCTTGCAGCCGGTCGGCGACCAGTTCGGCCGCGGCCTCGATGGTGCGCTCGACGCTTACTTCCGAAATGTCGAGCTGCATGATGCCGGCGTCGACGGTGGCGAGGTCGAGTATGTCGTTGACGATGGTGAGCAGCACCGAGGATGACGAGCCGACATGCTCGACATATTCGCGCTGCTTTGGGCTGAGCGGCCCGGTCGCCGGCAGCGACAGAAGCTCGGTGAAGCCGATGATGTTGGTCAGCGGCGAGCGCAGCTCGTAGGAGACATGCTGCACGAACTCGTTCTTCAGCTGGTCGGATTTCTGCAGCGCTTCGTTCTTGTCCTTCAGCGCGCGCTCGACATTGACGCTGTCGGTGACGTCCACAAAGGTCATCATCACCTGGCCGTTGGGCAGCGGGATGACGGCGTAGCTGAGCACTGTGCCGTTCTTCAGTTCGGTCTGGCCATGGCGGTCGCGGCGCTCGTCGTCGAAACCGGTGATGGCGGCGACGAACCCGCCCCACGGGCTGTCGACGGCGCGCTGGTCGCTGAGATCGCGGATCGCCGAGACATGGACGTTGGGCTTGATCACATCCTGGCTCAGTCCCCACAGCGCGACAAAGGCCGGGTTCGACAGGCGCAGCCGCCCATCGGGACCGAACACGGCGACGCCTTCGGCCAGATTGTCGAGCGTTTCGCCCTGGACCCGCACCGCCGTCTGGTAGCGGCTTTCGAGGTCCATCTTCTCGGTCAGGTTCTCGAACACCCAGGTCACGCCGCCCTTCGGCTGCGGGTTGGCCACCACGCGGATGGTCTTGCCGTCGGGCAGATGCCACCAATGCTCTTGCGATTCCACCGCGCGGTAGGCACCAAGCAGGCCTTCTTTCCAGCGCCGCCATTCCGGCTGCTCGGCGATCTTGCCTTCGCTGCGCAGCCGGTCGAGCAGCAGCGCATTGTCGGGCGCGCTGTGCAGGAAGCCCGGGTCCAGCCCCCACAGTTTCTGGAACGCCTGGTTGAAGAAGCGCAACTTCTCGTTGGCATCGAAGATCGCCACCGCCGTGTTGAGCTGGTCGAGCGTGTCGGCATGGCTGCGCACCGTGCGCTCATATTCGCCGCGAATGGTTTCGGTGGCGCTGGTGTCGCAGGCAAGGCCGGCCGAGCCGTCGGCACCGGCGAAGTCGGTGACGGCGAACACGCGGCGGTCGCCCTCGATCACTGTCGACAGCGTTTGTTCGAAGATTGGGCGCGATTTGTGCTGCGCGGCGATCTGTTCGCGCGCCTGGGCGCCGAGGAATTCCTTGGCTTCGCGCACCGCGGTCTCGGCGTTCGGTGCCTCAACCGCTCCGGCATAGGCACGGTTGACCCATTTCAGCCGCCCGTCGGTGGCGCGCAGCCAGGCCGGCATCGGCAAGGCGTCGAGCAGGCCGATCATGGTCTCGTAGTCGGCGGCCAGCCGCTGGTTCTCGATCTTCAGCCTGGCTTGGCTCCTCTGAGTTTCCGACAGCGAGACGAAGCGCACCAGCACATGCGCGGCGCTCTTGCGGCCATGCACTTCAAGCGGCGCCCCGGCCTGCGATTCGATCACGAGATCAAAGGGTTTCGCTTTCTCGCGCAGACCAGCGACGGCATTTTCGAGCGCCGCCGCCGAGCGCGGCATCAGCCAGCGGCCGAAGGCGAGGAAGGCTGCACGGTCGTCCGGCGCACCGCTTTCCAGCGGCAGCGTGCCGATCAGCTCCGGCTTCTTGTTCTCCGACGCCCAGACGATGACGCGCTGGTCACGCAGATTGAGCAGCGCCTCGGAGCGCTGCAGCGCCGCATTGATGTCGGCAATGCGGGCTCTGAGTTCGACATTCTGCGCCGAGGTGCGGGCTCTTTCGCGGATCAGGAAGATGGCCGAGACCAGTGCCGCGCCCATGACCCCGACGAACATGGCGAGCTGGATGACTTCGACCGCGCTGACCGACAGTCCGGCCTTCTGCGCAATGGCCGGCTCGGCATGGGCGGCAAACGAGGTGAGCGGGCCGGCAAGAGCTGAGGTGGCAAGAAAGCCGGCGGTGCGGGCGCCAACGCGCCTCTTCAGGCCACCGCCTGTCGTGACGGAGCCATTGCTATCGGAATCGTCATGGCCGCCGGAAACGGCCGATCCCGCGCGAGGCGGGTTTTCCCCCGGCATGCCTTGGTCCTCTTCGCCGCCTGAATGCAAGACCGCCTAGATCAGGATCATGGAAACGCCCTTCTGACCTAACTCTCTCTTGAAGAGCATGATCTTTTCCGAAAACCGCTTCCCACTTTTCGCTGACGCGGTCCTTCGGTTCGAATCATGCTCTCGATGCGTTAGCCGGCCCTCGTCCCCGGCCCACGAATCAGCACAATAGCGCGTGCTGGAATCGGCGTGAAGAATCATCCGCGCAAAAAAGAAGCCGGGCGAAAAGTCAATCGCCCGGCTTCAATATCTAGTGGTAAACGCTGCTTTTGTTAATAGCGGTAGTGTTCCGGCTTGAACGGACCCTGCGGGGTCACGCCGATATAGGCGGCCTGTTCGCCGGACAGTTCGGTTAGGCGGGCTCCAAGCTTGCCGAGATGCAGACGCGCCACCTTCTCGTCGAGGTGCTTGGGCAGCACATAGACCTGGTTCTGGTACTGGCCGGGCTTGGTGTAGAGTTCGATCTGCGCCAGCACCTGATTGGTGAACGAAGCCGACATCACGAAGCTCGGATGACCGGTCGCGTTGCCGAGGTTGAGCAGGCGCCCCTCGGACAGCAGGATCATCCGCTTGCCGTCCGGGAAGGTTATCATGTCGACCTGCGGCTTGACGTTGGTCCATTGCAGGTTGCGCAGCGACGCGACCTGGATCTCATTGTCGAAGTGGCCGATATTGCCGACGATCACCATGTCCTTCATCGAGCGCATGTGGTCGAGGGTGACGACATCCTTGTTGCCGGTGGTGGTGATGACGATGTCGGCGGTCGGTGCGGCATCTTCCAGCGTGACGACTTCAAAGCCGTCCATCGCCGCTTGCAGCGCGCAGATCGGATCGACTTCGGTGACCTTGACGCGGGCGCCGGCGCCCTTGAGCGAAGCCGACGAGCCCTTGCCGACGTCGCCATAGCCGCAGACGACCGCAACCTTGCCGGCCATCATGGTGTCGGTGCCGCGGCGGATGCCGTCGACCAGCGATTCCTTGCAGCCATATTTGTTGTCGAACTTCGACTTGGTGACCGAGTCGTTGACGTTGATCGCCGGGAAGGGCAGCAGGCCCTTCTTCTGCAGCTGGTAGAGCCGGTTGACGCCCGTCGTCGTCTCTTCGGTGACTCCGCGAATGGCTTCCTTCTGCTTGGTGAAGAAGCCGGGTGAGGCCTTCAGGCGCTTCTTGACCTGGGCGTAGAAGTATTCCTCTTCCTCGCTCTGCGGGTTGGACAGCACGTCCTCGCCGGCCTCGGCGCGGGCGCCGATCAGTATGTACATGGTGGCGTCGCCGCCATCGTCGAGGATCATGTTGGAGAGGCCCCCATCGGCCCACTGGAAGATCCTGTCGGTATAGTCCCAATACTCCTCGAGCGACTCGCCCTTGACGGCGAACACCGGGATGCCGGCCTCGGCGATGGCTGCGGCCGCATGGTCCTGGGTCGAGAAGATGTTGCACGAGGCCCAGCGGATATCGGCGCCAAGCGCCTTCAGCGTCTCGATCAGCACCGCAGTCTGGATGGTCATGTGCAGCGAGCCGGTGATGCGCGCACCTTTCAACGGCTTCTTGTCGCCGAATTCCTCGCGGCAGGCCATCAGGCCCGGCATTTCGGTTTCGGCGATATCGAGTTCCTTGCGGCCCCAGCCGGCAAGCGAGATGTCGGCGACCACATAGTCATTGCTACCTGTCATGGCAGTGCTCCGGTGTGATTTGTCTTCAGAATGCGCCTGCGCCACACGGCGCGTCGAAGGGCGCGGAATGCCGGCCTGACTAGCAGATCGCCGCCAAGACGACAATGGGATATAAAGAAATCTTTATGCGCGTATGTGTTTTACGGGGATGCATGCCGCCCAAAAGTATCCCGCGGTTTTGGGACAACGGCGTTCAAAGCAAAAACTTCAGCACTCTTCGCCGAAGCGCGAGGCGACCAGCTGCTCCAGCGCGTCCATCGCCGCTGCGGCTTCAGCGCCGCTGGCGGTGACGCGGATCGAATAACCGGGGCTCGCCGCCAGCATCATCAGCCCCATGATCGAGGTGCCGCCGACCTTGAGACCATCCTTCTCGACATGGACGGTGGCGTCGAAGCCGCTGGCGACCTGGACGAACTTCGCCGAGGCGCGCGCATGCAGGCCGCGCTGGTTGACGATCGGGAACTCGCGCACGATCTCACCGGGCGACAGCGCGTTCATTTGCTGCTCAGCAGCTGACTTGCGACGTTGATGTATTTGCGCCCCGCGGCCTGCGCCTCGTCGAGCGCGGTCGCCATGTTGTCGCCCTTGCGGATCGACGACAGCTTGATCAGCATCGGCAGGTTCATGCCGGCGATGACCTCGGTGCGACCGGATTCCATCACCGAAATGGCGAGGTTGGAAGGCGTGCCTCCGAACATATCGGTCAGAACGATGACGCCGGTCCCGGTGTCGACGCGGCCGACGGCGTCGACGATATCGCGCCGACGCTGCTCCATATCGTCATCGGCGCCGATTGCCACGGTTTCGAAATTGTCTTGTGGCCCCACGACATGTTCCACGGCATGGCGGAACTCGGCGGCCAGTTGACCGTGCGTTACAAGCACGAGTCCGATCATTCTATGGTGGCTCCCGTCATCGCCGCTTCACAGGCGCTTTTTATGCTCGCCGGCCATCCCAGGCGGCGGGAGCGCTATCTTGTCGACGCGCGGCGCGTTGACAAGCCCAAAATTGCGTCGGCCATGGCCAATTTGACGCATTGCAGCAAAAAACCGGCGGCGGATCATACGAAAGGCGCAATCGCCAGCCGCGCCATTACCGCCGGCAAAGCCGCAGTGACGTTGCGCTGAACGAGGTCGATGCGCGGCACCACACAGCCGGCAATGGTCGCGCTCGACTCTTCCTGGAAACGCTCCACAGCGTTTGCGGCAACCAGCTGGATCGTAAGGTCGATGACCCCCACAGGTTGGAACAAAAGCGGCTTCGGACCAAGCCCGGGCACCTCTGCGAGGCCGGCAATGCTGGCGGGCGCATGGCAGACCAGCCGCCCGAAACGCGCCGCGACAAACAGCTGGTCGTCGCCGATCAGCCGCGCAAACAGCCCGAGCCGGCTGAAATGGTCGATGAGCGCCAGCGCCAGCGTTGTCTTGCCCGAGCCGGACGGCCCGGTGATCAGGACGCCCCGCTCGCCAATCAGGACTGCGGTGGCATGGATGTTCTCGGGTTCCGCGGTGGGATCGGGCATGCGCAGCCGCGATCAGCCTTCTGCCGGCAGCGTAACGACGAAGCGCGCGCCCTTGATGTCGCCGGGCTTGGTGCCGGGGATGTTCTCGGCGGTCAGCGTGCCGCCATGGGCTTCGACGATCTGCCTGGATATCGACAGGCCAAGCCCCGAATTCTGGCCGAACGCCTCGCCGGCCGGGCGGTCGGTGTAGAAGCGCTCGAAGATGCGGTCGATGGCGTCGGCGCGGATTCCGGGGCCGTTGTCGTCGACGGTGACGATGTTGACCTTGCCCGAGCGTGCCAGGGAAATGGCGATATGGCCGTGGTCCTCCGGCACGAAGGAGCGGGCATTCTCGATCAGATTGGTGATGACCTGGCCGATCCTGAGATCATGGCCGGTGACGAAATAGCCTTTGACGCCTTGCGGCAGCTTGGCGGCCTTGAATTCGATCTCGACAGCCTTTTTGTTGCGCGTCGCTTCGCGCGACACGGCGACGAGATCGGTGATGAATTTCTTCAAATCGACCGTGGCGGCATCCTCACGCGCCAGTTCGGCGTCTAGGCGCGAGGCATCGGAAATGTCGGTGATCAGCCGGTCGAGACGCCGGACATCGTGCTGGATGATCTCCATCAGCCTGCCGCGTGAATTGTCGTTCTTGGCCAGCGGCAAGGTCTCCACCGCGCTGCGCAGCGACGTCAGCGGGTTCTTCAGTTCGTGCGAGACATCGGCGGCGAAGCTTTCGATCGCCTCGATGCGGGCATAGAGCGCATTGGTCATATCGCGCACCGCGACCGACAAATTGCCGATCTCGTCCTGGCGGTCGGAAAAGTCGGGGATCTCCTCGCGGCTCTTGACGCCGCGCCGCACCCGCACTGCCGCCGCCGATAGCCGGCGCAGCGGATTGGCGATGGTGGATGCGAGCAGCATCGACAGGATGGCGGTGACCAGGGCGGCGATGCCGAACACGCGCAAAATAGCCTTGCGTTCGGCGGCGACGATCTTGTCGATGTCGCCGCCTTCCGTCGACAGCATCAGCACGCCGAGAACGGCACGGAAGCGCTGGATCGGCACCGCCACCGAAACGATCTGCTCGCCCTGTTCGCTCACCCGCACGATCGTCGATGGACTGCCGGTCAGCGCCTTGACCACTTCCGGGAAGGCCGCACCGTTGCCGCCCGGCTGCTCATGGTAGACGGGCAGGTCCTTGTTGCGGAAGAAGTCGAAGACGAATTTCTGCACGCGCTCCAGCATATCCGGCTGCTCGTCCTCGACCGGCGGCAGGTCGTAGCGCAGGATTTGGCCGCGCGAATAGAGATGGCGCGAATCGAGCAGCAGATTGGCGTCGCGGTCATAGATGCGGGCCCGGGTGCGCGTCGGCGAAATCAGCCGCCGCAGCACCGGCGCGACGCGCTCGGGATTGATCGGGAAATCCAGATTGTCGAGCTGGTCGGAGCCCGGCCCCAGGCTTTCACCGGCCTGCAGTTCGAGCAGTTTTTCCGGATCGATGCTGATCGAATCGGTCTCGACCGTCGCCGACGCGGCAATGGCGCCGGCGATGATCTCGCCCTGCGTCATCAGGCTTTCGACGCGGGCGTCGATCAGCCCGTCGCGGAAGGTGTTGAGATAGAGGATGCCGGTGACCAGCACGGCGAGGCCGGCCAGGTTGAGGAACAGGATGCGCCGGGTCAGGCTGGAAAAGATGTGGTGGCCGAGGAAGCGGCGCATCGGCACCGTCAACCTCGACAGGAATGCGGGCAGAATCCGCGACCGCCTGACAGCGCTCGTTCGTCTGCTCCGCTGTACATCCACTGCCATCGAATAGCAGCTCCCGCCTAGTCTTTGGTTTTATGCATGTCGTCGTCCCAAAAACCGCGACCACTTTTGGGCGACATGCATCAACTCAAGCTTCGCGGAACCGGTATCCGACTCCGTAAAGGGTTTCGATCATTTCGAAGTCGTCATCGACGGCCTTGAACTTCTTGCGCAGCCGCTTGATGTGGCTATCGATGGTGCGGTCGTCGACATAGACCTGCTCATCATAGGCGGAATCCATCAGCGCATCACGGCTTTTTACCACGCCTGGGCGCTGCGCCAACGAGTGCAGGATGAGAAATTCGGTGACCGTCAGCGTCACCGGCTCGCCCTTCCAGGTGCAGGTATGGCGTTCCTGGTCCATGACCAGCTGGCCGCGTTCCAGCGAACGGGCCTGCTGGCTGGGCGCCTTTGCCGCAGCTTCGCGGGCGCTGGCGCGGCGCAGCACGGCGCGCACCCGCTCGACCAGCAGGCGCTGCGAGAACGGTTTGCGGATGAAATCGTCGGCGCCCATCTTGAGGCCGAAAAGCTCATCGATCTCATCGTCCTTCGAGGTCAGGAAGATCACCGGCAGGTCGGACTTCTGCCGCATCCGGCGCAACAGCTCCATGCCGTCCATGCGCGGCATCTTGATGTCGAGGATGGCGAGATTCGGCGGCCGCGCCGCCAGGCCTTCCAGCGCCGACGCACCATCCGTGTAGGTCTCGACGCGATACCCCTCGGACTCGAGGGCGATCGACACCGATGTCAGAATGTTGCGGTCGTCATCGACAAGCGCGATTGTTGCCATTTCAAGCGGCTCCCTCATGAGCTGTCCCTTCTGTCTTAGAGAAGGGGCTTTTGCAGGACAAATTAGGTACAAAATGTGGCACAGGCTCCACCCGCTGTCGCGGACGGCTTGCCGGCGGCCCCATCGGAACCTCTACACGGGTTGGACGAACACTGTGTGCCAATCCTTTGGGCAACCACCGTGATTTTTTGCACATATAAACGATTTAAACAACTTTCAAAATTTTTAAATCGATTAATGATTTGATATCATTCGAGTTTTCTGGTTCTCACCGTCTCAGCCCCTAACGCGGGCTCGCCGGAAACGCGCCGGCAAAGTGCGGCGAATCCAGAAGAAGGGACCCTTGATGTCGGAAGTCGGCAAACGCAATTCTGCTTGCGCGATCGATCGTATCGGCCTGAAAACCACCGGCACGGTGCATTATAATTTTGGTGCGGCCGCCCTTTATGAGGCAGCGATCCGTCGTGGCGAGGCCCGGTTGACCGCCGGCGGCGCGCTGCTTGCCGAGACCGGCCAGCACACTGGCCGCTCGCCCAAGGACAAGTTTGTCGTCCGCGATGGCGCCACCGAGCCCCATGTCTGGTGGGACAACAACAAGGCGATTTCGGCGGGCCAGTTCGAAATGCTGCTCGCCGATTTCCTTGTCCACGCCGCGAATAGCGATCTCTATGTGCAGGACCTCGTCGGCGGCGCCGATGCCGAGCTGAAGCTGCCGACGCGGGTCATCACCGAATTCGCCTGGCACTCGCTGTTCATCCGCAATCTTTTGATCCGCCCGCAGGCCGCCGAGCTCGAGGATTTCGTGCCGGAGATGACGATCATCGACCTGCCGTCCTTCCGCGCCGATCCGGCCCGCCACGGCAGCCGCACCGAAACGGTGATTGCGGTCGATCTCACCCGCAAGATCGTGCTCATCGGCGGCACTTCCTATGCCGGCGAGATGAAGAAATCGGTGTTCACCATGCTCAACTATCTGCTGCCGGAAAAGGGCGTCATGCCGATGCACTGCTCGGCCAATGAGGGCCCGGGCGGCGACGCAGCGATCTTCTTCGGGCTTTCCGGGACGGGCAAGACGACGCTGTCGGCCGATCCGTCACGTACGCTCATCGGCGACGACGAGCACGGCTGGGGACCGCACGGCATCTTCAACTTCGAAGGCGGCTGCTACGCCAAGACGATCCGGCTGTCGGCCGAGGCCGAGCCGGAGATTTTCGCCACCACGCAGCGCTTCGGCACGGTGCTGGAAAATGTCGTGCTCGACGCCGACCGCGTGCCGGACTTCAACGACGGCCGGCTCACCGAAAACACGCGCTGCGCCTATCCGCTGGATTTCATCCCCAATGCCTCGAAGAGCGGACGGGCCAGCCACCCGAAAAACATCATCATGCTGACCGCCGATGCCTTCGGCATCATGCCGCCGATCGCACGGCTGACCCCGGCGCAGGCGATGTACCACTTCCTCTCCGGCTACACCGCCAAGGTGGCCGGCACCGAGAAGGGCGTTACCGAGCCGGAAGCGACCTTCTCGACCTGCTTCGGCGCCCCGTTCATGCCGCGCCACCCCAAGGAATACGGCAATCTGCTGCGCGAGCTGATCGCCCGCCACGGCGCCGATTGCTGGCTGGTCAACACCGGCTGGACCGGCGGCGCCTACGGCACCGGCAAGCGCATGCCAATCAAGGCGACGCGCGCCTTGCTGGCCGCAGCGCTTGACGGTTCGTTGAAGGCGTCCGGTTTCCGCACCGACGCCAATTTCGGCTTCGAGGTGCCGGTTGCTGTGCCTGGCGTCGACAGCGCCATTCTCGACCCGCGTTCGACCTGGGCCGACAAGGCAGCCTATGACCGGCAGGCAGCGCGATTGGTCGGCATGTTCGCCGTCAACTTCGAGAAATTCGAGAGCCATGTCGATGCCGTCGTGCTCGGCGCAGCACCCCGCCTGCAGGAAGCTGCGGAATAGTCCAGGCATCTTCACCGAAGCATCCTTGAAAGGCGCGGTCTCGATCGGGCCTTTTCTTTTTTGGTCCGCCGCGCCATGACTGCGGCATGCCGATCGACGACATCATCATATCAGACGAAGCCGTAATCCATCCGGGCGACCTGCACGAGGATTTCATCCGCTCGTCGGGTCCCGGCGGGCAGAACGTCAACAAGGTGGCGACCGCCGTCCAGTTGCGCTTCGACGCCGCCAATGCGGCTGGCCTGTCCGAACGCGTGCGCGCGCGCACGATCAAGCTCGCCGGCCAGCGCGCCACCAAGGACGGCGTCATCGTCATCGAGGCCGGCCGCTTCCGCACCCAGGAGCAGAACCGGGCCGATGCCCGGGCAAGGCTGACGGCGCTGGTCGCCAAGGCCGCGGAACCGCCGCCGCCGCCGCGCAAGAAGACCAGGCCGTCGAAAGGCTCGGTGGAGCGGCGGCTGCAAAGCAAGGCAGGGCGCGGCACGATCAAAAAGCTGCGCGGCCGGGTAGAGAACGACTAAGGACCGCGCCGACTGCGTGCATAAAGCGGCCTCCCCTTCGGAACCGCAGACGCAAGGTTTCACCATTGCCACAGAAAGGGAGGCCGACAACGGTGGCTTTCGGGTCGCTGTTTCTGATTGGCGGTGGCATGGTTTCAGTATCAACCGGAGGCGAAGTCATGCTCGTTCTGCCCAAAGGCGTCCGCCACATGCCTGGTTATCTGTCCCGCGCGGCGCAGGAAGCGCTGGTCGAAGAGGTGAGGACCATTGTACAGCGGGCGCCGCTGTACGTGCCGGCGATGCCGCGGACCGGCAAGGAGATGAGCGTGCGCATGACCAATTGCGGCACGCTCGGCTGGGTCACCGACAAGGAGCTGGGCTATCGCTACCAGCCAACGCACCCACTCACCGGAGAGCCATGGCCGCCGATCCCGGACGCGCTGCTGCAATTGTGGCGGGAGGTCGCCGCCTATCCGAATCCGCCGGAGGCCTGCCTGGTCAATTTCTATACGCAGGACGCCAAAATGGGTCTGCACCAGGATCGCGACGAAGCCGATTTCTCGGCCCCAGTGGTCTCGGTGTCACTTGGCGATGATTGCCTGTTCCGGGTCGGCCAAGTGACGGGCAGGGGGGCCACACGCGACGGCGGTACCAAATCGTTCCGCCTGAAAAGCGGCGACGTCGTCGTGCTCGGCGGCGAAGGCCGGCTCTGCTTCCACGGCGTCGACCGCATCTATCCGTCGACCTCGGCGCTGCTGAAAAATGGCGGCCGGATCAATCTGACGCTGCGGCGGGTGACGGAGCCCGGCTAAAGTCGTCGCGAACAAGGACCCTCAACGTATCGTCCTCCGCGATCTGGCGATAGTGTTGCATGAAGCGGACGAAATCCTGCCGGCCGGAAAGCTCGGTCAGCCACAAGATGTCCTCCTTCTGCACAATGACCAGCGATGGCTGGTTGGTTTCGAGTTGGGCAAGCTTGTCATCGATGTAGCGATCGGTGATCCGCTTGTAGTGTTCGGCCCCCGCCTCGTTGCCGCTTTGCGCCTCGACCTTCGCGAAATAGGTAGCAAATCCCCCGAGCCAATCGCTGCAGTACGTCGAGATCCAGCTCCCGCCGACCATTCGCGTCAGCGGATGGCCCGCCGCAATGTCCGAACCTATGAGCGCGACCTTCGGATGGTCTACCGCGGCATTTATCGTCGCGACGAAATCGGCGCTGGGCTTCTGGCTGGGCCAGAAGGGGACAGCATTGGCCAAAATGGTGGCGGCAAGCAAAAGCATCCGCGCCAGCCCCATGCCCGATAGCGATTGCCTCGCCGGGTCAATCTGGATGGCTCTGAGCAGCAACGCCGCCGCTATCAGGCTGATCGCCGGGAATGCATGATAAGGCCAGCCCTTGGCCTGGTAGACGAGAGGCACGGTGGCGGCCAATGACGCCAGGACGAACACCACGATCATCGGCGACAGGGAGAGGCCTGGCCGAAGCCAGTGTAACATGTAGAGAGCGACGAGATAGGCTGGTGCATACTTGACCAACAGCGCTTGCACCACCCGCAGCCGCATATAGGTGTCGGTCAGCACCGGATAGATGGTGTTGAGGAACTCTGGATAAAAGTACAGCACGGCGACGAGATAGGCGACGCAGACCAAGCCGATTACCCAGTATTCGATGCGGAAGAGCGACCAGATCGACCGGCGCTGAAAGGCCACGTACAGCGCCGGAACCAGCACCATCAGCGCATAATAGGGTTTCACCAGCACCAGGACGCTGCCACAAAGGCCGGCCAATGCCGCTATCGACAAGCTCGGCGTGCGCCCTTCCGTCGGCGCGGCGCGCCAAGCCATCAACACCAGCAACGGCAGAAACAGGGCGATGCCCAGATGTTCCCGCTCGCTGAAAGCGTTGCCCGGAAGAATGATCAGCAGTGCCAGAAACAGCGGCAGCATCGAGAACAGCACATGGTTCTCGGCAAAGCCGGCCAATCTAGCGATCCGCGCGGCAATGCCGAGACCCAGCAGGCAGATCGTATAGGCATAGAGATGAATGACGACTTCCGGCGAAATGCCGAGAGCGTGCGCCAAGGCCACGGCCGGCATGAACATCCACGGCGTGAACGGCGGATTGACCTCGAAGAGATCCACATAGAGCCGTGAGCCGGCAAGCACCTTCTCGGACATGGTGATTGCCCAACTGGTGTCGGGTATGACGCCCCAGCGCATCTGCCAGGGCACGGCCGCCACCAGCACGAGCAGGCAGATGACCATGGTCGGTGGCAGCGTTCGCGAGCTGCCCTGGGCCGAAGTCAGGGCGGATCTCGCGATGAGCGAAGTGCGGATCTCCGTACTCATCGGGCCGCCACGAAGACGAATTTGCGCAGGATAATGAAGTTCAGGACCGGAACCAGGATGGAAGCGATTGCCACCGGCACAAGTGGCGGCAGTCCAGCTACGTCGGTAAGGATCATGGCCAGCCCGACCGAGAGCAGAAACCCGATCGCCGTGGCGCAGGCGAAGCGGACGATCTCGAAGCCAATCGAGCCGTCCGACATGAACGTCACGAAGCGATGCCCGCAATAGGAGAACACCGCGCCGGCGCCATAGCCAGCGACCGAGGCGATTGTCGCAGGCCTGCCAAAGCCATGCAGAGCCGAAAGGGCCAAGGTCAGCACGGCGTAGATCAGGGTCGATACGCCGCCGATTGTAGCAAACCGCAGGATTCGCGCCGGCTCCGAACGGCCCATGGCCCATGACCAGAACCGGTAGCCGGGCAAAGGATCGTTGACCGCCTGGCGCACAGTCAACCGAACCGGCGTTCGTGCGTCGCGGGCGGCGTCTTTTTCGACGCCTGGGAATTGCTGATCGCGGCGATCGCTTCCTCGAAGCCGGTCAGCCGGTCGACGACGTAAAGCGGCCGCCGTTTCACCTCGGCATGAATGCCGCCAACATAAAGGCCGATGACGCCGGTCATCAGCAGATTGATGCCCGACAAGAAGGAAATGATCACCACCGTCGATGTCCAGCCATGGACGACGCCGCTGACAAAAAGCCAGGAAAACACCGCGTAGAGCCCAAGCAGGGCGGCGAGACCGGAAATGGCCAGACCCGCCCACAGCGCCAGCCGCAGCGGCTTGTCGGAAAAGCTGATGATACCGTGCACGGCCAGCCGCACCATCTTCCAGAACGGATATTTGGTTTCGCCTGCTGCCCGCGTCGGCCTCTCGAACGGCACGGCGGTCTGCTTGAAACCCATCCAGCCGAACATGCCGCGCACGAAGCGGTCACGCTCGGGCATGCGTTTGAAAGTCTCGAGCGCCTTGCGGCCGACGAGGCGGAAATCGCCGACATCGCGCGGAATGCTGACGGAGGTCATCTGCTCGAGCGCGCGATAGAACAGATTGGCGCTGACCCGCTTGAACCAGGTTTCGCCCTCGCGCCGGATGCGCCGCGCATAGACGATCTCGTAGNCTCTTTCCACTTGGCGACGAGATCGAGCACCACCTCCGGCGGGTCCTGCAGGTCGGCATCCATGACGATGACGGCGTCCCCGGCGGCAGCATCCATGCCGGCCGTGATGGCGATCTGGTGGCCGAAATTGCGCGACAGCTCGATCAGCCGGAAGCGGTCGTCCTCGGCAACCATGCCGCGCAGGAAGATGAGGCTGGTGTCGCGGCTGCCATCGTCGATGAAAATCGCTTCGGCACGGCCGTCCAGCGCGTCCAGCAGCATGCGGATCCGCCGCACCAGCAGCGGTAGCACCGCTTCCTCGTTAAAGATCGGAATGACCAGGGAATAGACCGGGGCTTGGCGGCCCCCGGCATCGCTCGCATTGATCACCGCTTGCTCCCGACCCGCTGGAATTGCAGCAAAAACTAGCCGGGATTGCCTAAGGCGCCGTTAACCCAGTCGTCACAGTTTCCTGAGCGCCACTTCCTCGACCAGATGATTGGCGCCCTTGCGCAGGATGAGGTCGGCCCGCGCTCGTGTCGGCACGATGTTCTCGCGCAGGTTTTTCAGGTTGATGTTGGCCCACAAGCCTTCCGCAATGGCACGCGCGGCGTCTTCCGAAAGCTGCGAATAGCGGTGGAAGAAGGAGTCCGGATTGCGGAAGGCCGTCTCGCGCAGGCGCATGAAGCGGGCGATGTACCATTGGTGGATCAGCTTTTCGTCGGCGTCGATATAAATGGCGAAATCGAAGAAATCCGACAGGAACGGCACTATCTTGCCGTCCTTCGGCAATTTGCCGGGTTGCAGAACGTTGATGCCTTCGAAGATCAGAATGTCTGGCCGGTCGATGGTGACGAACTCGCCGGGAATGACGTCATAGGTCAAATGCGAATAGACGGGCGCGCGGACATTGCGCTGGGCCGACTTGATGCCCGACAGGAAACGCAGCAGCGCACCGACATCGTAGCTGTCGGGAAAGCCCTTGCGCTCCATCAGATTGTCGCGTCGCAACACCTTGTTGGGCAGCAGGAACCCGTCGGTAGTGATGAGATCGACCTTGGGGCTCGACGGCCAGCGCGCCAGAAGCTCCTTCAGCACGCGCGCCGTGGTCGATTTGCCGACCGCAACCGAACCGGCAATGCCGATGATGAACGGTGTCTTGACCACATCCAGCGCGTTGAAGAAGGCCTGGCGCTGGCGAAACAGCAACTGGCTGGCCTCGACATGCGCCGAAAGCAGCCGCGAGAGCGACAGATAGATGCGCTTGACTTCTTCCAGGTCGACCGGATCGTTCAGTGAGCGCAGACGGTTGATCTCGTCTTCGCCCAGCGTCATCGGCGTGTCGGCGCGGAAGTTCGACCATTGCTCGGCCGAGAAGAAACGATAGGGGGAATATTTCTCGGTCGGAGCGAGCTGGTCCATCGAGTTTCCTGCCCTCTAGAGCATGAGGCCGAAAAGTGTGAAGCGGTTTTCGGGCGACATCATGCTCCCTCTATCAATTTAGAGACGGATTCAGATTTAAGGCCTCGGCCCGAAATCATCCGGCTCTCGCGGTCAGCCTTTCGGCCGGGATGCCTTTTCAGTGACGCCCGAACGGCCGGTACGGCCCTCAAGCTCCTTCAGCACCTCGCCCAGCGAAACGCCGGCCATGCCAAGCACGACGAGCCAATGATATATGAGATCGGCACTTTCGGAAACGAGGGCATTTTTGTCGCCCTTGACGGCGGCAATGACGGTCTCGACTGCCTCTTCACCAAGCTTCTGCGCCGCCTTGTCGATGCCTTTGGCGAACAGTTTTGCCGTCCACGAGTCCGGGTCGCCGGAACGGGCGCGTTCGCCAATGATCGTTTCCAGATCGGACAGCGAAAATTCAGCCATGGCGCAGCCTACAGCCTTTGTGGAGTGGATTGAACCGGGTAGTCCAGCCGCATCGGTAGCCCGGCCTCGGCCATATGCGCCTTGGCTTCGGCAATCGTGTAAGTGCCGAAATGGAAGATCGAGGCGGCGAGCACGGCGCCGGCATGGCCGTCGCGAATGCCCTCGACCAGATGATCGAGCGTGCCGACGCCGCCCGACGCGATCACCGGCGCGCGCACCGCATCCGCTATCGCGCGGGTCAGCGCAATGTCGTAACCGGCCTTGGTGCCGTCGCGGTCCATCGAGGTCAAAAGAATCTCGCCAGCGCCGCGATCGACCATTTTTCGCGCGAACTCGACCGCATCGATGCCGGTCTTTTCGCGGCCGCCATGGGTGAAGATCTCCCAGCGGCCGGGCTCTTTCGGCGCCGACACCCTCTTGGCGTCGATGGCGACGACAATACACTGGTTGCCGAACTTGTCGGCGGCTTCGGCGACGAAATCGGGATTCTTCACCGCCGCAGTGTTGATCGACACCTTGTCGGCGCCGGCCAGCAACAGTTTGCGGATATCGGCGACCTGGCGCACGCCGCCGCCGACGGTCAGCGGCATGAAGCATTGTTCGGCGGTGCGGGCGACGACGTCGAAGATGGTTTCACGGTTGTCGGACGACGCGGTGATATCGAGAAAGCAAAGCTCGTCTGCGCCGGCCGAGTCATAGGCTTTGGCCGCCTCGACCGGATCACCGGCATCGATGAGGTCGACGAAATTGACCCCCTTGACGACGCGGCCGTTCTTGACGTCGAGGCAAGGGATGACTCGGGCCTTCAGCATCAGCCCTTCTCCATCGTCGCCAGCAACTCGCTGAGCAGTTCGCCGACCAGCGGCGGAACCTCGGCCTGCGCATCGAACGCCGGATCGTAGGCGGAAATGGTGATGCCGGAAATCGGCAGCAGGCCGGCCATGCCGCAGACAGCCTGGCGCAGCTGTTTCGGTTCCGGGCCGCCGGGCGTGGTGTAACGGTTGGCCTGCAGCGCCCCGGGGTCGTGCACGTCGAGATCGAGATGCAGGTGCACCCGCTTCGCATCCGGCGCCTTCAGCCTGCCGCACGCCGTGGCCCAGTCCGGGCATTCGGTGCGGATGACCGGCAACGTCTTCAACAGCTCCGTTTCGGCCGGATCGAGATCGCGCGCGTTGACCAGCACGCAGCGCGCCGGATCGATCGGCCTGAAGCCGGGGATGGCCGAGGCCATCGGCTTCCAGCACAGGCCGAGAACCGTGGCCAGCGCCATGCCATCGAGAAAGCCGAAGATGGACGTCTCCGGGGTGTTGAGATCGCCATGCTGGTCGGCCCAGATGATCGCATCGGCATCCTCGCCGGCAACCGCACCGGCCGATGTCAGGCAATTGCCGGCCAGCACGATGGGAAACCGGCCGCGGTCTATGGCGATGCGGACCTCGCCGGAGAGGGCACCGCACACGGCAAAGCCGGTGGCGATCTCGCGCTGCTGTTCGTCGCCAACCCTGCCGATATCGGTGACGACGACGTCATGCCCGGAGAGCGTCAGCGCGTCGACAAGCCCGCCGGCGATAAGTGCATCCGGGCCTCGGCCCATGCCGCCGTGATAGTGGCCACTGTCATAGGATGCCAGGATGATGGAGATTTTCACGGCCGGGTCTCCATCGCCTTGCCCTGCAGCACCGCAAGCGCCTCGGCCGGGTCGATACGCCCGTCATAGAGCGCGCGGCCGGAGATGGCGCCTTCCAGTTTCTTCGCGTCGGGCATGGTCATGCGCACGATGTCGGCGATCGAAGCCAGCCCGCCCGAGGCGATGACCGGGATCGAGACCGCGTCGGCGAGATCGATCGTGGCATCCCAGTTGATGCCGGTCAGAACGCCGTCTCGGTCGATGTCGGTGTAGATGATGGCGGCAACGCCGGCGCCTTCGAATTTCTGCGCCAGTTCGATGACGCCGAGGCTGGAAGCCTCGGCCCAGCCTTCGACCGCCACCTTGCCGCCCTTGGCGTCGATGCCCACGGCGATCTTTCCAGGAAATTCCTTGCAGGCTTCCCGGACCAGGTCGGGATCGCGCACCGCCACCGTGCCGAGGATGACGCGGGCCAGCCCGCGGTCGAGCCAGTCCTCGATCTGCGCCAGCGTGCGGATGCCGCCGCCGAGCTGCACCGGGTTTTTCGTCGCCTTGAGGATGGCGCCGACCGCCGCGCTGTTGACGCTCTGGCCCTTGAAGGCGCCGTTGAGGTCGACGACATGCAGCCATTCAAACCCTTGCTCTTCGAAGGCCTTGGCCTGGGCCGCAGGGTCGTCATTGTAGATGGTCGCGGTCGCCATATCGCCGTGCTTCAGCCGCACGCACTTGCCGTCCTTGAGGTCGATGGCCGGAAACAGGATCACCGTTCAGACCCCTTCCACAATGGCGAAATGCGAGGTCGAATAAGCGCGCCGGAATTTCAGCGCTGCCTGGTATTCGGGAGAATGGAAGCAAGCCAGCGCGACCTCGTAGCTTTCGAACTCGACGATCACATGGCGATTGCCGGATGGCCCTTCCGGGCTTGACGACTGACCGCCTCGCGTCAGGAATTTCGCGCCGTATTTGTCGAACGCCGCTTTGTTGGCGGCGATGTATTTCGGATAGTTTTCCGGATCGGTCACATCGACCATCGCCATCCAGTAGCCCTTCTTGCTCATCTCAAGGCCTCCAGCGCAGGAAGTTGGTGATCAGTGCCAGGCCGAGCGCCTGGCTCTTTTCCGGATGGAATTGCGTGCCGGCAAGGTTACCGCGCGCGACCGCCGCCGTTACCGGGCCGCCATAATCGGCGACGGCCAGCACTTCGTCCGGCCTTGTCGCGTCGAGATGGTAGGAATGAACGAAATAGGCGTGCAGACCCTTAGGCCCGGTCGCAATACCCGAAAACAGCGGGTGCTTGCGCTCCAGATCGATGGTGTTCCAGCCGATTTGCGGGATCTTCAGTGCCGGATCGGCGGGCGTGATCTCCTTGACGTCGCCGGCAATCCAGCCGAAGCCCTTGGTCACGGTCTTTTCCAGGCCGCGCTGCGACATCAGCTGCATGCCGACGCAGATGCCGAGGAACGGCCGCGCCTTGGCGATCGCTACCTCTTCCACCGCTTCCCACATGCCGGCGACGCCGCGCAGGCCCGCCGCGCAATCGGCATAGGCGCCGACGCCGGGCAAAACGATTCGGTCGGCGCTGCGCACCCGCTCGGCATCGGCGGTCAGCTCGATGGCAGCGGCAATGCCGGCTTCATGCGCGGCGCGCTCGAAGGCCTTGGTGGCCGAGCGCAGATTGCCCGACCCGTAATCGATGATGGCAACCCGCATCTCAGGCTTTTCCCGGCGTATGGCTCAGGCCCAGCGTCAGCCCGGTCTGCGTCGGCCGGGCCAGGCTGGCGTCCGGCACGATGCGCGGCAGCGGCGCCGGCTCGTCGGCAAGCGCCTGGGCGTCCAGTGTCTGGCGGATGTCGGCATCGTCAGGATTGTCGGCTTCGACGACGCCCCATTCATGCCAGCCGCGGCGGCGCAGCGCTGCGATCCGCAGCCCTTGGCCTTCCAGCCCGATATAGAGCGAGACCAGTAAAGACAGTGCGGAGCCGGCCCAGTCCAGTCCCAGCCATTGGCCGAGCACCGAGATGAGCCCCATGGCGACGAAGGCGAGCGCCGCCTCGATCCACAGCCTGTGCCAGGCGAGCCACAGCGGCGCCACCAGGAAAGCCAGCCAGGAAAAACCGTCGCGGACCAAAACGGTTGCGTCGGCCGCCTCGGTGCGGCCTGGCGGTTCCATCACGACATAGATGGCCATCAGCCTACCCTTTCAGAGATCCCTTGGTGGAGGGAACCGCTTCCGGCTGGCGCGGGTCGCGCTCCAGTGCGAAACGCAGCGCGCGCGCCACCGCCTTGAAGCAGGTCTCGGCAATATGGTGATTGTTGGCGCCATAATGATTGGTGACATGCAGCGTGATACCGGCATTCTGCGCCAGCGCCTGGAAGAATTCACGCACCAGTTCGGTGTCGAACGTGCCGATCTTGGGCGACGAGAAGGCGACATTCCAGACCAGGAACGGACGGCCCGACACGTCGATCGCGGCCCGCGTCAGCGTCTCGTCCATGGCAAGGTCGACAGAGGCGTAGCGCATGATGCCGCGCCGCTCGCCCAGCGCCTTGGCCAGCGCCTGGCCGATCGCAATGCCGGTGTCCTCGACCGTGTGGTGGTCGTCAATGTGCAGGTCGCCCTTGGCCTTCACCGTGATGTCGATCAGCGAGTGGCGCGACAGCTGGTCCAGCATGTGGTCGAAGAAGCCGACGCCGCTCGACATGTCGGATTTTCCGGTGCCGTCGACATGGACCGAGACGCTGATCTCGGTTTCCTTGGTCTTGCGGCTGACTTCGGCGGAACGGGACGCCATGACCTTGTCCTTGGCTGAGGGGTTCGAAACTCAAGACGGGGTTCCAAGCTGTCATTTGCTTGAAAACGAAAGCCTTCTAGCAGCATGATCCGGCGATTGCCAGTTGCGATGCGGACAGCCACCGGCCATGGCGGACGCCGTTTGCAATCACCCGCCCCATGCATACATATGGCCGATCGAAATCACTCGTACCGCGCGCCAATCGCCTTATCGGGATCGCGCGAATCGGAGCTAAAAATGTCGAATGAACTGAGCATGCACGCCACGACCATCGTGACGGTGCGCAAGGGCAACAAGGTGGTGATCGCCGGCGACGGCCAGGTCAGCCTTGGCCAGACCATCATGAAAGGCAACGCCAAAAAGGTGCGCCGCATCGGCAAAGGCGGCAATGTCATTGCGGGTTTCGCCGGCGCCACGGCGGATGCTTTCACCCTTCTGGAGCGGCTGGAAGCCAAGCTCGAACAATATCCCGACCAGTTGACGCGCGCCTGCGTCGAGCTCGCCAAGGACTGGCGCACCGACCGTTATCTGCGCCGGCTGGAAGCAATGATGCTGGTGGCCGACAAGTCGGTTTCGCTGGCGCTCACCGGCACCGGCGACGTGCTGGAGCCCGAATTCGGCGTCATGGCCATCGGTTCCGGCGGCAACTATGCGCTGGCCGCTGCCCGCGCGCTGATGGACAGCGACAAGGATGCCGAGGAGATCGCCCGCAAGGCGATGCAGATCGCCTCCGACATTTGCGTCTACACCAACAACAACTTTGTTGTCGAAACGCTCGATGCCGGCTAACCCGCCGGTGCTCTATGATTTTCGACCGGTTACCGAAAAAGACCTGCCGATGATCGCCGGCTGGCTGGCCGAGCCGCATGTCGCCGAATGGTGGGACGATCCGGAGACGGAAATCGCCGAAATCCGGGAGCATATTGACTCAATTTCTGTAGAGCCGCTGATCGTCGAGCTCGACGGCAGGCCGATCGCCTATCTGCAGAGCTACGATCCGCATCTGGAAGATGGCCATCCCTATGCCGACCAGCCGTTCGGCACGCTCGGCATCGACCTGTCGATCGGCGTGCCGGACCTGGTCGGCAAAGGTCATGGCTCGGCTATCGTCAGGCAATTCGTCGAGCAACTGTTCGAGGAAGGTGCGCCGCGCGTCATCATCGATCCGCATCCCGACAATGGCCGCGCCATCCGCGCCTATGAAAAAGCGAGCTTCAGGGCTATCGATCGCAGACACTCTAGATATGGGGACGTCGTGCTGATGGCCGTCGATGCCGAAGAGAGCGACGCGGAAGAAGGGGAATGAGTTGATGGCGACACCGGGCACTGCCAAAAATTACTCGGCCTACGAAGACAGCTGGCGGATGGGGCTTCTGCTCGTGCTCGCTCTGCTCATCTTCCAGGCCGGGGCGCTTTACGGCATGGGCCGCACGCCGATCTGCACCTGCGGTTACGTCAAACTCTGGCACGGTGTGGTGAACAGTTCGGAGAATTCCCAGCATATTTCTGACTGGTACACGTTCTCGCACATCATCCACGGCTTCCTGTTCTACGCCTTGGCCTGGTTCCTGTTCCCGCGCTCGCCAATCGGTCTGCGCCTGGCTTTCGCCGTTGTCATCGAGGGCGGCTGGGAACTCCTGGAAAACAGCCCGTTCATCATCGAGCGCTACCGCGCCGGCACCATTTCGCTGGATTACTATGGCGACTCGATCATCAATTCGGTGTCCGACACGCTGGCCATGGTGCTGGGGTTTGTGATGGCCAGAAAGCTACCTATATGGGTGGTCGTCGGCCTCGCCCTCATCTTCGAACTGGGTGTCGGCTACCTCATCCGGGACAATCTGACGCTCAACGTGATCATGCTGCTGCATCCGTTCGAGTCCATCAAGCAGTGGCAAAGTGGAATTCAGTGATATGACCACCTTCTCTCCCCGTGAAATCGTTTCGGAACTCGACCGCTTCATCATCGGCCAGAAGGACGCCAAGCGCGCCGTGGCCATTGCCTTGCGCAACCGCTGGCGCCGCCAGCAGCTGGAAGGCCAGATGCGCGAAGAGGTGATGCCGAAGAACATCCTGATGATCGGCCCGACCGGCGTCGGCAAGACCGAGATCTCGCGCCGCCTGGCGCGGCTCGCCGGTGCGCCTTTCGTCAAGGTCGAGGCCACCAAGTTCACCGAAGTCGGCTATGTCGGCCGCGATGTCGAGCAGATCATCCGCGACCTGGTCGAGATCGCCATCGGCCTGGTGCGCGAGAAGATGCGCGAGGACGTGAAGGCGCGCGCGCACCTCAATGCCGAGGAGCGCGTGCTGGAAGCCCTGGTCGGCAAGACGGCGAGCCCGGCGACCCGCGATTCCTTCCGCAAGAAGCTGCGCGACGGCGAGCTCGACGACAAGGAGATCGAGATCGAGGTTGCCGACACCGGCACCGGCGGCATGCCCGGCTTCGAGATCCCCGGCATGCCGGGCGCTAATATCGGCGTGCTCAACATCAACGACATGCTGTCGAAGGCGATGGGTGGCAAGAAGACCAAGGCGCGCAAGACGACGGTCAAGGAGTCCTACGCGCTGTTGGTCAACGACGAGTCCGACAAGCTGCTCGACCAGGACGAGGTGGTGCGCCGGGCGCTCGACGCGACCGAAAATGACGGCATCGTCTTCCTCGACGAGATCGACAAGATCGCCTCGCGCGAAGGCGGCATGGGCGCCGGCGTCTCGCGCGAAGGCGTGCAGCGCGACCTGCTGCCGCTGATCGAAGGCACGACGGTGGCGACCAAATACGGACCGTTGAAGACCGACCACATCCTGTTCATCGCCTCGGGCGCCTTCCATGTCTCCAAGCCGTCCGACCTGTTGCCGGAATTGCAGGGCCGCCTGCCGATCCGTGTCGAGTTGCGGGCGCTGGAGAAGGACGATTTCATTCGCATCCTCACCGAGACCGAGGCCAGCCTCATCAAGCAGTATATCGCGCTGATGAAGACCGAAGGCGTCGACCTCACCTTCACCGACGATGCCATCGATTCGCTGGCCGGCATCGCTGTCGACCTCAACGCTAGCGTCGAAAACATCGGAGCGAGACGCCTGCAGACGGTGATGGAGCGTGTGCTGGACGAGATCTCCTACGACGCGCCGGACCGCAACGGCACCAGCGTCGCCATCGATGCCGCCTATGTGGAAAAGCATGTCGGCGACCTCTCGCGAAACACAGATTTGTCGCGATTCATCCTTTAAACGGGGGCGCCGGTTCATCCGGCGCCGGTATTAGAGCGCCGCGCGTCCTTTGGACACGCAAAGGTCGCTCTAGCAGTATTGAATCGATGCATCGGACTTTCCAAAAATCGGTTTCGATCTTTGGGCCGATGCTTAGGCAACAATCCGGCTAACAGCTTGATGTGTGGCCGGATGGTATCATCGGGCCACCTTTCGTCTTGCCGGGTGCAAGGGCGCTCTCGACTCAACCGGGAGCACTCCCTAGTTTGCGCGGCAATTCTCTAGACGCAATTCCGGACGGAAAACCGTTTCACACTTTTCCTGGAATTGCTTGGGCGGCGGCGCATGAAAAAACTGATCCTTGTCATTCTCGGCTTGACGCTGGCGGCGACGCTGTTCGCGGCCGACGCGGCGACACTGGTGCCGGCGGGCAACCGCAATGCCGTGCAACCTGACATACCGGGCGCCTCCAGCCGCCGCACCCAGGCCACCAACACCACCTTCCAGGCCAAATACCGCAAGGTCTACGCCTTGCTTCAGAACGACGCCGAACTGCGCGCCAAGATCAGGAAGGCCGCCGCTGCCTACGGCATCAATCCTTTGCACATCGTCGGCGCCATCGTCGGCGAGCACACCTACAATGTCGACGCCTACGACCGGCTGCAGACCTACTACGTCAAGGCGATTTCCTACCTCTCCAGCAAGCTGTCCTTCGCCTATGACGGAGAGGACATCACCGATTTCGTGCAGCGGCCGGAATTCAAGAAGTGCACGATGTCGGACAGCTACGACCTGTGGGAATGCCGCGAGCAGGTGTGGAACCGCTCCTTCCGCGGCAAGACCGTCGGCGGCACAAGCTTTCCCAACGACCGCTTCGGCGCAACCTTCTTCCAGCCCTACTATGCCGGCCAGACCTTTGGCCTCGGCCAGCTCAACCCGCTGACCGCGCTGCAGATGAGCGATCTCGTGCACAAGGTGTCGGGGCTGCCCGAGCTCGATGTCGGCGATCCCAATGGGGTCTACAAGACCATCATGGATCCGGACCTGACATTGCCCTACGTCGCAGCGACGATCAGGAAGTCGATCGACGCCTACAAAAACATTGCCGGCTTCGACATCTCAGGCAATCCGGGGCTGACCGCCACGCTCTACAATGTCGGCAATCCCGAGCAGCGCGCCTATGCGCTGAAGGCCGAGAACGACAAGCGCCGCGCGGCGGGTGAGGCGGTCAAACTGCCCGAGGAGAATTATTACGGCTGGCTGGTCAACGACAAGCTGGACGAGCTGAAGGCGCTGTTTTAGCGGGCTTAGCTCAGCCGTCTACCTCCCCCTTTGTGGGGAGGTCGGACCGCAGGTCGGGGTGGGGGCCGGTGCCGCACCCCACTGCTTCGCGGCGACCCTCCCCACAAGGGGAGGTAAGTCAGTCCTTCACGCTGCCAGCAACGACTTCAGCTTCACATCCGGCGACCCCAACGCCTCCGGCGCCGGCCTAGCCCGCTTGGCGATCAGCATCTCGGCCAGCCTGATGTCGCGCGCCACGGCATTGCCCGTACCGAGGCCGCTCGCCGCCACCAGCCTGCCATCCTCGGCCAGATGAAACAGAATAAAAGCACCGTCGCCGAGATCGCGGCGGACCGTGCTTTTGCCCTCGTCCGAAAGGCCGGCGATCTGCAGCGACAAACCATACTGATCCGACCAGAACCATGGCACCGCGGCATGCGCTTCGCGGGCGCCCAGCATGTTCTTCGCGGCCAGCGCACCCTGTTCCTGCGCATTGCGCCAGGCTTCCAGCCGCACCCGCCGGCCAGCATAGACAGCGAGCGGAAACGAGCAGCAATCGCCGGCGGCGAAGATGTTGGGATCGATTGTTTGGAGTTCGCCATTGACGGCGATGCCGTTATCGACGGTCAGGCCCGCTTCCGCGGCAAGCCCGGTCACCGGCACGGCGCCGATGCCGATGACGGCGAGATCGGCGACGATGTCCTGCCCATCGGCGAGCATGATGTGCACCTCAGCGCCGTCGTCGGCGATATCAGCGATGCCCTGACCGGTGAGCACGGTCACGCCTTCGGCCTCATGCGCCTGATGGATGATTTCAGCGATCTCCGCCGGCACCCCGCGCATGAGGATGCGCGGCTGCGCCTCAATGACCGTGACGCTGGCCCCGAGCTTGCGCGCCGAAGCGGCGAGCTCCAGGCCGATAAAGCCACCACCAATGATGGCGATGCGGTTTGCCGGGCTGAGGTGGGCGCGAATGGCCAGCGCGTCGGCAAAGGTGCGGAGGTAGACGCAGCGCGACCCCAATCCCGGCATCGGCAGCTTGCGCGGTGTCGAGCCGGTCGCCAGCAACAGCTTGTCGTAGGGCAGGGCCGAACCGTCCGACAGCCGCACCATATGCGCCTGGCGGTCGATCGCCACCGCTTGAACGGAATGGATATGCCGGATCGATTTCTCGGCCAGAATTTCGTCGCTGGCGATCGTCTTGATCTCGGCCGCGTCGCTCGTCATTGCGTCCTTGGACAGGGGCGGCCGCTCATAGGGCAGATGGGGTTCGTCACCCACCAGCGTCACCGGCCCGTCATAGCCCAGCTCGCGCAGTGTCAGCGCTGCCCGCCCGCCGCACTCGCCGGCGCCAATGATGACCATTCCCGCCTGCATGGTCCTATCCGATCTGGATCAGCACTTTGCCGGCCTCGACCTTTACCGGATAGGTGGCGAGATTGACGCAAACCGGCGCGCCCCGTGCCGCCCCCGTCTTGTAATTGAAGCGGCCATTGTGCTTGGGGCACTCGATGATGTCGTCCATCACCAGCCCGTCGGCCAGATGCACCTTTTCGTGCGTGCACAGGCCATCCGTGGCGAAATAATCGTCGTCAGGGCTGCGATAGATGGCGAAGGTGCGGCCGCCATGGTCGAAGCGCATCACATCTTCTTCGTCGATGTCGCCGGCGGCGCAGGCCTCGATCCAGTCGCTCATGTGTTCCTCCCAAAAGCAATTCCAGGAAAAGTGCGTTGCGGTTTTCCGTTCGGAGTTGCGACAAAACAAAAGCTTAATCGCGCGATCATTCCGCCGCGGCGGCGACGGCGTCGTTTTGGAGTTCCTCGCGATAGGGCCGCGCCGTTGGCGGCAGTTCGCGCTTGAGGAAATAGTCCTCGTTGCGCAGCTGGCGCAAAAAGGCCGGGATCATCTCGCGGTAGCCGGCCAGGATCGACGGCGTCGGCGCCGGCAGATCGTGCTTGATCAGCGCATGCAGTTTAGGCAGTGCATGATAGGGCACCATCGGGAACATGTGGTGTTCGACGTGATAGTTCATGTTCCAGTAGATGAAGCGGCTGACCGGGTTCATGTAGACGGTGCGGCTGTTCAGCCGGTGGTCGATGACATTTTCCGCCAGCCCGCCATGCTGCAGCAGGCCAACCATGACATGATGCCAGGCGCCGTAGAGCCGGGGCAGCCCGACCAGCATCAGCGGCAGCCATGAACCGAAATAAAGCGCCAGCGCGATCGTCACGGCATAGATCGCCGTCCAGATGCGGGCGATGCGAATGGCCTTAGGCTGCTCCTGTTCGGGGATAAAAGTCTTTTCCGCCGCGCTGATATTGCCGGCGGCATTGCGCAGCATGTCCGACATCGCATGCCAGGCATCCAGCACGCCGATAAAGCCAAGCGCGACCCGGAACAGATCCGGCGGCCGCATGACGGAGATTTCCGGGTCGCGGCCGACGATGATGGTGTCGGTGTGGTGGCGGGTGTGGCTCCAGCGCCAGGTCACCGGATTGCGCATGATCATGAAGCAGGCGATCTGGTAAACCGCGTCGTTCATCCACTGGGTGCGGAAGGCGGTGCCGTGGCCGCATTCGTGCCAGCGTGAGTCGCTCGACGATCCATAGAGCACGCCATAGACGANTGTCGCGGATCGCCGGCCCGTCGGAGCGCTGCATCAGCTCCTTCATCTGCTTGCGCGGAATATCGGTGTGATACCACTCGGCCGCCGCCAGCCCGGTCTCGACGGCGAGCTTGGAATCGCGGCCCATCAGGCTGTAGTCGCGCCGAAACGGTAGTGTGGATAGTGTCGCTTCCATAGGGGCTGCCTCCGTCGGCCACAGCATCCGTCAGGACGGATATGTCCATTACAGGCGCTTGTGTCCGAGCGCAAAATAGCGCCATGCGGTGATAGTCTCAATATCACAAAGATAGTTTCTATCATTTTCCATCAGAACGATGTAAGCAGTTGCAGGCACTCATGCGGGACAGTCATGGCAAAACGGCCAACCATCACCGATCTGGCGCGCATCTCCGGCGTTAGCGTCGCCACTGTCGACAGGGTGCTGAACAACCGGCTGCCGGTGCGCGAGGAAACCGCGCGCCGCGTCTATGAGGCGGCGACCGGCATCGGCTACCACGCCGCCGGGCTGATCAAGCGGCGCATGCGCCAGGAATTGCCGGAATACCGCCTCGGCTTTCTGCTGCTGCGGGGCAATGATGTTTTTTACGGCGATTTCGCGAGGGAGCTAGAAATGGCGGTCTCGCAATCGCAGCGCTTCCGCGGCGTCGCCACCATCGATTTCGCCAGCTCGCTAGCCGCCGACGAGATCGCCGCCCAGATGCGCAAGCTGGCAGCGAAATCCAGAGCAATCGCCGTTGTCGGTCCGGACCATCCGACGCTGACGGCGGTCGTGGAGTCGCTGAAAGCGAGGGGGCAACCTGTCTTCTCGCTGCTGTCCGACTTTGCCGCTGGCATCCGTGAGGGATATGTCGGCCTCGACAATCGCAAGGTCGGTCGCACCGCGGCCTGGATGATCGCCAGGGCGGCAAAGAACCCCGGCAAGGTCGCCCTTTTCGTCGGCAGTCATCGCTTCCACGGCCATGAACTGCGCGAGATCGGATTTCGCTCCTTCTTCCGCGAACATGCGCCGGACTTCACGGTGATGGAAACGCTGGTCAATCTGGAAGCCAACCAGGTCACCCACGATGCGATGATCGATCTCCTGGTGCGGTATCCGGATCTTGCCGGCTGCTATGTCGCCGGCGGCGGCATGGAAGGCGCGGTCTCGGCGCTGCGCGCAGCGAAGCCCGCAAGCATGCCGGTGGTCGTCTGCAACGAGATCAACGCCGAATCGCGCGCGGCACTCGCCGACAACATCCTGACCATGGTGATCTCGACGCCGCTCGCCGCCTTGTGCCGCGAGCTTGTCGACCTGATGGCGCATTCCATCGAGGCCGGCGCCGCCAACGCGCCGGGCCAGACCTTTCTGCCCTTCGACATATATCTGCCGGAAAATATCTAACGCGTTGCCGCGCCGACCCGTTCGGCGCGGGCTCTCCGGCGATGATAGAATCTATCAGAGTCTGCCTTCAGACACGGCCTGTGCCGCTGCCGGCCTTGATTCGCGGCGAGGCGACCGAAAATCCGCTTTCCGACTTAGGAATCGCTCTTGACGTCTCGCGAAAAAATGGAATAAATATTTCATCAGATTGGTATTTTGGTTCTTTCGTTCCGGAACATCTGTTTCAAACTGGGAGCCTGGCGTTCCATCGCTTGGACAAAACGCCATACGGAACAGGAAGGCATCAGGGAGAGATTCCTCGGGCTATCGGGGATTCCGGGTAGATCGGTGCAGCCGGACACCAATGTGGAGGAGAAACACAATGAAGAAACTGATTTTGGGCGTCGCCTTTGCGGCGCTGATGAGTTCGTCCGCTTTTGCCGCCAAGGTCGGCGTGTCGATGGCCAAGTTCGACGACAACTTCCTCACCGTGCTGCGCAACGGCATGATCGAGCAGGCCAAGGGCATGAGCGGCGTGGAACTGCAGGTCGAGGACGCGCAGAACGACGTCGCCAAGCAGCTCGACCAGATCAAGAACTTCGCCGCCTCGGGCGTCGACGCCATCATCGTCAACCCGGTCGATACCTCGGCCACGCAGGCGATGTCGGACGCCGCCGCAGCCGCCAAGATCCCGTTGGTCTATGTCAACCGCCAGCCGGTCAATGTCGACACGCTGCCGGACAACCAGGCCTTCGTCGCGTCGAACGAGGCCGATTCCGGCACGCTCGAGACCAAGGAAGTCTGCCGCCTGTTCACCGGGGCCGGCAAGAAGGAAGCCAATGTCTATGTCATCATGGGCGAGCTTTCCAACCAGGCCGCCGTGCAGCGCACCAAGGACATCGAAGAGGTGATCGCCACGCCGGAGTGCAGCTTCATCAAGATCATCGACAAGCAGACTTCGAACTGGAACCGCGACGAAGCGCAGAACCTGATGACCAACTGGCTGTCAACCGGCAAGCCGTTCGACGGCGTCATCGCCAACAATGACGAAAGCGCCATCGGCGCCATCCAGGCGATGAAGGCCGCCAACATCGACATGAAGACGGTCGTCGTCGGCGGTGTCGACGCCACGCAGGACGCGCTTGCCGCCATGCAGGCCGGCGACCTCGATGCCACCGTGTTCCAGGATGCGGCCGGCCAGGGCGCCGGCGCTCTGGACGCAGCGCTGAAGCTCGCCAAGGGCGAGAAGGTCGAGCACAAGGTCTACGTGCCCTTCCAACTCGTGACGCCAGCCAACATCGACAAGTTCCTGAAGAAGAACTGAGCCGGCGACTCGTTCGACTAACGGAGCGGCGCATCAATCGCGCCGCTCCCGTTTCCCTCACCGCCCTTACGTGCGGGAGGGCAAATGCCGCCTCACGGAGGACAGACATGTCACAGACATCTCATGGCGTCGGCGGGGTCAGCTATGACGCGAAGAGGCGGACATGGCCGGCCGAATTCAACGTCTTCCTGGCGCTGGTCATTCTGGTCGTCATCTTCGAAATGATCGGCCGCATCTTTCTTGGCGACAGCTTCCTGTTCAACACGCGCGACAACGTCGCCGGGATCTTCAATGAGGCCCGCCTGCAGATCATCATCCTGCAGGTGTCGATCGTCGGCATCATCGCCATCGGCGTCACGCAGGTGATCATTTGCGGCGGCATCGACTTGTCCTCGGGCTCGATCGTCGGCGCCACCGCCATGATCGCCATGAGTTTTGCCCAGGTGGCGACGGTCAACGGCAACCCCAACCCCAACCCCAAGGCGATGTTCCTGGCGCAAGGCTGGACCGACCTGCCGGTCATCGTGCCGGTACTAGTCGCCATCGGCTGTGGTCTGCTCGCCGGTCTCGTCAACGGCTCCTTGATTGCATACACGCGCATTCCGCCGTTCATCGCCACGCTCGGCATGATGGTGACCGCGCGCGGCATTGCCAAATGGTGGTCCAAGGGTCAGCCGATCTCGTTTCCGACCGAAAGTTTCGCTGGTATCGGCAAGGGCCTGATGCCGGTCATCATCTTCCTGTCGCTGGCGGTGCTGTTCCAGCTGATCATGACCTACACACGCTACGGCAAGCACTGCTACGCCATCGGCTCCAACGAGGATGCCGCGCGCATGTCGGGCATCAAGATCGCCAACCACAAGATCCTCGTCTATGTCATTGCCGGCATCCTCGCCGCGCTGGCCGCCGTCGTGCTCTCCTCCAAGAACCTGACAGCACAGTCCGGCATGGGCGTCATGTACGAGCTCGACGCCATCGCCATGGCGGTCATCGGCGGCGTCTCTTTGTCGGGCGGCCGCGGCTCGATCGTCGGCACCGTGATCGGCTCGCTGATCTTCGGCGTCATCATTTCCGGCTTCACCTTCCTGCGCCTCGACGCCTACTATCAGGAGATGGTCAAGGGCGTGATCATCGTCGGCGCGGTCGTTCTCGACCAATGGCGCCAGCGCATGCGGGCATTGAGGGCTTGACCATGCCAGATATCTCCACGACAGACATCGTCCTGAAGACCGAAAACCTGACCAAACGCTATGGCGGCGTCCATGCGCTGGAAGGCGCGAATTTCGAGCTGCGCAAGGGCGAGCATGTCGCCATCATGGGCGACAATGGCGCCGGCAAATCCACCTTCGTGCGCCAGATCACCGCCGTCGAGCAGCGCACCAGCGGCCAGATCTGGTTCGACGGCAGGGAAGTGAATTTTGCCGGGCCGATCGAAGCGCGCACGGCGGGCATCGAGACCGTGTTCCAGAACCTGGCGCTGGCCGACGATCTCGA
Organism: Mesorhizobium sp. LSJC285A00; assembly: GCF_000503155.1. Lineage (NCBI taxonomy): Bacteria > Pseudomonadati > Pseudomonadota > Alphaproteobacteria > Hyphomicrobiales > Phyllobacteriaceae > Mesorhizobium > Mesorhizobium sp. LSJC285A00. The sequence continues at coordinate 70,930 of NZ_AYVK01000037.1, forward strand.
CGTGCCGTCGAACCTGTTCCTCGGCCGCGAAAAGGTGCTTTTCAATCTCGGCCCGTTCTCGATCCTCGACCGCAAATACATGCGCAAGGCGACCGAGGCGGCGCTGATCCGCACGGCAGTGAAAATCCCCAATTTGTCCAACACCATTCGCCACATGTCGGGCGGCCAGCGCCAGTGCGTTGCGATCGCCCGGACCGCGACCTTCGCCTCCAAGCTGATCATCATGGACGAGCCGACGGCAGCCCTTGGCGTGCAGGAGACGGCGCAGGTCGAAAACATCATCCGCACGCTGAAGGACAATGGCGAGCCGCTGATCCTGATCAGCCACAACATGCGCCAGGTGTTCGACCTGTGCGATCGCATCGTCGTCTTCCGGCGCGGCCGCATCGTCGCCAACCTGCGCAAGGAAAACACCGACGGCAACGACATCGTCTCCTACATCACCGGCGCCAAGACCGGGGAGGCGGAACTCGCGGCCTGAACAGGATGGTCATCCTGTTTTCTGGCGTGCTCGAAAAATTATCTTGCCACCTTTCTCAAAAGGAAGGTGGAGACACAACTCTCTCGAACCCATCCCCCTAGAGGAAATACCCCATGACTGTTCGTTTCGCCCTCCTCGGTGCCGGCCGCATCGGCAAGGTCCATGCCCGCGCCGTCGGCTCCAACCCGCAGGCCAGACTGGTGGCCGTTGCCGACGCTTTTGAAAAGGCGGCGACCGAGTTGGCAACCGCCTATGGCGCCGAAGTGCGCACCATCGACGCGATCGAGAAGGCCAAGGACATCGACGCCGTGGTCATCTGCACGCCGACCGACACCCATGCCGATCTGATCGAGCGTTTCGCCAAGGCCGGCAAGGCGATCTTCTGCGAGAAGCCGATCGACCTCGACGTCAAGCGCGTCGAGAAGTGCCTGGCCGTGGTCGACAAGGCCAAGGCGACGCTGATGGTCGGCTTCAACCGCCGCTTCGATCCGCACTTCGCCGCCGTGCGCAAGGCGATCGACGACGGCGCCATCGGTACTGTCGAGATGGTCACCATCACCTCGCGCGATCCGGGCGCGCCGCCGGTCGATTACATCAAGCGCTCGGGCGGCATTTTTCGCGACATGACCATCCACGATTTCGACATGGCGCGCTTCCTGCTCGGCGAAGAGGTGGCGGCGGTCAGCGCCCATGCTTCGGTGCTGGTCGACAAGAAGATCGGCGAGGCCGGCGATTTCGATTCGGTCAGCGTCATCCTCGAAACCGCGTCCGGGAAGCAGGCCGTCATCTCCAATTCGCGCCGCGCCACCTATGGCTACGACCAGCGCATCGAGGTGCATGGCTCCAAAGGCATGGTCGCCGCCGAAAACCAGCGGCCGGTGTCGATAGAGGTCGCCAACGAGAAGGGCTATACGCGCCCGCCGCTGCACGATTTCTTCATGACCCGCTATCTCGACGCCTACGCCATCGAGATTGCCGCTTTCATCACTGCTGCAACCTCGGGCAAGAAGGCATCGCCGAGCGGCGCCGACGGCCTCGTGGCGCTGAAGCTGGCCGATGCCGCGCTGAAGTCGGCGACATCAGGCAAGACCGTCCGTCTCGACAAGTAAGAACCGGAACCAAGGCACAGGAGCAGAGCGATGAGCACATCCGCCGATCGCAATTCGAACACGCGCGCCATCGTCACCGGCGGTGCGCAAGGCATCGGCTTTGCCGTCGCCGAAGCGCTGGCCGACGAGGGCTGCAAGGCGCTGGCGCTCATCGGCCGCTCGCAGGAGAAGGGCGACAAGGCGGTCGCCCACTTCAAGAAGGCCGGCGTCGATGCGATCTTCATCAGCGCCGACGTCTCGAAAGTGGCGGACTGCAAGCGTGCGGTGGCAACCGCGATCTCGCATTTCGGCACCATCAACGCGCTGGTCAACGCCGCCGCCACGTCCGCGCGTGGTTCACTTGTCGAAACTTCGGAAGAGGTGTTCGACCAGATTTTCCACACCAATGTGCGTGGTCCCTTCTTCCTGATGCAGGGCGTGGTGGCGCATCTGCTGGACAAGAAGGCGCCGGGCTCGATCGTCAACGTGCTGTCGATGTCGGCACATTGCGGCCAGTCGTTCCTTGCGCCCTATTCCTCGAGCAAGGGCGCGCTGGCGACGCTGACCAAGAACGTCGCCAACGCCTATCGTTTCAACCGCATCCGCTGCAACGCCGTGCTGCCGGGCTGGATGGACACCGAGGGCGAGGACATCGTGCAGAAGAAATGGCACGGTGCCTCCGACGACTGGCTGGCAAAGGCAGAGGCCGGCCAGCCCATGGGCCAACTGGTGAAGCCCGACCAACTGGCGCGGCTGATCAGCTACATGGCCAGCCCGCAATCCGGTGTCATGACCGGCTCGCTGGTTGACTACGACCAGAACGTCGCGGGGACCTCGCCGGAGTAGCCTCAAACCCTGTTGCAGCAACATCGCCATTCCCACATAGTCCTGATAGTCAGGCTAGTCACGAGCATGCGATGCTAACGTCATCCAAAGACACCAACTGGACGGTTGCCGGGGCAAAAGCCCGGCTCTCCGAGGTCATCGAGCGCGCACAGTCCTTGCCGCAGACGATCACCAAGAACGGCAAACCAAGCGTGGTTGTCGTCTCGGCCGAGGAATGGCAGCGCAAGATCGCACGCAAGGGTACGCTTGCCGAGTTCCTGCTGGACTCGCCGCTGCGCGGCGCCGATCTCGAGCTTGAACGTCAGCGCGACGAACCGCGTGACCTGCCGCAGTGAGACTGCTGCTCGACACGAATGTCCTGTCCGAGGTGACGAGGCCAGCGCCTGACGCACGTGTCCTGGGCTGGCTGGACGAGCTTGATGAGGACCGCTCCTTCATCAGCGTAGTGTCGATCGCCGAGATCCGGCGCGGCGTCTCTCTGATGGATGAGGGCCGCAAACGCGAGGCGCTGGCCGAATGGCTCGCCCGGGACCTGCCCCAGCGCTTCGAACAGCGGGTTTTGCCGGTGGACGATGCGGTTGCCTTGGCCTGGGGCGACCTGATGGGTCTTGCGAAGCGCCGCGGTCGTGGTCTGTCGTCGATGGACGGCCTGATCGCAGCCACTGCGATTGCGCACGAGCTCACCTTGGCAACGTGCAATACGAAAGATTTCGAAGGCTTTGGGCTTGAACTCTTCGATCCCTGGACCGCATGAGCCGCTCCGCGTTATACGTGTTGGCGATTGGCGAACCGCCGGCACTTCGTCATCCACGGGCGGAGCAAGGAGCGTGGCGACGCAGCGCAGACCCGAGGATCCATGCCGCGACTTCAGAGCGCTGCTACGGTCCAGAATTCTGCTCTGCCGCACTCCACGGCCCAGGTCACGGAATGGATCCCAGGGTCTCCGCGACGGAGCTTCGCTCCTGCTCCGCCCAGGGATGACGAAATCGCGAGGATTCGGCCAATCCCGAATTGTCTCCGCATACCCCACGTGACAAGCGCCTCGGCATCGACTATATGAACCTCATGATCAACCTGACCGCCACCTATTGGTACTTTACGAGCTCGCTGGCGGCGGGAGGATTGCGCTCGATCTGAAGATTGCAGCAACAAGTCCGAACAGCCGCCAGACCTGGCGGCTTTTTTGTATCAGCCGGCAGGTCTCCTAAAAACAGGAGCAGAAAGCCGTGTTGACCACCACAGACGATCTTCGGGTCAAGGAAATCCGAGAATTGAGTACGCCGGACGAGGTGATGCGGGAGATCCCGCGCACGCTGACGGCAACGCGCACCGTGAGCGCATCACGCAACGCCACCCATGCCATCTTGAACGGCACCGACGACCGGCTGCTTGTCATCGTCGGCCCGTGTTCGATCCACGACCCGGTCGCGGCCGTTGACTATGCCAGCCGGCTAGTGGCGCTGCGCGAGACCCTGTCCGACCGGTTGGAGATCGTCATGCGGGTCTATTTCGAAAAGCCGCGCACGACTGTCGGCTGGAAGGGCCTTATCAACGATCCCGATCTCGACGGCAGCTTCAACATCGACAAGGGGCTGCGGATGGCGCGCAACGTGCTGTCGGCGGTCAACAATCTCGGCCTGCCCTCGGCCACCGAATTTCTCGACATGACGACGCCGCAATACATTGCCGACCTCGTCGCCTGGGGCGCCATCGGCGCGCGCACCACCGAGAGCCAGATCCACCGCGAACTGGCTTCCGGCCTGTCCTGCCCGGTCGGCTTCAAGAACGGCACCGACGGCAATCTCAGGATCGCCGCCGAGGCGGTGAAATCCGCCGCCCAGCCGCATCATTTCATGGCGGTGACCAAGGGCGGACGCAGCGGCATTGCGACTACTACCGGCAATGAGGACTGCCACGTCATCCTGCGCGGCGGCGTTCAGCCGAATTACGATTCGGCGAGCGTCGAGGCGGCCTCGGTCGAACTTGCCCGCATCGGCGTCGCCCCCCGTCTGATGATCGATGTCAGCCACGCGAACTCGAGCAAGAAGCCGGAGAACCAGCCGAAGGTGGCGGCCGATGTCGCCGGCCATGTGGCAGCAGGGGACGAGCGTATCATCGGCGTCATGATCGAGAGCAATCTCGTCGCCGGCCGGCAGGACGTGGTATCAGGCAAGCCGCTCGTCTATGGCCAGAGCATCACAGATGGCTGCATCGACTGGGCGACCACAGAGACGGTGCTGCACGGCCTCGCCGGCGCCGTAGAATGGCGCCGCTCAGCCCGCCGCGCCATGATGGAGAACCGGCCGGGCGCCGCCTGATACGAGGCGATGCGCGGGAAGGACGCTGCGGCTCCCCTTGCACCCCGGCAACCGGTCTGCTAAATACTGAACCGTATGGTTCAGTATACCGACTTGGATTCCTCGTTCGCCGCGCTCTCGGACGCCACCCGGCGTGGCGTTCTGGAGCAGCTCGGACGCGCAGACGCTTCGATCACCGAGCTTGCCGGAAAGTTCCACATGACCCTCACGGGCATGAAGAAGCACGTCGGCGTCCTGGAGCAGGCGGGGCTCGTCACCACGCAGAAGGTTGGCCGCGTGCGGACCTGCAAGCTCGGCCTGCGCGGACTGGAGGAAGAGGCGGCCTGGATCGAGCGGCACCGCCTGCTCTGGGACGCACGCTTCAACGAGTTGGACAAGGTTGTCGAGGAATTGAAACGGAAGGAGAAAGCCGATGCGCCAAAGAACCGAGAGTGAGCCCACGAACAGCCGCACCACGGTCGAACGGAAGTCCGAACGGGAGCTGGTCGTCACGCGAACGGTCAACGGTCCGGCGCGCATCGTGTTCGAGGCGTGGACCAAGCCCGAGCTGTTCAAGCAGTGGTGGGTGCCGAAGTCGATGGGCATGTTCCTGCGTTCATGCGAGATGGATGCTCGTACCGGAGGCACGTACCGCCTGGTGTTCGGCCACGACGCCTCGGACCTTCACGAATTCTTCGGCAGGTATATCGAAGTGACACCCCACTCACGCCTCGTCTGGACCAATGAGGAAGGTGGTGACGGTGGACCCGTCACCACGCTGACCTTCGAGGAAAAGGGTGGCAAGACGCTGCTGGTCATGCACGAACTCTATCCCTCGAAGGAGGCTCTCGACGCGGCCGGTACCGGGGCGGCGGATGCGATGGGCGAGACGTTCGAGCAATTGGACGAGCTTCTCGTCGTCTTGGGCGAGGGCGTGAGGCGGTCATGACGTCATCGGTCTCGCGGACGGGGTAGCTGCCGCCCTCGACGACGAAAAGACCGGGACAGTGATCCGCAAGCGCCGCACCGAGGCGAAGAAACGCGGCGTCATCGCTTGATCGGGATCACGCTGCCCTCAACCCTTCCCATGCCGTAAACACCGAGACAGCAAACAGCAGCAGTCCGGCCGCCCGGCCCGCAAAAGCGGTCGCCCGCGGATTGGCCACCAGCAGATTGCGGCTGCGGCCGGCGGTGATGGCGAGCCCGCCATAGATGGCGGCCTGCGTCAGCATCGTCAGCAAGCCCATGACCGTCGCCTGCATCCAGATCGGGCCGTAATCCGGCTTCAGGAACTGCGGATAGACGGCAAATATGAAGAGATAGGCCTTCGGGTTGATCAGGCAGGTCACCAGTCCCTGGCGAAAGGCCTTCCAGGCCGTACGGCTGCCGGCGGGCCCGTCGTGGCCGACGGTGATGGAACTGCGCATCAGCGAGATGCCGATGAAGGCCATGTAGGCGGCGCCGGCTATCAGCAGCGGCTTGTACAGGATCGGTACGAAATGCATCAGCAGGCCGACGCCGATGGCGCCGTTCAGCGTGTGCACGATGCCGCCGACCATGATGCCACCGGTGGCGGCGAGGCCCCGGTCGCGGCCGCCGGTGAGCGCATTGGCAAGCACGAACAGCATGTCCATCCCGGGTACGATGATGATGCCGGACAGCAGGATAAAGAACAGCCAGAGATTTTCCGCGTAGCTCATGTCAGTTGCCTGTCGCTTCCTGCTGGGGTGCCGTGGAGGAATTTGTTGATTTTCAACCCGATAGGCAGTCCAATAAATCATCCCAACTGACGGGGATGTGTCAGTAGCGTTCATCAGGGAGAGGAAATGCGCAAGGCGTCGCGGCTGTTCGAGATTATCCAGATCCTGCGGCTGGCGCGGCAGCCGGTGACGGCAGCCATGATCGCCGGGCAGCTGGAAGTCACGATGCGTTCGATCTATCGCGACATCGCCGCACTGCAGGCAATGCGCGTGCCGATCGAAGGCGGGCGCGGTATCGGCTACATATTGCGGCCCGGCTTCGACCTGCCGCCGCTGATGTTTTCGATCGAGGAGATGGAAGCGATCGTCCTGTCGCTCGCCCTGCTGGAGCGCACGGGAGACAGCGAACTCAAGCAGGCGGCCAAGCGCGTCAGCGCCAAGATCGCCAGCGCCGTGCCGCCGCCGTTGCGCCAGGCGTTCGACGCCAACGCGCTGCATGTCTGGGGGTTCGCAGCACCGGCAATCGGCACCATCGATCTGGCGCTTGTGCGCCGCGCCATCCGCGACGAGGAAAAGCTCGACCTGTCCTATCGCGACGAAATCGGCCGCGCCTCCGAGCGGCTGATCCGTCCAATCGCGCTGATCTACTATTCAGAAACCGCCAACATCGTCGCCTGGTGCGAATTGCGCCAGGCCATCCGCAATTTCCGCAGCGACCGCATCGCGGATTGCCGGGCGACCGGCCTGCGCTTCAAGGGCGAAGGCGATCGCCTGCGCCAGGTCTGGGTCAGTGGCTGGGAGGCGAACGCTGTCGCTGGCGGCTGAAGCGAGCGGGTTTACCGCACATCCACCCAGCGCTCTCCCTCGAACGACCTCGCCATCGCGTGCACGGTGCGCTCGATCTCCAGCCCTTCGGCAAATTCGATGACCCGTGCCGGCTTGCCGGCAAGCCGCGTCAGCAATTCGTGGCACTCGATGATCTTGAGGTCGTTGAAACCGAGCCCATGGCCCGGCGCCGGGAGGAAGGCGTCGTAAGGCTTGTGGTGCGGCGCCACCAATATGGTGCGGTAGCCCTGTTCGGTCGGGCGATCGGCGGTGACGTAGAGCTGGATTTCGTTCATCCGCTCCTGGTCGAACAGGATCGATCCCTTGGAGCCGAAAATCTGTATGGCGATGCGGCCCTTGCGGCCCCAGGCCGAGCGGTTGACCAGCAGCGTGCCGGCAATGCCGTTTTCCAGATGCATCAAAACGCTGGCGATGTCGTAGGTCTCCACCGCACGGCGGCCGCCGCTGGCCAGCTTGCGGTCGACATAGGGTTTGGCCATGTCGCAGATGACTTTTGCGACGCGGCCGAACAGCGTCGAGACCAGCGACAGCGGATGCACGGCGAAATCGTCGAGCGCGCCATAGCCGGATGCGGCCTCATGCTTCCAGAAGAACAGCGCTTCGGGGTCGGCCATGAAGTCCTCGTCCATCTCGATGCGCAGATGGTTGACCTCGCCGATGATCTTTTCCTCGAGCAGCGCGCCGATGTGGCGGATGGCCGGGCTCTGTATGTAGTTGTAACCAAGCGCTGCGACCTTGCCGGACTTCTTCGCCGCGGCCGCCATCGCCGCTGCTTCGGCAAAGCTCGGCGCCATCGGCTTCTCGCACCACAGATGTTTGCCGGCTTCGAGAATAGCGATGGCCATCTCCGGATGGAACTGATTGGGCGTGGTCAGCGAGACGATATCGACCTCGGGGTCGTTGACGACGGCACGCCAGTCGCCCGACGCCTTGGCGAAGCCGAACTCACCGGCCTTGCGCTTGGCCAGCTCCTCGTTGACCTCGCCGAGATGGACCAGCTTCGGCTTGGCGACATCGGGAAAGACGGCGCCGACGGCGCTCCACGCAATGGCGTGGCATTTGCCCATGAAACCCGTGCCGATAAGACCAACGCCGACCATTTCTTTCTCCCAATACCTGAAGCGATCGATGGATGAATTAGTCCATTTCTTCTCCGAATGGAATGTCTGCCTCATTTTTTATGGCCTTCTTGCGCAGGCTCGCTATGATGGGGCAGAGAGGACGTCACTTGAGTTAAAGAGAGCATGATGTCGTCCGAAAACCGCTGCACACTTTTCGGCATCATGCTCTAGATGAGCTTGGACGGGGCGACGATGGACGAACGGGTACCTCGCGACTTCGAGACGCTGCGCGCCACGATCCTCGATCGCCGTGAAACCTTGCCCAAGCGCATCGCCCAGATCGCCGCCTATGCGCTCGACAATCCCGATGACATCGCCTTCGGCACCGCCGCCAGCATCGCCGCTTCGGCGGGCGTGCAGCCGTCCACCTTGATCCGCTTTGCCCAGCAACTAGGCTTCGACGGCTTCACCAGCCTGCAGCAGGTGTTTCGCGAGCGGCTGCGCGAGCGCAATTCCTCTTATGACGAACGCCTGCAGGCGCTGCGCGCCAAGGCCGATGCGGGTGCTGGACACCGCGCCATCTTCGACGGCTTCGTCGCCGCCGCCAGCACTTCGCTCAACGACATCTCACGCTCGCTGGACGAGGCCCATCTGGAAGACGCAATTGCGCTGCTGGCCAAGGCCGAGACCATCTATGTCCTGGCCAAGCGCCGCTCCTATCCGGTGGCGAGCTACATCGCCTATGCGCTGGGCAAACTGAAGATCCGCAACCAGCTGATCGAATCCGCCGCCGGCCTCAATGCCGAAATGGTCGCCTTCGCCACCCCGGCGGACGCCGTCATCGCCATCAGCTTCTCGCCCTACGCACCGGCCACCATCGAGGAGGCCCGCACCATTTCCGAACAGGGCGTGCCGATCGTCGCCATCACCGACAGTTCGTTTTCGCCACTCGCCCAGTTCGCCAAGGTCTGGTTCGAGGTCGCCGAGGCCGATTTCGCCGGCTTCCGCTCGCTGTCGGCCACCATGGCGCTGGCCATGGCGCTCACCGTCGGCGTCGGCGAGAAGCGGCGCAGCACCGGAAAGAAGCGTAAGGCCTAGGCCGGCGCCCGGCGCTCGAATTCGCGGAGGAATGCTCATTCCATATTGACTATGGATTGGAATTATTATTTCATATTCCCGGCGCCACGCTGCCGCTCGCGCGTGTCCCCCAACTACGTTGCTCAAGACAACAAGACCGACGGGAGGTTCCAATGAGCGAAGCCATGGACGCCAAACAGGCGACGCTCGATGTCATCACTATGGGTCGCGCTTCCGTCGACCTTTACGGCCAGCAGATCGGCTCGCGGCTGGAGGACATCACCTCCTTCGCCAAATCGGTCGGCGGCTGCCCGGCCAACATCTCGGTTGGCACGGCGAGACTAGGCCTGCGCTCGGCGCTGCTCACCCGCGTCGGCGACGAGCAGATGGGCCGCTTCATCCGCGAGCAGCTCAGGCGCGAAGGCGTCAATGTCGATGGGCTCAAGACCGACCAGGAACGGCTGACGGCCCTGGTGCTGCTTTCGGTCGAGAGCGAAGGCGTCTCGCCAATGATCTTTTATCGCAGCGACTGCGCCGACATGGCGCTCGCCGAAGAAGACATCGATGAAGCCTTCATCGCCTCGGCCCGTTCCATCGTCGTCACCGGCACGCATTTTTCCCGGCCCAACAGCGACGCCGCCCAGCGCAAGGCGATCCGCATCATCAAGGCCAGGGGCGGCAAGGTGGTGTTCGACATCGACTACCGCCCCAACCTCTGGGGCCTCGCCGGCCATGCCGAAGGTTTTGAGCGCTATGTCAAATCCGACCGCGTCTCAGCCCAGCTGAAGACGGTGCTGCCCGATTGCGACCTCATCGTCGGCACCGAGGAAGAGATCATGATCGCCTCGGGCGCCGACGATTGCCTGAGCGCGCTGAAGACGATCCGCGCGCTGTCCAAGGCAACCATCGTACTGAAGCGCGGCGCCATGGGCTGCATCGTCTATGACGGGCCGGTCAGCGACGATCTGGAAGACGGTATCGTCGGCAAGGGCTTTCCGATCGAGATCTACAATGTGCTCGGCGCGGGTGATGCCTTCATGTCCGGTTTTNGGTATCGTCGGCAAGGGCTTTCCGATCGAGATCTACAATGTGCTCGGCGCGGGTGATGCCTTCATGTCCGGTTTTCTGCGCGGCTGGCTCGGTGGCGAAAACCTGGCAACGGCGGCGACCTGGGCCAATGCCTGCGGCGCCTTCGCCGTGTCGCGGCTGCTCTGCGCGCCGGAATATCCGACCTTCGAGGAATTGCAGTTCTTCCTCAAGAACGGCAGCAAGCACTTAGCGTTGCGCAAGGACGAGGCGATCAACCACATCCATTGGGCGACGACCCGCCGCCGCGATATCCCCTCGATGATGGCGCTCGCCTGCGACCACCGTGTGCAGCTTGAGGACGTCGCGGCAAAGACCGGCGCCGATCCGGCGCGCATCCGCGATTTCAAGGTGCTGGCGGTCAAGGCTGCGGCGAAAGTCGCCGCCGGCCGCGACGGCTATGGCATGCTGATCGACGAGAAGCATGGCCGCGAAGCGATGTTCGAATTCGCCCGCCACCCCTTTGCCTGGCTCGGCCGTCCCGTCGAACTGCCGGGCTCGCGGCCGCTGCGCTTCGAGTTCTCGCAGGACATCGGCTCGCAACTGGTGGAATGGCCGGTCGACCACTGCATCAAATGCCTGTGCTTCTATCACCCCGACGATCCGGCAGCGCTCAAGGATGAGCAGCAGCAGAAGCTGCGCTCGCTGTTCGAAGCCGCGCGGAAGGTCGGCCGGGAGCTTCTGGTCGAGATCATCGCCGGCAAGCACGGCAAGCTCGACGAAACGACCATCCCGCGCGCCCTGGAAGAACTCTATGCGCTTGGCATCAAGCCGGACTGGTGGAAGCTCGAACCGCAGGCGTCGGCCGGCGCCTGGGCCAAGATCGAAGCGGTGATCCTGAAGCACGATCCCTGGTGTCGTGGCGTCGTGCTGCTGGGTCTCGAAGCGCCGCAGGACGAACTGGAAGCGGCCTTTGCCGCCACCGCCAAGGCACCGATCGTCAAGGGCTTTGCCGTCGGCCGCACCATCTTCGTCCACGCCGCCGAACAATGGCTGGCGGGCAAGATGACGGATGACGAGGCTATCGCCGACATGGCCGCGCGCTTCGAACAGTTGACCGAAGCGTGGCTTGCCGCGCGTGGCCGTAAAGCAGCATAAAGGCGCGGCAAGAGGACTGCGGAGGAAAACACCATGAGCAAGACAATCCGCCTGACGATGGCGCAGGCGCTGACCCGCTTTCTGAGCAAGCAGATGANCCGAGATCGACGGCAGACGAGTGCCCATCTTCGGCGGTGTGTGGGCGATCTTCGGTCACGGCAATGTCGCCGGCATCGGCGAGGCGCTGTACCAGCTGCGCGACGAATTGCCGACCTTCCGCGCCCACAATGAGCAGGCGATGGCGCATGCGGCGATCGCCTATGGCAAGGCCAATTTCCGCCGCCGCTTCATGGCCGCGACCTCTTCGATCGGCCCCGGTGCGCTCAACATGGTGACGGCGGCGGCGCTCGCCCATGTAAACAGGTTGCCCGTCCTGTTTTTGCCGGGCGATGTCTTCGCCAACCGCATTCCCGACCCGGTGCTGCAGCAGGCCGAGGACTTTTCCGACGGCACCGCGACGGTCAATGACTGCTTCCGTCCGGTGTCGCGCTATTTCGACCGCATCACCCGTCCCGAGCAGATCATCCCGGCATTGGCGCGGACCATGCAGGTGCTGACCGATCCGGCGGAATGCGGCCCGGTGACGCTGTCGCTCTGCCAGGACGTGCAGGCCGAGGCCTATGACTATCCCGAGAGCTTTTTCGCCGAGCGCGTCTGGCACCAGCGCCGTCCGCGTCCGGACCGGCATGAATTGGCGGCGGCGGTCACCGCGCTGAAGGGTGCGAAAAAACCGCTGATCATCGCCGGCGGCGGCGTGCTGTATTCGCAGGCTTCGGATGAACTGGCGAAATTCGCCGAGAGCGCCGGCATTCCGGTCTGCGAGACGCAAGGCGGCAAATCCTCGCTGCCCGACACACATCCGCTCAACATGGCGGCGGTCGGCGTCACCGGCACGTCCGCGGCCAACCGGCTGGCGGAAGAAGCCGATGTCGTGCTCGCCATCGGCACCCGCCTGCAGGATTTCACCACCGGCTCGTGGGCGCTGTTCAAGAACTCCGGCAAGACCATCATCGGGCTCAACGTGCAGCCTTTCGACGCCGGCAAGCACCGCGCGCTGCCGCTGGTCGCCGATGCGGCCGAAGGGCTCGCCGAACTCGGTGCTGCGCTGGGGAAGTGGAAAGCACCGGCGACATGGACCGACAATGCGACCCAAGGCAAGAAGGCCTGGCAGGCCGAAGCCTCCAAGGTGACGGCGTCGACCAACGCCGCCTTCCCTTCGGACGCGCAGGTGATCGGCGCCGTGCAGCGCGCGCTCGGGTCCGGCGTAACGCTGCTGAATGCGTCGGGCGGCCTGCCGGGCGAGTTGCACAAGCTCTGGCAGGCAGGCGCGCCCGGCTCGTACCATGGCGAATATGGCTTNTACCTCATGATGAATTCCGAAATCGCCACGTCGGTGATGCTCGGCCTGAAGCTGACCATAGTGGTGCTCGACAACAGGGGTTATGGCTGCATCAACCGGCTGCAGATGGCCACCGGCGGCGCCAACTTCAACAACCTCCTGAAGGACGCGCGCCACGAGATCCTGCCCGACATCGACTTCGCCGCGCATGCGGCGAGCATGGGCGCTATTGCCGAGAAGGTGCCGTCGATCACCGGCCTGGAGACCGCGCTGCAAAAATCGAAAACCAACGACCGCACCACCGTGCTGGTCATCGACACCGACCCGCTGATTTCCACCGATGCCGGCGGCCATTGGTGGGATGTCGCGGTGCCGGAAGTCTCCGCACGGCCGCAGGTCAACGCAGCCCGCAAGGCCTATGACGAAAAGCGGCAGATGCAGACTATTGGCGATTGATGTAGATGCACCCGCCCCCTACCTCCCCCTTGTGGAGGTCGGACCGAAGGTCCGGTGGGGGTCTGGCGCCGCACCCCACCCCGCTGCTTCGCAGCGACCCTCCCCACAAGGGGGAGGGTGAACAAGAAACCGGAGCTAAAACTTGAAAGCCAAACTGGGCATGTCCCCCATTGCGTGGTGGAACGATGATCTTGCCGAACTCAGCGACGACGTCTCGCTGGAAGAGTGCCTGCGCCAGTCGCGCTCTGCCGGCTTCACCGGCATGGAAATGGGCCGGCGTTTCCCAAACGACCCCGAAATCATGCTGCCGATCCTGAAAAAGGCCGACGTGACGCTGTGCGGCGGCTGGTTCTCCGGCACGCTGGTCGATGAGGATATGGGCAAGAACAGGGATCGCATCCAGCCGATGATCGACCTGTTCAAGGCGGTGAATGCGCCTTGCATCGTCTATGGCGAGGTCGGCCGCTCGATCCAGGGTGATCGCTCCAAGCCTCTCGCCACCAAGCCGAAATTGTCGAACGACGAAATGAAGGCCTATGCCAGGCGCCTCACCGAGTTCGGCGAATGGTGCGCAGAGCAAGGCATGCCGCTGTCCTATCACCATCACATGGCGGCGGTGGTCGAGACCGAGCCGGAGCTCGATGCCTTCATGCGCCATTCCGGCGAAGGCATTCCGTTGCTGCTCGATGCAGGGCATCTCGCCTTTGCCGGTGGCGATGTGCTGCGCGCCATCGACAACCACCACAAGCGCATCAGCCATGTCCATGTGAAGGATGTGCGCATGGGCGTGATCGACGGGCTCGACCGCACGAAGCAGTCCTTTCTCGACGCCGTGGCGCTCGGTGCCTTCACGGTGCCTGGCGACGGTTCGCTCGATTTCGGCGCCATCGTGCAGCGCTTCGCCGACCATGGCTATGAAGGCTGGTTCGTCGTCGAGGCCGAGCAGCACCCGAAGAAGAACCCGCCGCTGAAGATGGCCCAAGTGGGTTACAAGGAGCTGATGCGGGTGATGACGGCGGCCGGCTACACGGTGGAAACGCAAGGCTTTCCCAATGCCTGAGGCGATCCGATGAAGGATTACGAGCACCCGTTCTTCCGGCCGCTGTGGCGGCGCGTTGCCGTCGTCGCCGTCTGCGTGATCTGGGCCGGAATAGAATTCGCCTCCGGCACCCCATTCTGGGGCATCATTGCGCTCGGCTTTGCCGCCTACGCCGTCTGGCAGTTCTTCTATCTTTACAAGCCGGTGGAGGAGAGCAAGGCTGCGCCTGATCGACCGAAGACCGGCGAAGCGAAGGCGGACGCCGAACCGAAGGAATGAAGCGGCCGTGGCTCGGAAGGGCTTGCGGGTCGGACACTGGACACCTGGCGTATCGCCTACGTCGGTGATTGGCCGGAACGTCCCTCGCTTCGTCATCCTAGGGTCTTCGCGACGGAGCTTCGCTCCTGCTTCGCCCCAGGATGACGAAGTTGAGAGGCCGACCTCGAAGACTTGCGATAGGAGAGACAAAACATGTCGAAACTGCTCGTCAAAGCCGACAAGGGCCATGGCCGCGTCGCCCATGTCACGCCCAAAAGCGCCGGATGGACCTATGTCGGCTTCGACCTGCACCGCCTGAAGCCGGGCGAGACCGCATCCGGCAAGACGCAGGATCGCGAAGTCTGCCTGGTGTTCGTCACCGGCAAGGGCACGGCAAGGGCCGGCGGCCAGGAACTCGGCCTGCTCGGCGAGCGCATGTCGCCCTTCGAGGGCAAGCCGTGGTCGGTCTATATTCCGGAGGGTTCGGACTGGTCGGTCACCGCCGACACCGATCTCGAACTCGCGGTCTGCTCGGCGCCGGGCCTGGGCGGCGGCTTGCCCGTTCGCGTCATCGCACCCGACGACCTCGGCCAGGAGACTCGGGGCAAAGGCACCAACACGCGCTACGTCACCAACATATTGCCCGAGGGCAAGCCCGCCGACTCGCTGCTGGTGGTCGAGGTCATCACGCCCGGTGGCCACACATCGAGCTACCCGCCGCACAAGCACGATCAGGACAATCTGCCGGCCGAATCCTATCTTGAGGAAACCTATTACCACCGCCTCAACCCGCCGCAGGGCTTTGCCTTCCAGCGGGTCTACACCGACGCCGACAAGTCGGGCGCCCGCGAACTGGACGAGGCGATGGCGATCGAGGACGGCGATGTCGTGCTGGTGCCCAAGGGCTATCATCCGTGCGCGGCCTGTCACGGCTACGACCTCTATTACCTTAACGTCATGGCCGGGCCGAAGCGGACGTGGAAGTTCCACAACGCGCCCGAGCACGAATGGCTCATGAAGGCCTGATCGGCCTTCGCTTGCGCCGGAAGAAAAATCGTCGGCTAACGATCCATGGGGTCGATTTGCCTTCGAAAACTCGCATAAGCTTCGTCAATCCGTCATGGAAATCACCTATGGCAGCGGGCTGACGAGGATTTTTTTCGATGCGCTACGCCATCTATTTCACCCCGAGGCAGGACGAGCCGCTGGCGCGGCTCGCCGCCAACTGGCTGGGCCGCGACCCCTTTGGCGCCGCCACCAGGCCGGTCGAGGCGGTGGGCGAGCTGTCGGCGGCCGAAGTCGCCTTTCACACCGCATCGGCGCGGCGCTACGGTTTTCATGCGACGCTGAAAGCGCCCTTCCGGTTGGCCGCCAACGAAACCGAAAGCTCGTTGCGCGCGGCGCTGGACGCCTTTGCCGAAGCAACGCCGACGGTCACCATCCCGCGCCTGGTCGTCAGCCAGATCGATGGTTTCTTCGCTTTGCTGCCGGAAGGCCCGCTGCCGCCGCTCAACCGTTTCGCCGATGATGTCGTGCTTAGCTTCGACCGTTTTCGCGCGCCGCTCACCGAGGCCGAGATCGAGCGCCGCAGCCCGGATTCGCTGAAACCCGCCGAGTTCCGCAATCTCTGTCAGTGGGGCTACCCCTACGTGTTCGAGACCTTTCGCTTCCACATGACACTGTCCGGCCGGGCCGGGCCGCAGGAAAGCCAACGTCTGCGCGCGGCAATTGACAGCCTGTTCGGCGATGTGCTGCAGCAGCCGGTGCTGGTGGATGCGCTGACGCTGTTCGTCGAAACCGAACCGGGCGCTCCGTTCATGGTGCTTTCGCATCATGCGCTCGGCCGCCGCGCTGCCCGAAAAACCGCCTGACCGCAATTCGTCCGAGTAAGCAAGGACTGCCTGAATGACCGCCGAAACTGTTCTCCACAACGCCCGCATCGTGCTTGCCGACGAGATCGTCGAAGGGTCGCTCGTGCTGCGCGACGGTTTTATCTCCGGCGTCGACGCCGGCACCGGCCACACCGGCGGGAGCATGGGCGGCGAGGACATGGGCGGCGACTACATCATTCCCGGCCTGGTCGAGCTGCACACTGACCATCTCGAAGGCCACTATGCGCCGCGCCCGAAAGTGCGCTGGAACCCGATCGCCGCCGTCCTTGCCCATGACGCGCAGGTGGCCACCGCCGGCATCACCACCGTGCTCGACGCTTTGCGTGTCGGCATGGACGAGGACGCGGATATTACCTCCGACGACATCCGCAAGCTCGCCGGCGCGATCGAGGACAGCGTCGCGAAAGACCGGTTGCGGGCCGACCATTTCCTGCACCTGCGCTGCGAGGTCTCGGCGCCGGATTGCTTGCGGGCTTTCGCCAATTTCGATGGCGACGAGCGGGTCAAGCTGGCCTCGCTGATGGACCATGCGCCGGGACAGCGTCAGTTCGTCAATCTCGAGACCTACGCCCATTACTATCAGCGCAAGCTGAAATTGACCGACCGCGACTTCCAATTGTTCTGCGAAAAGCGGATGTCGGAATCGGCGAAGAATTCGGGACCGAACCGGGTGGCGATATCAGCCGCCTGCAACGAGCGGGGCATTGTGCTGGCGAGCCATGACGACGCCACATCAGGCCATGTCGACGAGGCGATCGAGCAGGGCGTGCGCGTCGCGGAATTCCCGACCACGCTGGAAGCCGCCAAGGCCTCGAAGGATGCCGGGCTCGGCGTACTGATGGGCGCGCCCAACGTCATGCGCGGCTCCTCGCATTCGGGCAATGTCTCGGCCCGCACGCTGGCCGGCGACGGCCTGCTCGACATATTGTCGTCCGACTACATTCCCTTCAGCCTGATCCAGTCGGCCTTCTTCCTCGGCGACGTCGTCGAGGGCATTTCCCTGCCGCAGGCGGTTGCGATGGTGTCGAAGAATCCGGCCGAGGCGATCGGCCTCAACGACCGCGGCGTCATCGAACAGGGCCGCCGCGCCGACCTCGTGCGGGTGCGCGTCGACGACCATGTGCCGGCCGTGCGCACCGTCTGGCGCCAAGGGCGGCGGGTCGCCTGATGGTCTCGGCGTCGTTCGAGCGCGAACTCAGCAGCGAGGCCTTTCCAGTCCGCAACGGCGTCTTCGTCGCCGTCGTCGGCCCGAGCGGCGCCGGCAAGGATACGGTAATCGGTTATGCCCGCACCTTGTTTGCCGACGAGACGAGGCTGGAGTTCGTCCGCCGGGTCATCACCAGGCCGAGCGATGCGGCAAGCGAGGATCACGACACGCTGGCCGACGCGGCCTTTGTCGAAGCCGAGGCCGACGGCGCCTTCGCCATTTCCTGGGAGGCGCACGGCCTGCGCTACGGCATTCCGGCCGATGTCGACTGGTCCATCGCCAACGGCTATGTCGCGGTCGCCAATGTCTCGCGCGCAGTCATCCCGGTGCTGCGGGAGCGCTATGCCAATCTGGCTGTCGTCGAGATCACCGCCTCGCCGGAAATCCTCGCCGAGCGTCTCGCCCAGCGCGGCCGCGAATCGCGCGGCGAAGTGCTGGCTCGGCTCGCCCGCAGCGCCAATGTCGCTTTGTCCGGCTCCGGCGTCACCTCGATCGACAATGGCGGCCGGCGCGAAGCCGCCGGAGAACGCTTCGCCGAGGTGCTGCGCAAGGCGATGGCCTTCTCGGATATATCCGGCGTGATGTAGCGCTACTCGGCCGCGACAGTCTTGCGGCTGGCATCGAGCATCAGCCGCCTTGCGCGGAACACGCCCCATTGCTGGTCGACCAGCACGCCGATCAGGATCACGCCGCCCATCACCGCGAAGTTGAGCGAGGACGGGATGCCGAGCAGATTGACCAGGTTCTGCAACTCCTGCAGCAGCACGGTGCCCAGGATGACGCCGACCAGCGAGCCTTCGCCGCCGCGCAGCGAGAAGCCGCCGAGAACGGCGGCGGCAATGGCGTAGAGCTCGTAGAACTGGCCGTGGCTGGCCGGCGAGATCGAGCGCGTGTACATGGCGAAATAGATCGCCGACAGCGCCGTCAGCACGCCGCAGATGACATAGGCGGCCATGACGACACGGCCGGTGCGAATTCCCGAATATTTCGCCGCCTCTTCGTTCTTGCCGATGGCATAGAGGTAGCGTCCGAACACCGAGCGGTGCAGCACCACCCACATGACGATCGAAATGACGATCAGTGCGATGAAGCTGTTGGGCACGCCATAGCTGCGGCCCGCGGTGAGGAATTCGAGCTCGGGAAAATTCTGGCCGAAGGCGAAGCCGGCGGTGCCGTCGGCGGTATAGAAACGGGCGACCCCGCGATAGATCAAAAGGCCGCACAGCGTGACCACGAAGGGCTGCAATTTCAGCCTTGTGATCAGCCAGCCATGCGCCAGTCCGATGATGCCGCCCAGCACCAGGATCAGCGGCAGCGCCAGCGGCCATGGCATGTCGCGCACGGCGATGAAATCGATGAATAGCGTGCCGAGCAGCGCCACCAGCGATCCCACCGACAATTCGATGCCGCCGGTAATGATGACGAAGGCCTGGCCGATGGCGAGGATCCCGAACAGGCCGATCAGGTTCGAGGTGTTGGCGAGGTTGATCGGCAAAAGAAAGCGCGGGTTGATGGCGGTCACCACGGCGCCGACCACCAGGATCAGGATCAGCAGGCCGAGATCTTTTTTGCTCATCGTCTTCTCCCCAATGCGCCGGACCGGCAATCGCCTGAAGCCCGCTAGTTTGCCGGCTTGCCGACCGCCAGCAACAGCACGTTTTCCTGGCTGAATTGTTCTTTGTCGAGAATGCCCGAGATCTGGCCCTCATGCATGACGGCGATGCGGTCGGACACGCCGATCACCTCTTCCATGTCGCTGGAGATCATCAGCACGGCCACGCCGGCATCGGCCAAGGCTCGCATCAGCCCGTAAATCTCGGCCTTGGCGCCGATATCGATGCCGCGCGTAGGCTCATCGAGGATCATCACCTTCGGGTTCATCGCCAGCCATTTGCCCAGCACCACCTTCTGCTGGTTGCCGCCCGACAGCGTGCCGGTTCGCGTCTGCACCGACGGCGCCTTGATGCCGAGATTGCTCTTCTGCTTCTCGGCGGTGGCGGTCTCGGCGCTTGCCGACACCAGTCGACGCTTCGCATGCGCCGGCAGGTTGGGCAGCGAGATGTTCTGCGCGATCGACAGGTCAAGCAAAATGCCGGTCAGCTTGCGGTCTTCCGGAACCAGAAAAATGCCATGCGCGACCGCATCGGCCGCCGAACCCAGCACAAGCGGCTTGCCGTCGAGTTCGAGCCCACCGCCAAGCGTGCTGTCTATGCCGAAGAACACCCGCGCCAGTTCGGTGCGGCCGGAGCCGACAAGGCCGGCGAGGCCGAGGATTTCACCGCGCCTGATGTCGAGGTCGACCGGCCGGGCAGGGTAGGCGGGGGTGCGGATGGCTTTGGCCGAGAGCGCAGTGGCGCCCGGCGCCCGAGCCGCCTCGGAGGCCTTCTCGCGCTCCTTCAGCATGCGGCCGATCATCAGCTTGACCATCTGGTCGTGGTTGATGGCGCTCTTCGGCAAGGTGCCAGCCAGCATGCCGTCGCGCAGCACCACGACGCGGTCGGCGACGCGCTCGACCTCATGCAGCCGGTGCGAAATGAAGATGACGCTGATGCCATCGGCCTTCAGCGCCTTGATGACGTCGAGCAGCTTGTCGGTTTCGGCGAGCGGCAGGCTCGACGTCGGCTCGTCGAGGATCACCAGCCGCGCCTTGATCGACAGTGCCTTGGCGATCTCGACCATCTGCTGCTGCGCCAGCGACAGCGAGGCAACCGGCGTATCGGCGGAGAAATTGGCGCCGACGCGCTTCAGCAGTGGCGCCACCATTTCGCGCAGCTTGGCGCGGTCGACCAATCTCAGCGGCCCGCCGCGCAACGGCTCGCGGCCGAAGAAGATATTGGCGGCAACATCGAGGTTTTCGAAGAGATTGAGTTCCTGGTGGACGAAGGCGATGCCCGACCCCAGGCTGCCTTCGACGGTGAGCCCGTCATGCGCAACGCCGTCGACGGTGATGGCGCCGCTGTCCGGCCTGGTGACGCCGCCGAGGATCTTCATCAAGGTCGATTTGCCGGCGCCGTTTTCGCCGACCAGGCCGATCACCTCGCCCGGCCTGACCTCCATGGAAAAGCCGTCCAGCGCCACCACGCCCGGATAGGTCTTGCGCACGTTCTCGAGGCCGAGGAACGGGGTGGTTGCGACGATAGATGGGTCGGAATAATTCATCACGCCATATTTGATCAGGCTTGCCAGCAGCCGGTGGGCTACAGACTGACGGGCCTTGGCCGACCCGTCAACACGATCGCCGGCTCAAGGCGAACCCTGAGCCGGCGCAACTGCTCGTGGTCTCAGTTTCCGGACATCGCCTTCAGATTGGCGGCATAGGTGTCGACATCGTCCTTACCGATGATCTTGGTCGGGATGATGATCAGGCCGCCTTCCGGAATGCCTGATTTGTCGCCCTTGAGATAGGCGGCCATCAGCTTCATGCCCTGATAGGCCCACTCGAAGGGCTGCTGCACGACGGTCGCCGCCACGGTGCCTTCCTTGACGCCGCCCAGCGTGATCGGATCGTCATCGAAGCCGACGACGGTGATCGAGCCGAGCTTGCCGGCGTCGCGCAGCGCTTCATAGATGCGCGGCGTGTTGTAGGAATAGAAGCCGACCATGCAGGTGATGTCGGGGCTGGCGACCAGCGCGTCCTCGACATTCTTCTTGGCGCGCGCCTGGTCGATGTCGTCGCCGCGCACGTCCACCAGTTCGATCTTGCTGCCGGCGAGGCCGTCCTTCATGCCCTGGATGCGTTCCTTGGCATTGTCGGCGCCGAGCAGGCCGACGAAGCCGAGGCACTTGCCGCCGTCCGGCATCGCCTTCTTGGCGATCTCGGCCGCCTGCTTGCCGGCGTCGACATTGGACGAGCCGATATAGGCGACGCGCTTGGTCTGCGGGGCATCGGAGTCGGTGGTGAACAGCGCCGTTTCCGACGCGATCTTGTTCAGGCCGTCGGTCGAGGTCTTGGGGTCGACGGCCGAGACCATGATGCCCTTGACGCCGGCGGTCACCAGATCGTCCATCAGCCGCTGCTGGATGGCGACCGAGGACTGCTCGGGATATTTGAGTTCGAGATTGTAGTCGGGCAATTCGGCCTGCGCCTTCTTGACGCCGGCTTCGGCGGCCTTCCAGAAATCGGAAGCGCCGTTGACGACGAAGGCAAGCGTCGGCTTGTCGTCGGCGCGCGCAATGGCTGTCGCGGTCAGGCCAAGCAGCAGGGCTGCGGTGGCCACGGATGCATGTCGTATCAAGGATTTCATGTTCAACCTCCCGTTTTGGCTCAGTCGTCGGACTGAACCGATCTTGCATTCACTGACTTGCCGCTCGCGATTTGGACGCCCTCCTCCTCAGGGGTTCCCGGCGCTGAAGAATGGCGTCGTCGGTCGCGATCACGGACTTTAGAGACTCATCCCGTGCTCGTAAATAGTCTGATTTGTCTGACATATCACATGTCCGAGACCAAGCTTGCGGAGGCAAACCCCGCTCGCCATCGGGCCATTCACGTGCACTTCTCGCCGCACGGGTCCCACCTGACCGGACACGGCGGATTGACGTTACAGCGTCGTTTTGTATTAGTAAACACTATTAGCAGAGGTCTCGCGCGGACACTCGGCGGTGGCCCTAGGTCTAGTTTGCCCGAACAGGTGCAGCACGGCTTCGCGCAAGCAGATGCCTTGCAGTCCTTGAATTTCACGCAGCCCGCAGCGGCATGGCGGGGAACTTCAAAACTGCTAATAAAGATAATCGCCTTCGACTATTTCCATTGGTCGACGGCGCGACACCATCTTGTCGGTGTGGCAGGCTTGCGACTAGACAGGCTGGGGATTGGGACGCAATGCCATGAGCGAGACGAGGGATCCGGACGACACGGCGAAGCGGCGCAAGGCGCCGGCGAGAGCTGCCAAGGGCGGCCGCGTCACCATGACCGACATTGCCAGGGCAGCCGGTTGCTCGCAGGCGACCGTCTCTTTCGTGCTCAACGATTCGCCCGGCATCCGGCTGTCGCAGCAGACGCGCGAGCGGGTGATCGACGCCGCGCGCTCGCTCGGCTACGCAGCACCCGCCTTCTCGGCGCTGCGCAAACCTGTTCCCGCCTTCGATGGACTTGACGGTGTCATCGGTTTCGCTGTCGACCAGCTGGCGACAAGCCCGGAAGCCGTTGTCGCCATCGAGGGCGCGCGCCAGGCGTCGTGGAACGCCGGCAATGTGTTGCTCGTGGCGCAGACCATGGGCGACGCCGTCATGGAGCCGCGCGCCGTTGCGGCGCTCACCAGGCGCGGCATCTCGGCGCTGATCTACATGACCATCTTCACCCGCGAGATCACGGCGCCGGACTTCCTCTACGGCCTCGACATCCCGGTCATCCTGCTCAACTGCTACACGGCCGATTATGCCTTCCCGGCCGTGGTGCCGTCCGAGATCGCCGGCGGCCAGAACTCGACCCGGCATCTGATCGGCCACGGCCACCGCCGCATCGCCACCATCACCGGCGAGCCGTGGATGCAGGCCGCGCAGGACCGGCTGAAAGGCTACCGCAGGGCGCTCGCCACCGCCGACATCCCGTTCGATCCCGAACTGGTGGTCGAGGGCGACTGGTCGGCGAGCGCCGGCTATGCCGCGACCGTGGAGCTTTTGGAGCTGAAAGAGCGCCCGACCGCCATCTTCTGCCAGAACGACCGCACGGCCATCGGCTGCTACGAAGCGCTGAAGGAGGCGGGCCTGCACATCCCGCAGGACATCTCCGTCGTCGGCTATGACGACGAGGAGATCGCCCGCCATCTGTTCCCGCCGCTGACGACATCGATCCTGCCGCACATGGCGATGGGCCAATGGGCGATCGAACAGCTCGAAGTGCCGCCTGCCGGCCGCGGCCGCTATCCCATCACCAAGCTGGAATGCCCGCTGGTGCAGCGGGAGTCGGTGGCAGCTGTGGCTGGATAAAGTTGAACCAGCCCATCCCGATGCAAATCGGGATGGGTCTGTTTGGTGTTTGCGCCTCAGGGCAGGGTCTATCCGGGAACGTGCCGCGGTTAGAACCGCAAGACGACAAAGGAGCGCCTGCGATAGCAGCGCCGGCGCAACCGGCCATGCCGCCAGAACGTGCGGCAGTGCCGTCTCCAGACATGCCGCCTGTGGTGGCGACGACGGTGCCATCGCCGATGCGATATCTGCTCGACATTGCCCGGGCCTTCGTCGTCATCAAACGAATTGGCATCCTGCTTGTCGAGTTCATCGAGAATGCCGTTGCCGACATTGGGAACCCCGGCCACGGCCTCGAGAGGCCGAACCGCGGTAGCAAGCGCCGCGGCCCCCGCAACGCCGAACAATGCTGTCAAGAATGATCGCCGATCCATCAAAACCTCCATCAGCAAGACAAGGCTAACATGACGAGCCTAACACAAAGCAGCTAGAGCGGGTGATACAAAAGGCCAGAGGCGAATCTTCGAGCCGGCCCAAACGGGTGACCGGACGGACGGCAGAGGTCAGATTAAGGCCGCAACCGGGCGGCGCGCTTCCTTCGGCTCGGCGACCAAGCCATGCGGAATGCCGCCGATGAAAGCGCACAGCCTGAGCGGTTCCGCCTTTCCGCGAAACGCTGAACCGCTCGGCAAAGCTCTCTCCCTAAGAATGCCCGCCACCTTGCGGCATTGGGGCTGGCTGAGAGACTGACGCCCCACGGCAGATGCGATGTTGCGGTACTCAGCGCCGCGCCAATATCCGGCAGAGCTCCTTCAGGTCCCGGTCGTAGGTGCCCTTGCCGCTGAGCACGCTGGCGCAGCGTTTCTTCATCTTGGCGATCTGGCCGGCCGACATGGCGCTGATGGCAACCACCGCCGGTCGCGTCGGCACCGCCGGCGTGTTGGGATCCCGAGGGCTGGTGGGCGCGGTCGGTGCGCCAATGCCGACCCCGACCCCGGCCGTCACCCCATTGCCCACCCCGAC
>NZ_AYVK01000038.1:0-61506 GCF_000503155.1 Mesorhizobium sp. LSJC285A00
TGGTGTGGCTACACATGCCCACAGACCGTATGGGTCGATCTGTTCCTGGTCGTCGAGCGCGCGATCGAGGGCGACCGCAACGCGCGCATGCGGCTCGATGCCGGTCCATGGACCACTCGTAAGCTTGCGCTGCGGGCATCGAAACACGTCATCTGGCTGGTCATAGCCGCAGCGACTGGTGGCGCATGGATCTTCTATTTCGCCGATGCGCCGACGCTGCTCGGCGAACTCTTCACCGGCACGGCAGCGCCTGTCGCCTACATCACCGTCGCGGTTCTGACGGCGACGACCTACACGTTTGGCGGGCTNACCGGCACGGCAGCGCCTGTCGCCTACATCACCGTCGCGGTTCTGACGGCGACGACCTACACGTTTGGCGGGCTGATGCGCGAACAGGTCTGCACCTATATGTGCCCTTGGCCGCGCATCCAGGCAGCCATGCTCGACGAGAGCTCGCTCACCGTCACCTACAATGACTGGCGCGGCGAACCGCGCACCCGTCACGCCAAGAAGGTTCTTGCTGCAGGGCATCCCGTCGGCGATTGCGTCGACTGCAATGCCTGTGTCGCCGTCTGTCCGATGGGGATCGACATACGCGACGGTCAGCAACTCGAATGCATCACCTGCGCGCTCTGCATCGATGCCTGCGACGGCGTCATGGATAAACTCGGCAAGGAGCGAGGACTGATCTCCTACGCGACGCTCTCCGACTACAACGCCAACATGATGCTGGCCACCGCCGGCGGCGCCAGCTCGGTCGATCCGTCGCTGGTCAGGACGGATGACGGCCTGTTTTCGGACAGGGTGGCGCATTTCCATATCCGCAAGATCTTTCGGCCGCGCACTTACGTTTACATGGCTATGTGGTCGATGATCGGCCTGGGCCTGCTCTTTTCGCTGCTGACCCGCGACCGGCTCGAGATCAATGTCCTGCGCGACCGCAACCCGCAATTCGTGACGCTCTCCGACGGCTCGATCCGCAATGGCTATACCGTCAAGCTGCTGAACATGATCCCCGAACCGAGAACGATTATCATCACCCTCGGGGGTTTGCCAGGCGCAGAGATGAGCATCGTTGGCGTCGACCTCCCCGCCGATCGCTCCTTTGCGGTCCAGGTCGAACCCGACCGGCTGAAGATGCTGAAGGTTTTCGTGCGCCTGCCCGCCGATCAGATTAATCGCCAGGCGCAGACCTTCACATTCCGCGTCGAAGACAAGGTCAGCTTCGAGTCCAACGAATACACCGCCACCTTCAATGCGCCGGAGATCGCCAGATGAACGCCACCACGCGAAAACCCCGCGAATTCACGGGCAGGCACATGTTGGCCACCATCCTTGCCTTTTTCGGCGTGGTCATCGCGGTCAATCTGACGATGGCGACGCTTGCCAACACAAGCTGGACCGGCCTTGTCGTCGAAAATACCTATGTCGCGAGCCAGCAATTCAACAAGAAGGCTGAAGAAGGCCGTGCGCAGGCAGCGCTTGGCTGGACCGGCCAGTTGACCATCGCATGGGGTGAAGTCCGCTATGGCATCATCGACGCCGCGGGCAATCCGGTTTCCCTGCATGGCGTGAAGGTGCTGTTTCGCCATCCCGCTTACGAGAAAGAGGATGAGTCCGTCACGCTCGCCCTCGCCTCGGGCCAGGAGTTTGCTGCACAACACGTGCCAAGGGATGGTGTCTGGATCATCGAAATAGACGCCGATGCCGGCCTGGCAAAGCCTTATCGCGACGTGCGCAGGATCATGATTTCCAATGGAGCGCTGAAATGAGCTGTTGTGCACCGGGCGCTGAAATAGCGCTGGATCTGGCCAGCGGCACCTCGGTCCTGCCCTCCAGCCAGGAAATCAGGCTGGCGAGCCGATCGCTTGGCGACGACCTTCATCAGTCCGACCTTTCGGTGCCGACCGTTCATTGCGGCGCCTGCATCCAGACGATCGAGACGGCGTTGGGAAAACTCGATCACGTCGAGGCAGCTCGCGTGAACCTGTCAACCAAGCGGGTCTCAGTCCGCTGGCGCGGCGACGAGGCTCCACCATTGGTCGCTGTGCTCGGCCGGCTCGGCTATCAGGCGCATTTGTTCGAAGCCGAGATTGATGCAAAGGACAAGATGCTTTCGGAGCTTATCCGCGCCGTCGCTATTGCCGGCTTTGCTGCGGGCAACATCATGCTGCTCTCGGTGTCGGTCTGGTCCGGCGCCGAGGGCGCCACCCGCGACCTGTTCCACTGGGTCTCGGCCCTGATCGCCATTCCTGCGCTGGCCTTCGCCGGCGGGATCTTCTTCAAATCGGCGTGGACTGCGTTGCGCCACGGCCGCATGAACATGGACGTGCCGATCGCCGTCGGCGTGTCGCTGGCCTACGCCATGAGCCTCTATGAGACGATCACCCATGGCGACCACGCCTATTTCGACGCGTCGGTATCGCTGCTGTTCTTCCTCNCCTCTATGAGACGATCACCCATGGCGACCACGCCTATTTCGACGCGTCGGTATCGCTGCTGTTCTTCCTCCTGATTGGTCGCACGCTCGATCACGTGATGCGGGAACGCGCCCGCACCGCTGTGAAGAGCCTGTCACAATTGGCCGCGCGCGGCGCCATGGTGCTGCGCGGCGATGGCGCTCGGGGCTATCTGCCGGTGGCCGAGATCGAACCGGGCATGCTGTTGTTGATCGCCGCCGGCGAAAGAATCCCTGTCGATGGCAAAATTGTGCGCGGGACATCGGACGTCGACTGCTCCCTGGTCTCCGGCGAGAGCACGCCCAGTAGCGTGGCGCCGGAAGACACCGTGCAGGCCGGGGTCCTCAACCTTACCGGTCCGCTGACGGTAGAGGCCACAGCCGCCGCGAAGGATTCGTTCCTGGCGGAAATGGTTCGGCTGATGGAGGCCGCCGAAGGTGGTCGCGCCCGGTATCGCCGTATCGCCGACCGCGTGTCGGCACTCTACGCGCCCGTGGTTCATCTCACCGCATTGGTAACATTCTCGGGCTGGATGGCGGCGACCGGCGACTGGCATCGGGCGATGACGATTGCCATCGCTGTTCTCATCATCACATGCCCCTGCGCGCTTGGCCTCGCCGTCCCAATCGTTCAGGTGGTCGCCGCGCGGCGCCTGTTCGAGAACGGCATCATGGTGAAGGACGGCTCGGCCATGGAGCGCCTGGCAGCGATCGATACAGCCGTGTTCGACAAGACCGGCACGCTCACGCTTGGCCAGCCCAGGCTCGTCAACACGTCGTCGATCGATCCCGCCATGCTGGCAATCGCTGCCGACTTGGCCGCGCATTCGCGTCATCCATATTCAAAGGCCATTGCCGGCTTTGCCGTCAGCAGCAGCCAGCACAAATTCGATGCGGTGACCGAGCACCCGGGTTTCGGGATCGAAGCCACCGCCGCCGGTATCACCTGGCGGCTGGGTCGACGCGGATGGGCTGGCTGGAAGGCGCGAACCGGCGGCGAAGGCAAACATGGCTATGGCGGAACAGTGCTGACGAAAAACGGCATGATTGTCGCGTCCTTCGTTTTCGAAGATGCGCTACGCCTCGACACCAGGGCAGCGATCGATCAACTGCGCAACGCTGGTATGTGCGTGGAAATGCTGTCGGGCGATACCGCGAAAGCCTGCGCCGAGATTGCGGACGTGCTCGGTGTCGATGACTTCGTTCCCTGCCTGCTCCCGTCCGGCAAGGTTGAACGCATCGAGAGTCTGGCGAGAGACGGGCACAAGGTTCTGATGGTTGGCGACGGGCTCAACGACACACCGGCGCTGAGCGCCGCGGATGTCTCGATCGCACCCGCCACGGCGGCCGACATTGGCCGCAATGCAGCCGACTTCGTTTTTCTGCGCGAAAGCCTTTTGGCGATCCCGCTGGCGCTGGACGTGTCGCGCAACGCGGGAAACCTGATCCGCCAGAACATCGCGATCGCCATCGTCTACAATGCTGTCGCCGTGCCGATCGCCATTCTNCGCGGGAAACCTGATCCGCCAGAACATCGCGATCGCCATCGTCTACAATGCTGTCGCCGTGCCGATCGCCATTCTGGGTCATGTTACGCCTCTGATCGCGGCGGTCGCGATGTCTGCCTCGTCATTGCTTGTGATTGGAAACGCAATGCGTCTGCAAGGCTTCGCAACGGGTGCGTCGTCCGAAACTGCGCGGCAGGACAGGCCCGCGCGGGCCGGCACCTTGGCCCGATCCTCATGACAACGCTCGCCTATCTCATTCCGGTGGCGTTGTTCCTTGGCGCACTCGGCCTGTCCGGCTTCCTGTGGGCGTTGAGAAGCGGCCAGTACGATGATCTCGATGGCGCTGCGGAGCGCATTCTAATCGACCGCGACGNTTCCAACAAAGCCAGCTGCCTCCCGGTAACCGACAGCGAGGTGCCCTCGTTGGAATTGTAAGCAAAAGCGACTTCTTGCGCCGAGAAGAACTTGGGACCCAGCGTGTGCGTCCGCGCTGGCTGGAGTTTGATCTTGGCCCGGGCACAGTCGCCAATGACTATGCGCGCTCGAACGGACGGATCATCCATCAGGTGATGACCACACCCGTCATCTCGGCGCCTCCTGGCGCCTCGATTGCAGATATTGTCGACCTGATGATGCAACATCGCATCAACAATCTTCCGATTGTCGATCGGGACAGGGTCATCGGCATCATCACGCGAACTGATTTGCTGCTTGTCCTGATCCGCGCCATGCCGAAACGGGGAACCACGCCACCCGAAGACGACCTGATCCGCAAGGCTATCCTTGCCGAACTGCAGTCACAAACCTGGAGCGGTGGTGACTTGATCGATGTGAGGGTCAGCGACGGCCTTGTCGAACTGAAGGGGGCGATTGTCGACGAGCGTCAGCGGAAGGCGGCGATCGTTGCGGCTGAGAAGGTTGCCGGCGTCGGGCAAGTCAAGGACGGCCTCCTCCTCAGTACGGATCCGTTCGGTGAAGGTTTCATAGCTGCGGAAAAGGCGGGGACGCGGAGCAGAGTCCCTTTGGTTCTGCTCCCTTCCCACATCACTTGGACATGAGGCCGTCGGCGAGTTCCTTCGGCGTCTAGCGCCCGTCATGGGCGGAGAGTAAGCTGTCGGCAGCAAGATGCCCGTCCTGACGGAATGCGATGGCCGCTGCCTGTTTTGGTGGGGCTTGGACCGGCGCTTCCTGTGGATCTGAAGAGCGGCCAATACGAAGATCTCGACGGCTCCGCCCAGCGGATCCTTATCGATCGGGAAGAGCCGCGAGGCTGAACCGGTTGGCGGCGCCCAACGACTGTGCGGATGCTGGTCGTCAGTCGACCGAGTCTTTGCTGGATTGCCTCGTCATGATGATATCGGCGCGCGTGCGAAGAACGGATCAGCCACAATACGTTGCCGAACCTTTGGCCAGTAGGGGCACGCGATTGGGAAGCCGACCATTCAGAATGCCTAGACATGCAAACGTTTTCACGGCAATCGACCACTCGACCGTGAACCCGCCGTTGCCTGGTTATCGAGCCTGGTTGATCCAGATCAGCGTTATCTCTTCGTCGGCGTGGTTTCATTGACCAGGCTTCCAACGGAGAACGCATGTCTATCGACGATGGGGAGATGAGCGGCAAACCGTGGGTGATTGCGATGCTTCAAAAGCGCTTCGTATCGCAGATAGCCGCTATGGCGGCACGCTGATGGCCGGCTCTGTCGACACATTCGACATCATTGTCGTCGGAGCTGGGCCGGTCGGACTTGCCTTCGCAGCATCGCTCGCCCTGAGCCGACTCAAGGTGGCAGTGGTTGAACGGCAGTCGCTCGACAGCCTGGCGAATCCGGCTTTCGACGGTCGCGAGATCGCGCTGACGCACGCTTCGGTGAGAATCCTTCGCGAGCTCGGCGCCTGGGACGCCATGCCCGCATCTGACAAATCACCGCTTCATGGCGCGCGCGTGCTCAACGGATCGAGCCCTTTCGCCCTGTGCTTCGATACTCGCAGCGGATCTGGGGAACCACTCGGATTTCTGGTCCCAAATTGTCGGATCCGCGATGCCCTGTTCAAAATTGTCTACTTCCAGGATCATGCCCGGCTGCTGTGCGGCAACTCGGTCGTGAATGCAACAACCAGCGACGACGAGGCGGTCATAACGCTTTCTGATGGCAGGCAATTGGCCGCTCGGCTGCTCGTAGCAGCGGATTCGCGTTTGTCCGCGATGCGCGACCTGCTCGGCATTGGCGCCAACATCCATCCGCTTGGCCACTCCATGCTGATTTGCCGAGTGAGGCACGAGCGCTTCCATCGCCAGATCGCGGTCGAATGGTTCGACCACCATCAGACCATAGCGATGTTGCCGCTCATGGAAGGCGTGTCGTCGCTGCTTCTGACTTTGCGCTCAATCGAGGCCGATAGACTGTCTGTTCTCGATGACGAATTGTTCCTCATGGAATTGATGAACCGGTGTCGAGGACGCCTCGGGCAGTTGACCCTGGCAAGCACCCGCCATGCCTATCCGCTGGTCACGACCTGGGCGCACAAGTTCTCGGCACCGAGTGCGGCACTTATAGGAGACGCTGCCATCGGCATGCACCCGGTGACCGCGCATGGCTTCAACATCGGCCTCAGCGGCCAGAAGCAACTCGCTCATAAAATACTGACAGCATGTCGCGCACGCCGCGACATTGCCGATCCCGACATGCTCGGCAGATATGAAAGCCGGCTGCGGCTGTCGGCGGCGCCGCTCTATCATGCCACCAACATGCTTGTCGGTCTTTACTCAAGCGAGCACCCGGCGGCACGGCTTGCAAGACATGCTGGGCTCCGCTTTGCCCAACATCTTCCCTTTGTCCGCCATGGCATTTCGGCCATGCTCAGGCGGTGAATCGCACAGAGCGCTACCGCTCTGGAGCGCTGTCTCGGCGCGGCTTCTTTGTCTTGCTGGCTCGCAGCGTCGCGGGCAAGGCTGCTTCCTGGTGACGTTGCCGATCATGGCATGATTCGGATCAAGGCACGCGCGCGGGCGAAACCTTGATGATTCGGCAATGCTAAGCCAAAGGTGTGACCCGAAGTATGGTGAGCGCACCGGTTACCCTCGCTGGGTAGTTAACCCGTCCTTCAGTGGGCTTGCATAGGTTTGGTCCTCGCGAACAATGACGGAAGCAAGCTGGTCCATTCATGGCACCCCTAAAGAAAGAAGAATCGCTGGAGGCCAAAATCCGTCAGGATCAGCTTGCTGACCTGAGGGCCGGGCTCTTCGTGTCGATGCCGATAAGCGCGATCCTGTCAGGCCTGATTTGCGGGGTGCAGGCCCTTTCTGGCGGCGGCTTTGCCGCTGCAAGCTGGTTCCTGGTCGTCAATGCGCTAAATGCCGCCCGGCTTGCACTCGCCCGTTTTCAGCTAAAGGAAACGGGGCGCCATCAGGATTCGCTTGGCGTTTTGCCGCGCCTTCGCATGTTGGGCGTCCTTGCCCTTCTGGCAGGGTTTGCCTGGTCCTTCCCGGCCGTGCTGACTGTTGGATACACAACACCTCAAGCACCGATGCATCTGGTCATACTGGCGGGCATTTCAGCTGGTGCGGTTACATATGGCAGTTCGTATGCCGCGGCGGCGACCAGCTTCATCACACCTCCACTCCTCATCACGGTGGCGTGCCTTTTGGCGAAAGGCAATTTTGAACGCTACATTCTGGCTTTCACCGTTCTGCTCTTCATGGGCGGCTTGGTCCGAGCTTCGTTTGTTGGGCAGGCGCGCTTCCGCGAAGCAAGCCGCCTGAGACATGAGGCAGAGCGACTTGCGTCGGAAATGGAGCGCAACTCCAGGGAGGACCATTTGACCGCCCTTCTCAACAGGCGGGGCCTTGAACACGCCATCGGTCGGTTCAAGACCGCGGATGGCCCCTTCGTGGCAATGCTGATTGATCTGGACGGCTTTAAATCTGTCAACGACACCTACGGTCACAGGACCGGTGATGAACTGCTTGTCATGATCGCCCGCCGCATAGAGCAGGAAGCACCGGAAGGCTCAACGCTAGCTCGTATCGGCGGCGATGAATTCGTGCTGGTTTTTCCCTCAACGAGAGCTTCGCTTTCTGCCAGTGATCTCGCCTCCAATATCATAGCCAAAATTGCTCGCCCCTATATCGGGGTCGCGTCCGTGCGCGTCGGGGCATCGATAGGGATATACTTGGCGCAGACGTCGAGCCTGACTGAAATGCTGTTGCGGGCCGATATCGCCCTTTATACGGCCAAGCGCCATGGCAGGAACGAATTTTGCCTGTTCGATGCCGAACTCGACCGGGAACTCCAACGCCGCCAGTCCATCGAACGGGACCTTCATTCGGCGATAAAGACGGGAAGATTGCAACCTTGGTTCCAGCCGATCGTGAAACTCGACACCGAGGCCGTGGTCAGTTTTGAAGCCTTGCTGAGATGGTCCCATCCGACACATGGTGCCATCTCTCCACCCGAAATCATCACAGCCGCACGCGAAACCGGAATGCTTCAGCTGCTGACGCAAACCGTATTCGCCGACTGTTGTGCTTTTATCGACGGCTTGGTGAAAGCTGACTGTCGTAACATTCGTGTGGCGATGAATGTTTCCCCGCGCGAACTGGAAGCCGGCGATATCGACGACATGGTTCTGGATGGTCTGGCCGCAAGAGGCCTGCCTGCGACGATGTTCGAAATCGAGATTACCGAAGAATCGCCGGTGGATCCGGACAGAGTGGATGAAAAGCTCGGACGGCTTTCGCATGCCGGTATTTCCATCGCGCTCGACGACTTCGGCACCGGCTTTTCTACCTTGGCTTCTCTCAAGGACCGTCGGATACGCAAGGTGAAAATAGACCAAGGCTTCATTCGCGGCTTGGCCAAGTCCCGAGAGGACCGACTGCTTGTCAAATCCGTCATCGAACTCGGTGACATGCTCGGGATCGAGGTCATGGCCGAGGGCGTCGAAACAGAGGCGGATCGGCAAACCCTGCACAAGCTTGGTTGCCGAACCGCTCAAGGCTTCCTCTTCTCCAAGGCTGTGCCTTTGATGCAAGCACTGGAAATGGCAGTCAAACAGTACGCGAACCAGTTGTGACCGCTCCCGCAGCGCCCGCTGTCGCGGCCGTGCGCTGCCGAATTTGGCTACAGAGACTTGCCCACTCGAAACACGTGGCATTGGGCGCTGTGCATCAGCCGGCGAACAGTTCCTTGTAGCCGGTCGTCACCATCCAGTTCGCACGGTCGATATGGCTGCGAAGAGCTTTGCGAGCGCGGACCGGGTCAATGGACGGGTCGATGCCGAGGATGCGCTCGGCCATCTCCTTTTCGCTGGCATTCTCGGCGCAGGCATCCAGGATCCGCAGGTAGATCGTGAAATGCTCCCTGTCGTAGCTCGTGAGGTTCTCCGACCAGGGGACTTCATCGCTCAAACTTGAGCTTCGAGTCTCATCTGTTCCCATTGGTCCATTCATGCCTGCGAACCTCGCCTGTGAGCGCAGGCAGTATATCCCAAAATGGGATAATCCGAAACCGGGATTAGTCGCTGATCCGGTCTTTACCCGACCGGTTCGCCTCCATGCCCAAATCCCTTCGATCGCCCCGCCACCAGCGGTTCCTGGCCCGGCTGGTTTTGCTGCGCAAGGCCAAAGGCCTGACCCAGAAGCAGCTGGCTGACAAGCTTGGTCGTCCCCAATCCTTCGTGGCCAAGTACGAGGGCGCAGAGCGGCGTCTCGATGTCATCGAGTTTCTCGACATAACTGCGGCCCTTGACGCTGATCCGTGCGAGATTCTCTCCAGCCTCCGGTCCTAGCGGGCGCGCCGCATCCATCATGATCACGGACAGGAATATTGAGTGGGACAACGCCTCAATTTGTTGAAAGGCGAGCGCTGGTTTTCGGAGGAAGCCGCGCGCACGGCGCCGATGCCTTTTGGTTCTCGACGTAACTGCGGCGCCTGACCATGTGCGAAAAAACTTGGCGGGCGCCCGCGCGCCTGACGACGCGCACCAGGTGCTCGTGAACCGAGCCCGCTTTTCTTCGGCAAGCTCAGGCGGTCTCGGCCATTCGGCTTCGCCCCTTGGCGTGGGCAGCCCTTCGGGCTGTGACGGCCGCCGCCCTTGCGGGCGGCGCGGTTTGTCTGTTGGCCTTTCCCGGTGGCGCGGGGCGGGCGACACTCCCTTCTAGACCCGCCGCGGCAGCCCGCAACCCTTCGCGTGCCGCTCAGGGTCCTCCTCTTCGTTCCGGTCCTTCGGATGCGGTCCGCCTACCACGGCGGGCCTTTCCGGTCGCGACTCGCCGCCCACCCCGCTTCCGGGGAAAGGCGCGGCGATTGGCGAGCGGAGGATAACACATGCGTGCAAACAGCAAGCGTACCACCAGCGGAGAGGCTGGCGCAGGCAAGGGCAGGCGCCCAGGCGCAAGCCTCTATCAGGAGATCACCGACCGCATCATTGCCGAGCTGGAGCGCGGCACCGTGCCATGGGTCAAGCCATGGGGCAGCGCAAAAGCAGGCCTCGGCCTGCCGAGGAATGCGTCCACGGGGCGCACCTATTCCGGCATCAATATCCTCATCCTGTGGGGCGCCGTCATCGAGCGCAGCTATCCCAGCCAGAATTGGCTGACCTTCCGGCAGGCGCTTGCCCTGGGCGGCAATGTCAGGAAGGGCGAGCGCGGCACGACGATCGTGCATGCCGACCGCTTTGTCCCAAAGAACGAGAAGGAGCGCGCACGCCACGAGGGCGATGCACCACAGGCCGTGCCTTTTCTGAAGCGCTTTACCGTCTTCAATGTCGCGCAATGCGACAATCTTCCGGAACACCTCCATGCCCCTGCCGAGCCGCTGCCACAGTGCGAGATCGTGCCGCAGGCCGAGACGCTCATTCTCGCCAGCGGTGCGGATTTCAGGGTCGGCGGCGATCGCGCTTTCTACATGCCGTGCAGCGACCACATTCAGGTGCCGCCGCAGCCAGCGTTCCATCAGCAGATCGACTATTACCGGACCTGCTTTCACGAGCTAGGCCACTGGACCGGCCACCCGACGCGGCTTGCTCGCGACCTCTCCGGCTCGTTCGGCTCCAAGCCCTACGCGCGTGAAGAATTGGTCGCCGAAATCACTGCCGCCTTCGTCTGCAGCAATCTCGGCATCGAGCCGACCGTGCGTCACGCCGATTACATCGGCTCATGGCTGAAGGTGCTGCGCGAGGACAACCGCGCTATATTCCGTGCCGCCAGCCTAGCTTCAAAGGCCGCTGATTTCCTGTTTGGCCTTCCGGCCGATGCGGAAGGCGAGGCGCAAGAAGGGATTGCGGCATGACGATGCGCGATCCTCAACTGACCGCGACCGAGCCGACGCCGCAAAGGAGCAGACGCTCATTCCCGGCGTCCAGCCGATCACCACGCGGGCAAACCCTCCTGATGGACGCGCCGATGTGTCCGCGCGCGGCGCAAAGCTGCTCGAGGTCGGTCTCTAATGGGGAGGCGGATCAGAGGAAGGTCCGGTGAACCTTTCTCCCGCCGGACGCAAGAAGTCAACGCGACCCGTTCTGACAAGGAGTCTTTCCATGATCCTGATCACCAATCCACTGCGCGCACGACTGCTCGCCCATGGCGCCGCCGGCGCCGACATCGACCATTTTCCCGTTGTGAAACTGTTTGATCCGACAGGTGCCGCGACCTCGCTTCTGAGCGAACTCGACGCCGATGGCGACACGCTGTTCGGTCTTTGCGATCTCGGCTTCGGCTTCCCCGAACTTGGCAGCGTCAGTCTGGCCGAGCTTGCATCCGTAAAAGGGCCGCTTGGCCTCGGCATAGAGCGCGACCTGCATTTCCAGGCGCGCTTTCCGATCTCCGTCCATGCCGAAGCCGCCCGCATTTTGCGGCCACGTCACCGAGGCCGAGCGACTGCTGCGGCAGGCAGCAGACGCCCTATCAAAGCCCCATTCCGAGCTTCCGCCCGACACGGCGGAACAGCAGCGCCGATAGGCGCAAAAACCGTCCCGCCGCGTCGGCCTTCGGCCTCCGCGGCGGGGACAACCCGGCAGGCGGCGCTATTTCGCCGCGAAATCGCTTGCCGGCGAGCGCGGTGAAGGCGATCCCTTGCCCTGCGCCATCATGGAGGACGGTGACGACGCCGATGCGCTCGAAGCTTCCTGATCGAAAACCTCGCCCGCCTCGATCCTGACGAAGTATGGCAATGGGAGACGTTTCGCGGCTTGTCAGGCAAGGCCGCACCGTTCTCGACATCGCTGTGACCTTCGGCATCACTGATCTCAAGGTCAAACGCATTCTGGCGCTTGGCGACCTCTTGCCCAAAATCCGCGAAGCCTATCGGCGCGAGGAGATCGACACCGAGCCGGTGCGCCATCTCACCATGTCTTCCAAGGCGCAGCAGAAGGACTGGCTGGCACTCTGTGCCGATCCCGATCAATACGCGCCGCGTGGCTATCAATTGAAGCAATGGCTGTTCGGCGGCCAGTCGATTTCCACCAAGGTGGCACTGTTTGCCATCGAGGAGTATCCCGGCCTGATCACCTCGGACCTGTTCGGCGAGGACAGCTATTTCGCCGATGCCGACCTGTTCTGGCAAAAGCAGAACGAAGCGATTGCCACCAAACGCGACACCTATCTCAACGAGGGCTGGAGCGAGGTTGTGCGCTGGAACCGGGCCAGTATTTCCACGCATGGGACCACGAGAAGACCCCGAAGAAGAGGGCGGCAAGATCATCATCACTGTCTCGCATCGCGGCGAGGTCGAGTGTCACGAGGGCTGGCTGTCACGCAAGGAAGCCCGCCGCGCCCGCGAGGGCGGCGAGCAAGAAGAAACAGCCGCCAAGCTGCCGCGCCCCGAAGTCACCGGCCCGATGCACAACTATATCGATCTGCATCGCCATGCCGCCGTGCGCGCGGCCATGATCGACCATCCCGCCGTGGCGCTGCGCCTCGTGGTGGCGCACGCCATCACCGGTTCGGGCCTGTGGCAGGTGCGGCCTGAGCCGCAGCGCGCAGCCAACGAGACGGTGACTGCCAGCCTTGCCGGCTGCAAGGCTGAAGCCGCATTCGGCAAAAAGCGGCGCGAGGTATTGGCCCTGCTCGGATCACCGGATGAGGATAGCTTGGTCGCCGGCGGCAATGGCGACGCCGTTGCTATCGCCGGCGTGTTCGCGCGCCTCTTGGCGCTCTGCGACGACGATGTCATGCGCGTTCTCACCCTTGTCATGGCCGAGACGCTTGCAGCCGGCAGCGCCGTCGTCGAGGCGCTCGGCAACCACCTGAACGTCGACATTGGCATATGGTGGCAACCGGATGATGCCTTCTTCGACCTCTTGCGCGACAAGGAAATCGCCAATTCGATGCTGGCCGACGTCGGCGGCAAGCTGGTCGCGGACGGCAATGTCGCCGAGAAGGTCAAGACGCAAAAGAACATCATCCGCGAATTCCTGGCGGGCGAGAATGGCCGCCCCTGGGTCGAGACCTGGCTGCCGCGCTGGATGAAATTCCCGGCCGAAAGCTACACCAGCCGCAGCGGCTCCGCACCGCCGATCAGTGGACACAAGTGCAGCCGCTGTTCGTGCGCGAATAGTCGATCAGGGCCCGAGCGGCGGTTCTCTCGATTACCGCCGCTCAGGTCGCGCGCGCCGCTACGGGCCACGCCGGCTGCCGATTGGGCGTCTTGTCGAGCCAGTGCCGCGCGCGAGAAATTCCGACGCCAGTTCGCCCCATTTCGGCAGCCCCGCACCGCGCCGGGTTGCTTGCTGAGGCGCCAAAGGCCCATGGGGCCAATTGTCCGATCCGGTTGCCGACAGAGCCCGCGCAGCCGGCGCTCTGCATTGCGGCCGGCTTCTTGTGTCACCGATCGCGCCACCTGTCTCCATTGTGTCTCGGGGACCATTCCCTGCGGCTGGCTTGTCGACCTATGGGCGGATCAGGCCCGCCCGAAACCCTCGCCGGCAGCTTTTTTCCCCGCCGCCTGCGGCGGCTTCCTCGCGCCGCTTCGCTTCAAAAAAGCTGCCCGCGCGGGTCCTCCGCTATCGCTGCGGCCGTCCCGGTTCCGGCGGTCCGGACGCGCCCATCACGGTCCGCCATCGCAGGGGAATGGTCCCTTGCGAAGACCAAGAGGAGACTGGAAATGACCGCGATCGGATACGTCACCAAACAGGAAAACGGCGGCTACAAGGGCCAGCTCAAGACGCTCAGCGTCCGCGCCGACATCGATATCGTGCCCAATCAGGCAAAGAGCGCCGACACCCATCCCGACTTCCGGGTGCTGACGCAAGGGGTCGAAGTGGGTGCGGGCTGGATCCGCACCGGCGAGACCTCCGGCAAGGACTATGTGAGCCTGTCGATTGCCGCCCCCGAGTTTGGCCCCCGCAAGCTCTACGCCAATCTCGGCCGCGCCGCCGGCCAGGATGACGACGACACTTACGCCATCATCTGGAACCCGGTCGACTAACCGGCCGATCCGGAAAGCCCCGCGCCGCCACCGGCGCGGGGTCCTCTCTCAGGAACCGTGAGGCCGCCGAAGGGGGCGGCGAAAACTCGCCCCCCACTCTTCGCCCGTCCCCAAAACGATCTCGCTCGCCGATCCTCGCCTTGGCTTGTCCGTAGCGAAACGAGGATCATCATGGACGACGAAAACGAACGCGCAGCCCGCGCCAAGAAGGGCAGTCCGTTTCTCAATACCGCGCAGGCGGCCTTCTATATCGGGCTGTCCCAGCGCACGCTGGAGAAGATGCGCCTCAAAGGCGGCGGCCCGCAATTCCGCAAGCACGGCCGCTATGTCCGCTATCACATCGACGAACTCGACGATTGGTCGAAGGGGCACGCGCAGGAGACCGGGCCCGAGGACGGCGGGCACGATTCCGGCTCGGCCGGCGAGGGAGGCCGCTCATGAGCCGGCGTCCCACCATCCATCTGATCGGCAGCCATCTGCGGCGCATTCGGGCGCGCAAGACGATCGCCATGGCCACGATGGGCCTTGCCCTGATCGGCTTCGCCGCCTTCGGCAAACCATCGCACTGGCTGGTCTGGAACGCCTCTGCGAGTGCGCCGGTCGGCCTCTATCGCGTCGCGTCCGGATCGCCGGCTCTTGGTGATCTCGTACTCGTCCGCCCGCCAAAACCGGTCGTCGATCTGGCCGCCGAACGCTTCTATCTGCCCAGCAACGTGCCGCTGGTCAAGCACCTTGCCGCGCTGGCTGGCGAGCATGTCTGCGCCTTCGGCGACGCCATCATCATCGGCGGCGAGATTGTCGCGCGCCGGCTTGCAACCGACACGCAGCACCGTCCGCTGCCTTGGTGGAATGCCTGCCGAAAGCTCGCCGCTGCCGAGGTTTTCCTACTCGGCAGCGACAAAAATCGCTCGTTCGACAGCCGCTATTTCGGGCCGGTGCCGACCGAAAATATCATCGGGAGGCTCGTGCCGCTATGGACCGAGTGACCCTCCTGATGCTGGGCATGGTGTCTCTCGCACCATGCTCCTGTTCCGCGGCGACCAACACGAAGCCGGTCGTCATCTCCCATAGTCCGCAGCTTGCAAGATGGCAGCCCTTCGTAGCCGAAGCAAGCCGGCGTTTCAGCATTCCACAGACTTG
This sequence comes from Mesorhizobium sp. LSJC285A00, assembly GCF_000503155.1. Lineage (NCBI taxonomy): Bacteria > Pseudomonadati > Pseudomonadota > Alphaproteobacteria > Hyphomicrobiales > Phyllobacteriaceae > Mesorhizobium > Mesorhizobium sp. LSJC285A00. The sequence goes on from NZ_AYVK01000038.1 coordinate 15,534, forward strand.
GATTTATGCCGTCATGGATGCCGAAAGCCGGGGGCAGACAAGGCTCAATGGACGGCCGGTCACGTCGACCGCCGGTGCCATTGGCCTGATGCAGGTGATGCCGGGCACCTACGAGGAGTTGCGCGCAGAGCTTGGCCTGGGAGCCGCCCCGCACGACCCTCGCGACAACATTCTGGCAGGCACTGCCTATCTGCGCGCCATGTTTGACCGCTTCGGATTTCCAGGCCTGTTTGCAGCCTATAACGCCGGGCCGGAGCGCTACGAACAGCATTTGCAGCGTGGGCGGCCACTGCCCAGCGAGACGGTTTCGTATCTGGAAGAGGTCAAGGCGGCGGGCATTTCGGCCGCCGATATGGACGCGCTCACCGACAAATCCCGTTCCAAAAGCGCGCCGGGAATCCCTTCCGGGCAGTCGCTGTTTTTCCTCCGAAACGGTGTTTCCGTGACCGGCCCGAATGGCCACCTCCTGGTGCCGCTCGGATCGGAGCGAGCAAGGTCAGGCCGGCCGGATCGCAGGTGAGGGCAGCGGCTACCGCGGTTCGGGCGGGGGGCAGGGAGGCAGGTCCGCGGAAGGCAAGATAAAGGCATCGCCTCCTGAGGCGGCGAAGTGTTTGTCTGCACATCGTTTTCCCAGGAGGCTGCCTGCGGGTCCAGGAGGGTCTGGCGCCGCAAGCCTCTGATTTTGCTGCTGGTTCATCGGAGGCCGCATGCAGGATGACGAATTCACGCCGAGGCTCGGCAAAATTGGCTCGCGCGGCTCGAAGGCGGGCAAACGCTACGCTGGCCAGGTCCAGGCCGCGGTCAACCGAGCAGGCGGCAGGAGCGGACGCGGCAGCCGCTTCATCGGAAGCCGGGTGGGGCGCGGCGGGGCTGCTGCCGCCGTTCTTAGAGCACGCGACCGCCACGCGGCGTTTCGGCAGCGGCGCGCAGTCGTCAAGGCACGCATCGTCAAGCTGGCCGGCAAGGGAGTCGACGGAGCTCGTGCGCACCTCCGCTACCTCCAGCGCGACGGCGTCACCCGGGAAGGCGAGCGTGGCGAGCTCTACGCTGCCGACAAAGACCACGCGGACGGCAGGGCCTTTCTCGATCGCGCGAACGGTGACCGTCATCAGTTCCGCTTCATCGTCGGCCCTGAAGACGGTATCGAGTATGATGACCTGAAGCTGCTCACCCGGCGCCTCATGGCGCAAATGGAAGAAGACCTCGGCACCAGGCTAGACTGGGTGGCCATCGACCATTTCAACACCGGCCATCCTCACACCCACATCATCGTGCGCGGCAGGGACGATCACGGCGAAAACCTCGTCATCGCGCGGGACTACATCTCCTCTGGCCTGCGCGAGCGCGCAGCCGAACTGGTTAGCCTCGACCTTGGCCCGCGCACCGACCGCGAGATCGAGCAGCGCTTGCGCCAGGAGATGGAGCAGGAACGCTTCACCAGCATCGACCGGCAGCTGATGCGCATGCGCGACGAGGGGCATGTCTCACCAGCCAGCCGAGACACCTTTCGCCAGACGCTGCACCAGGGCCGCCTGCGCAAGCTCGAGCGGATGGGCCTCGCCGAGGAGATGCCTTCGGGTCGCTGGCGCCTGGAGGATGATCTCGAAGCCACGCTACGCCGCATCGGCGAGCGCGGCGACATTGTCAAGACCATCCATCGCGAGCTGACCGGCAAGGGGCTCGTCCGCAGTGCCGCCGACTATCTTATCCACGATCGATCCGACGGGTCGGCCCAAACCGTGGTCGGACGTGTCGTCGGGCGCGGGCTGGCCGACGAAATCACTGACCGCCATTACCTCGTCGTCGACGGCGTGGACGGCAAAAGCCACTATTTTGATATCGGCAAAGGCGAGGCCACCCAACCGACACCAGAAGGCTGCATAGTGCGGATCAGGCCGAGGGACACCGGGCCAAGAAAAGTCGACCGCACAATTGCCGGCATCGCCACGGTCAACGACGGGCGCTACAGCATCGATATCCATCTCAAGCATGACCCCTCGGCCACCGAACGCTTTGCCGAAACGCACGTGCGGCGACTGGAGGCGATCCGCCGTGCGACCGGTGGCGTCGAGCGCGAGCCGGACGGCACATGGACAGTCGCGCCCGACCATCTCAACCGCGTCGCGGATTACGAGCGTCAACGAGCGAGGGCCCAGCCTGTTGTCGTCGACAAGCTCTCATCAATGCCGCTGGAGAGCCAAGTAGGCTTTGACGGCGCCACCTGGATCGACCAGGAGCTGGTATCAGCCCACCCTGAGTCCTTGCGCGACTCTGGCTTCGGTCGAGAAGTACGTCAGGTCCAGGCCCGCCGACAGCAGTGGCTGATCGCGCAAGGTCTTGCCCATGATGCGCAGGATCGGGTCATCTATCGCGCCAACATGCTTTCAATGCTGCGCCAACGAGAGCTGAACCGTGTTGCCAGTCAGCTCTCGGACGAACTCGGGCACTCGTATTCTGAAGCGCAGCATGGCAATCGAATAGACGGTACGCTGCGCCGCTGCGTCGAGCTCGCCGCCGGAAAATACGCTGTCATCGAGAAATCGCGCGAGTTCACGCTGGTGCCCTGGCGGCCGGTGCTTGAGCATCATATCGGCAAGGAGGTGTCTGGCGTGGTGCGCGCCGAGGGGATTTCCTGGACGATCGGACGGCAGAGGAGCGGGCCTGGCGTTTCGTGAACTGGCTACAATTTATTTGTCCACGTTGAAACAGGTACTCAGCCCAGACGGAGTTCCTCCGCCTGCTGCTTGCTCGCAGCATTCATTTGGCGGAGAGTCAGTGTTCTGCATTTTGTAGTTCGCTCTGTCAAAAAGCGCTGGGAATATGCATCATGTTCTGCGTTGACACGGAAGCCGGGCCGACAGGTGCCGCCCTGTGGTTGCGGATCGGCTCCCGATGGCTGCCAATAGAAAGGTGGGCTGACTCGTGATAGCGCAAGGGGCTATGGCGGCCGCGGTACGGCGAAGCGAGCTCTGGCATCGAGGATGAAGCCGCACTTCCCGATCTTATTCTACTCGCAGGACCGGCAGACGCGGCGGTCGCCCCTGCGGGTGCTGTTGGCCCTGGCAGTCCGTCCCGCGGGGACTTTGTAACGGAGAAAAGTCGCTGCGATGGCCCGGGTGACGATGCGGTCAGCGACCATGCCAGACGAGATCGGCAGCTTTCTGCCGCGCACGGCGCCGGAGCCATCAGGCCGCCGCGACATCGGGTCTGGCGCACCTTCGGATGTTGGCTGGCCGCGGTTTACTTCGAGCAGCGCCGGGTGGGTCATGCGGTGCCGCTACTGGGCACCGAGGCAGCTTTGGGCATGAGACCCGTTCAATCGCGCCGGTCACGTCGGTCATCGCGACATCTGGAGTCGAGGCCAGGTCAGACCGGGAAAAGAACCTGCTCGTCGCGCGGGAGCCCCGGGCTGCGCCGTCGATCCTTCCGCCCAACTCAGCGCCGCGCGACCAGCAATAGCCCCTTGCCCCGAAACTGACGCCAAGCCGACGGACCCGCTCTGCGCATACCGATGCCGTCCGCGCCGCCGTCGGCGGAAACCAGCGAGCCGTGGACCTCACACAATCTGAGCCGCTGGTGACGATGTGCATCGCCTACTTCCATCCGCACTCCTATCGACGAACTCGCCCGCTGCCCGCGGTGATGCGAACCCGTGGATGAATATTTCGCCGAAGCCGCAGTGGGGGCTCAGCCTCGACGATTTTTTTGCCTTGCCCCGGCGGGCGGCGCAACCGAGCATCGAGACAAAAAACGGGAAAGGGAGGGCCAGCCCGTTAGAGCCGTGGCCATGATGATGTGGGGACGATCTCCTGGAAGAAATGTGGAGATCGACGCTCTCCTGACGCGCTCATCGAAGATTTTAGGCCGCGCCGACGTGGCTGCTTGAGCGATAACACTCACTCCGGAGGCCCCAGTGCGGCTCCTTGGCCAAGCTGCTCGGCACGCCGTGAGTGTGCTTTCTTGTTTGGGGAAGGGAGACTTACGTCTACAACAATCTCGTTTCGATCTACGATGGAGAGTCGGCGAGACAAGTGTTGCTGATGTTCATTGGCTCCGTAGCAACTTCTGCAGTCACAATGCAGCTTATGTTCCTATGCTGGAGAGTTGGCCATTCAACTCGCGTAGCTCGCTTTGTTGCGGTGGAGCTTGGTCAGAGCACACTGCTGCTTTACCTGCTTCAGGGCGCCGTGTTTCGCTTCATGGATCTAATAGGGTTCGGAGAGCTTTGGGATCTCCCGAGCAGAATCGGGTTCGCCACTTTGCTTGGTGCCGCGATCGTTGTCTCCGCTTGACAATTCGCAGGATTGCGCGTGACCACGGATGGTTGTCGCGCGGCTACGCTTAATATGTGACGACGCTTGCGCCTTGTAGGCAATTGTTGCGGCCGCCCACGGCCGACATGAACGTGCTTGGCCGCATGTTTTCTAAGTGAGGCGGAAAGAGGCGCGCGGCCCCTCTCCCCAGCAACCCGCCTTGCGGATTCCTCCTCCGCCCGCTTCGCAGACGGGGATACCCTCCGCCCCCTTGCTATTCGTTGCCCGCCGCTATGCAAAGGACAGGCGACCTGAAACCGTGCTCAAGCCGATCTGGCGGCAGAGGGGGGCGGGCTGAACATGGGACCCGTGATTGACATAATTGCCGCGCGAATCCTCATGCTCGCCTAACCGGCCGGAACGATTTGCAATCCGGGCAGGCTCGACAAATTAAGGAGTAGCTCGTTCCGTGTCCAAGCCCAGACAAGTCTTGGTTTTCTCACGGGCGCGATACAAAAGGCACAGGCTGGACTTGGCTGCCGGGGGCGGGGCTTGTCGACCGCTCGATTGAAAGTGAGATGCGAGGCGGAGAATCACCCATGTGCAGAGCGGCAAGGCGCTCGCCTACCTCCCTGTCATTCACCGTTAGCCGATGGTTTAGACGAAGATAGTCCGTCCATGTCGGCGTGCGGAATGTCTCGGTCCAAAGCGTCGACTTCTGAAGGTCGCGCTGGAGGGTCCAGTCCCGCGCACCGGCGCGGCTCTGAACGCGCCGTCTTTCGCGCATGCNCTTCTGAAGGTCGCGCTGGAGGGTCCAGTCCCGCGCACCGGCGCGGCTCTGAACGCGCCGTCTTTCGCGCATGCAGCTCAGAAATTCATCGATACTCTCCTCGGGTATCGAGTACTCCACCTTGATCATGATCGGACCGCTCCTGGGCTTCAAAGGGAGGGCCAGTTCTGGTGGCCTGAAGTCGACGGCCGCTTGATCCGATTCCTCCCATAGCCGCACTGGCAATAGCTTTCCCACAGCCGCGACCAGCAACAGTGCCGCTGCAGCACCTTCCAAAGCCCACGTCAGCGAATAGTACTGCGCGACAGCACCCCAGATCCAGCTGCCCGCTGCCATGCCGCCGTAGGTCAGGGCGTAATAGATGGACAGGGTCCGACCAACGGCCCACCTTGGGCTTGCCAACTGCACACACACGTCGGTTCCGGTCCAGGTGACAACCCAGCCAGCGCCACCGATTGCAAGCGCGATCGCCGCCACAGCCACCGACGATGTGAGGGCCATCAAAAGGCAACACGTTGCGCAAGCAACGGATGCGAGCGTGATCAATCGGTTCTGGGACGTAATGCGTCTCAAGTAGCTGCTGCCAATGCCGGCTATGAAGGCGCCTGTGCCGAAGCCAGCCAATAGCACCCCGTAAACAATTGGCCCTCCCGCCAGCTGGTCGCGAACCAGGAGGGGGAGCAGAGCAAGGATCGAGATGCTTGACAGCCCGAATAGGGTTGCACGCACAATCGCCACTCTGATCTCTGAGGATATTGCCGTGAATCGCATGCCATCATGAATGGCCGTAGTCATCCGCTCGCGCGGAAGAGGCGAAAAGCGAACTTGCCACTTTGAGCGCAGAACAGCGCTCAACGGGACCAGGTCACTCAGCGCAGCGAGGGCGAAAGCCGAAAGGGGGCCTAGCAAAGCTAAGATTACACCGCCCAGCGCCGGTCCTATGCTCCGAACCACGTTGTAGCCCACCGACATCAGCGTCACTGCGGCGGGTATGTCGCGCTTTTCCAGGATATCGCCTACCGACGCGTGCCATGCTGGATCGTTCAAGGCAAAGCCGCATCCGGCCAAGAAACTCAGTCCCAGGATCAGCCATGGACTAACAAAGCCCAGTCCCACAGCGAGTGCCAGCGCCGTGGATGCCAGTGCGATAAGGCAGTGTCCGGCAAGCATCACGCCGCGGCGGCTGAAGCTGTCTGCAATGGCTCCAGCAAGGATCGACAAGAAGAACGCGGGCAGTGTCGATGCAGCCTGTACGAGCGCAACCATTAGATCGGAGGCTGAAATCGTCGCCATGAGCCAGCTTATAGCCACGCTCTGCACCAGCCAGCCAAGGCTGGATATCTGCGTGGCTGTCCAGATAGAACGAAAGACCGGGTTGTGAAGAGGGATCAGTGTGTTTGCCGCAAAGCGCGGAGGATCTTGACGCCGCATCACTTCTCTCCTCCAGTGGGTGTCGTTCGTCCGCTCATTTGCTTACAGCGGTGCGCTCTGTGCACAGACTCGTCACAACGAAGTTCCGGCTCGCAACAAGGACAATGTGACATCCATGGTGCTGATGCGCCTTGAGGTACCAACCTGGCCGTAGCTGATGGGTCCCGCAGCCCGCTGGGTGCGGTCAGTTCTGCCCTGCGACTCTTGGCTTTGGACGGTGCTAGCGCCCCGATGGCCGGCTTGTCAAACTGCCGTAGTGCCAGCACATCCATCCCATCTGTTGACCGCGATCTCCGACGAGGTCGAGCAGCAGTAGGTCAACGGCAAATCTGGGTATTTCCGCTATCCGGTCGAGCGCGTGGCCATCGTCCGGAAACCCGAAGACGTTCATCACCCAGGCGACCACCACGCCCGAGACAATGCGACACGGCGGTAGCGGTTCACCAGAGGACGTGCGTTCTACTCAGCAGGAACATTGTTCTGCCGATCGTCGGCTGCGCCAGCCGTCACGTAAAGCGGCGCCAGAGTTCTTGCACCCGTCATTGGACTCCCGCTTTGCAGGTTTCGCCGAGGGCCTGCATCAGGTCATCTATAATGTCCTGAGGATGTTCAAGCCCTACAGAAATTCGCAGCAATCCGCCTGGCGCTTTGGACTTCGCACCTTCAACGGATGCGCGATGCTCTATCAGAGAATGCGTCCCGCCAAGGCTTGTCGCCCGGACAACAATCTTCAGGCGGCCGGCCACGGCCATTGCAGCATCGGCTCCGCCCTCGACGATAAAGGATAGCATCGCTCCGTAATGGCTCATTTGCCGCGTAGCAAGATCGTGTCCCGGATCAGTTTGCAAACCAGGAAAGAGCACTTTTTCGACGCGCCGATGAGACGCCAGGGCCTCGGCCACTTTCTGGGCGCCTTCGCAATGGGCGCGCATGCGGACCGGCAATGTCTGCAGGCCCCGCAACGCCAGCCAACAGTCGAAGGGCGCTGCGACGCTGCCCTTGTGTTTCTGGACCATCCGCAATGGGCGACCGAGGGGTGACGCGTTTGGGACAATGACGACACCGGCCATCAAATCCGAGTGGCCGCCAATGTACTTTGTCGCCGAGTGCATCACCGCGTCTGCCCCGATTTCGAGTGGCAGTTGAAGCACTGGGGTGGCCCACGTATTGTCCACCACCGCCAAGGCGTCTGCCTCGTGCGCGATTGCGCAGATGGCCGCAATGTCGACAACGCGGATCATCGGGTTTGACGGCGTCTCGACCCAGACGAGGCCAGTCCGCTTCGATGTCACCGCGGCGCGCAAAGCGTCCAAATCGCGCATGTCGACGGGGGCAAAGTCGAAGCGAGACCCAATGTCGGTCTCTTCGATCAGCGAACGAATGCCGAAATACATGTCATCCGGCAGAACGATCCGACCCGCCGACGGATGGCTCTCGAAAACTGCAGCGATTGCGGCCATGCCCGAAGCGAAGGCAATGCCGTCTCCCCCTCCCTCAAGCGTCGCCATGGCCGCCTCGAACGCATTGCGTGTCGGATTTCCATCCCTTGTGTATTCGAAGCCGGACGGAAATGACCCGTTGGCGCCTCGTTCGAACGTCGTGCTGGTGTGCAGCGGCATGGATACGGCCCCCGTGGACGCGTCGACACCTCGGCCGCAGTGGATCGCCTTCGTCTCAAAACGCATCGGTTATTCCTTCCTAACGGGCAGTTGCAATTTCGTGCCGGTCATTATACTGACCGCAATACGTGAGCCGAGGACCCAAGTCAATATAATGACCAATGTTACGGAAGCGTTTGATGCCGAGCAAGCGCTTGGGCAAGCGATAGCAGCCCGGATCCGAGACTTGAGGCGTGACCGAAGCCTGACCCTGGATCGCCTGGCTAAACTAAGTGGCCTATCGAAGGGAACCGTGGTCGCGCTGGAGCAGGGTAGGGCGAACCCCAGTATCGGCATACTGTGTCGGCTGGCGGCGGCGTTTTCGCTCTCGGTGGCCGATTTGTTGAACGAGCACCCTTCCACGGTGCGCCTTCCCATCGAGCGGACAGAGACCAGGAGGCTTTGGACGAGCGCCAAGGGAAGCTCTGCGCAACTGCATTCGTCGACCTCGGGACGCACGATGTTCGAACTGTGGAGCTGGGTCATGATGCCGGGCGATGTGTTTTCCGCGGAAGCTCATAGTCCGGATACGCGCGAGCTGATCTCGGTCAGACAGGGTGCCCTGAGCGTTGTGGTAGGTACCCACGTGGAAATTTTAAGCGAAGGCGAGAGTGCACGGCTTGTCACTGACCAACCTCACTCATATGCGGCGGCATCTGATGTGCCCGCCCACTTCACGATGGCGGTGCTTGAGCGTGGTGGACACCGAAATCCGGGGCACTCGTCGACGGCAGCGAAGATTCAGGGGCACGTTCCGTAAGGCCCCGCCGATTACTAACAACCGCACATTCGCGACAGGAGATAAACCGTTGTACGTTCCGCCTCATTTTGCCGTCCCTGATCAGAACGCCCTGTTTGACCTTATCGAGAGACACCCGCTGGGTATCCTCGTCACCCAAAGCAAAGGCACGCTGGACGCGAACCACCTCCCTTTCGAGCTTGACCGCTCGAAGGGAGACAAGGGCGTTCTCAATTGCCATGTCGCTCGCAAGAACCCAGTCTGGGAGGAAGTCGCCAATGGCGATGAGGTTCTCGTAATCTTCCGTGAGGCCGACGCTTACATCTCGCCGAACTGGTATCCGAGCAAGCATGAATTCCACAAGCAGGTGCCGACCTGGAACTATCTCGTCGTCCATGCCCACGGACGCATCACTGTCCGGGATGATGAGCGGTATGTGCGCCGCAACGTGGCGAAGCTCACTCACATGCAAGAAGCCTCGCAGCCGGTCCCATGGAAGATGGGCGACGCGCCGAAGGACTTCATCGACACGATGGTCAGGGCAATCGTCGCCTTGGAGATCGAGATCACCGGCCTGGTTGGAAAATCAAAACTCAGCCAGAACAAAGAGTTGCGCGACATTCAGAACCCTGGCGAAATGCTGCGTGCCCAAGGGGCCATTGCGATGGGAGAAGCGATGCTCGCGGCTGCGGCGGTCAAATCCCAATAGCATGTGTCTTGTCCCGACAAAGCCGCTGGTGCCGGCTTCCCGACGGGTCACCTAGTCCGCCTTGACGCACGGCAATAGCGTTTGACGGCCTGAAGCGACGCTGTGGTCACCCTTGTGATGCTTTTCCACGCGCCTGGTCAGGCGACAGGATTGCTCCGTCGTGAGGACAGGCGGGAGTTTGCAGGTTGCGGTGGGCGGGTTCGTTTCCGGCGCCTGCGCCCCGTCGTATGTCGCGAGTTGAGGAATGCGATCGAGGGCGATGTGCAGGATGCGCTGCGGGAACGTCGTCGGCTGGCACAGACGGACTTCCGATTTCACCTCGACCACCCGCGCAGCGGTTTTGAATGAGGCGCAAACGCACGCGTGTCGAATTGGGCGATTTCCCTTGGGCGCCGAGTTCGACCATGCGCGATGATGCGCTCGACGCAGCTCCAGCTGGCGGCGCCTTCAACGAACTCCTTGAACCTGCAGACCTTGCCCGAAAGCACTTCTCTTACGGGACATGATTGGCTTTGTCGCCGAAGCGACTGATGGAGATGGTGGTGGGCGCCGCCGCTAGGCGACGACCCCGTAATCACAGCGGGAGCTCGCAGGCGGGGTCGACAAAAACCCTTGATTGGCCGAGCTTGAGGTGCATCTCTATCAGGCTGATTGTCTATTGGGCTGGCCCAGCGTTTGATCGGACGCATGATCCATCCGACCAGCTTGTGAGGGATGCAACCGAACCAGGCGCTGCTCCCACAGTCTTCGCAGGCCCTCCATTAGAGCTGCATGCCTGGCCTGATCCGGCTCAATCATATTGAGGTGATCTCGCAACACGGCTTCGCCCTCGATCCGCATCAGTAGATTAAACAAGTCGTTTGAAATTCGCACACTGTCAATGCTGGAGTGGTTCGGAATAATCTCACAGACAGTCTCCTGATGATCTCGCGCTGTGTAAGCACGGGTTTGATGGAGGGAGACTGAGGGAGGCAATGAAATCGCAAGCGCAGTCCAATCCTGCAGCGTTGCAGCCCGTTTTTTAACCAGGAAGGGCCCGACCACAAGTCCATCCAGCTCTGTCGTCAAAAATGTGGCAATCGCGTCTGCAACCGTATCCACGATCGGTTCAGCATTGTTGTTAAAGGACGTATTGAGCAGAATTGGAGTGCCTGTCCGCTTCTTGAACGCATTGATGACCTCCCAGTAAGCGGGGTTGGCATCGCGCGATACTGTTTGCAGCCGAGCCGTACCGTCGACGTGCGTAATGGCACCCAACAAGGCGCGCTTTGAGTCACGCACGCGAACGACGAAATTCATGAATGGAAATTCGTGCTTACCGTCCGGGAGGTCGAAAAATTCGCTCGCATCCTCTTCCAGCACAGATGGTGCGAAAGGCCTGTAGCCTTCGCGCTTCTTGACCATGGCATTGATCCGGTCCTTGTTCGCAGCGGGCCGAGGGTCGGCAAGAATGCTGCGGTTGCCCAGCGCACGTGGCCCAAACTCCGAACGACCCTGCACCCAGCCGATCACGGCGCCGTTGGCGATCCAGTCGGCTGCACTGATCGCTACGTCATAAGAGCGTTCAACCTCGAGATGTCCGGCCCATGCATTCAGTTCCTGTTCCACGGCGCGGTCGCTCCCGAGATCAGGACCCCAATAGACCTCCTGCAGTCGCTCACGCGGCGCGGGGCGGCCCATCTCGTTAGAGACTATCAGCGCAGCTCCCAATGCGCAGCCAGCGTCGTGAGACGCGGGTTGCACGAAGATGTCTTCGAAAAGCCCTGAATACAGCAGCTTGCCGTTCATCGTGCAGTTGTGGGCTACCCCTCCCGCCAGACACAGCCGCTTCATGCCGGTGGCCTCACGGTGGTGCCGGAGAATGTGGAACACGATCCGCTCAAGCGCTTCCTGCAGTGACGCACTCACATCTCGATGCTGCTGGGTGAAAGGCATTCCCTTTCGCCTGATCTCGATGTTGCGGAGCAACGCCGGACCGATGCGGTCGAGGTGAACACGGTAGCCACCGTTGGCGGAGAGCTCGTAGAACTGCTCGAAGAGCTCGCGATAGGGAGCGGGGTCGCCATAGGGCGCGAGTCCCATTACCTTATACTCGTCGAACAAGCCGTAGCCGAGACAGCGGATCGTCTCGAGATAAAACAGCCCCAGAGAATTGTCCTCCGGGAAAGCCTCGATTTGCGTAATTTCTGTGCCAGACCCTACCGCCACAAGGCCCGACAGGAAATCACCACAGCCATCAATCGCTAGAATGAGACTTTGTTCGAAGCCCGACATTGCAAAGGCGCTCACGGCGTGCGCCTGATGATGACCTACGAATGAAATACGTGAACTGTCCAACTTAGTGCCGAACTCACGCGCTAACAGGTTCTGCACCAACATTTTAGCATCCAACGGAATGGAGAGAATGTCTGGTTGGGAAGCGGACATACCTTCAAGCATGGCGTTGGCGTAGGGCTCGCTGGCGTAGACCGCGACACGATCAATGTCGCTGAGCTGAACCCCGGCCGTCGAAAGACAGTATTGAATCGAACCACTTGGCAGCTTGTTCGAGTGCTTGATTCGATTGAGGCGTTCCTCTTCTACGGCGGCTATCACCTTTCCGTCTCGGACGAGCACCGCGGCGCCATCGTGCATAAAGGCGTTCGGACGCTCGAATCGGTTTTCATGGACTTGGTCAAGTCCGCCGCTGATTCCTAGACACAGCATTTCTTTCTCCAAATAGTAACGGGAAGCCAAATTGGCTTACCTCGACTGTTCCAACTAAATAGGCCGTGTTGTCGCCTGCAGCTGCGACCGCCCGTCAGGCATCAGCGGCATCGAAGAAAGCCTCATAAACGATCAATGAGATGCTTCGACTGTGACACCTACGGTGCCATCACGCCGAGAGCTTGGCTGGATCATCCAATCCTGAGCGGCTGCTGACATGTATCCGGCAATGTCGTTTTCATCGGCAGAACCAACTTGCGATGTTGCCTGTTCTTGGGAAGGGCGGCCGTCGACGAATAACAGTACCGCCCCCGTGAACTGGCCCGATTTCATTCTCCGAAGCGACCATGGTCGCACCGCCCGACATTGTCGGCCAGTTGCAACTCACTTTCTCGGCACGACCTCCACTGCACGTCAGGGCGCATGGAAGATTTTCTCCTTTGGATTATTCCTAAGGCAGCTTTCGTCACGCGATAGAGCAGCGTGTGATTGGTGCGTGAGGCTCTTTTTTGTCCATGCACGATTCCGGAAGGGTGATGAAATCGATTGTTTTGATCAAAGTCATCCACGCTATGAATAACAGCCGCAGCACATGCGTTTTCAAAGCGCTTCAGGCTTCCCGGATGGCTACTCCGATGTGAAGCGCATGGCATTCCAAGCGCTCTGTCAACCAAAACGATGAGTATCGGCGTCGACCCACATTGCCTTCGTCTTCGCGACTCCGTGACAGCGGCTGGCATTGTGTTTGTAGAGCATCGGGCGAAGATCATGTCGATCGGCCATCTCGCCTGCCTATCGGCAAACCCTTGAACAATGATCCACGCACCAGCGCGATTGTGATCACGAGCGCCTCTGAGCTCGGGAGGTTCGGTTTTCTGAGGGCCTGGGTCTCCGAAGCGATGGAGGTAGCTAGCCTTCCTGGTGCTATACGGTTGTGCTCTTCATGGAGTGGACGCATTTGCGTCTCGAAAGCGGTTCTTCAGTGGAACCGGCGCCAAGGCCCGTCTGTGGTCGTTCAGAACACGGGGTGCCGTCTCCAAACCGGATATTGGAGCGGGCAGCCGCCGGAATTTGACCCATGGAGATGAGCGCCTGTCAGGAGGCGTTTCGAAAACGGCGCGATCTTCATCGCGGCTGTTTCATGGTGTCATTCCTGACATGTTCTTTATAATCGGCAGCTTGCGGATAGTCTTGCCCGTCGCCGCCCGTAGCGCGTTGGCGACGGCCGGGCCGATAGGCGGCACACCTGGCTCACCAACTCCCGTGGGCGGCTCCTCGGACGGCACAATGTGCACCTCGACTCGCGGCATCTGCTCGATCCTGAGCGGTGTATAGGTATCGTAGTTCTCTTGGTCTACGACACCGCCATTCAGGGTCAGCTCCTCCTGGAGGATCGCGCCTAGCCCGAAGCCGATACCGCCCTCCATCTGAGCGCGAATCTGGTCAGGATTTATCGCGGTGCCGCAATCTACCGCGCAGACGACGCGGTCGACCTTGAAACCATTTTCATCGTTGAGGGTGATCTCCACCACATCGGCGACATAGGTCGAGAGGCTTTCATGCAGGGCCACGCCGCGGAAACGGCCTTCCGGCAGAGGCTTGTCCCAGCCTGCCTTCTCAGCAGCCACTTTAAGCACGGCGGCATTCCGTGGATGGTGACCGAGCATTGACAAGCGGAAGTCGACCGGATCACGGTTCGCAGCGGCGGCGAGCTCATCGATCAGGGTTTCCACCGCGTAAGCGGTGTGGGTGGAGCCTACCGAACGCCACCACAGCACCGGGATGTTCACGTCCGTGGTGGTCAGCTCGACCTTCAGGTTCGGGATCGCATAGGGCAGGTTGGTGGCGCCCTCTACGGAGGTTGGATCGATGCCGTTCTTGATCATCGCCGCAGAGGTCGAACCGCCCAAGACCGATTGGCCCACGATGTGGTCATGGAGAGCGACGACATTGCCTTTCTTGTCGAGCCCCGCCTTGACTGCATGCACATAGGCCGGCCGGTACCGCCCACCCCGCATGTCATTCTCGCGGGTCCACTGCACCCTCACTGGCTTGCCGCGTCCCAGTGCACGCGCTGTGGAAACAGCTTCGATAATGACATCTGCATCAAAGACCGCGCGGCGGCCGAAACTGCCGCCGGTCTTCATCACGTGCAGCCTCACCTTGTCCGGCGTGGTGCCGCCTACCTGAGCGGCAGCCGCCTGATAAAGGTCGGGCATCTGGTGTCCGCCCCAGACGTCGATGGTGCCGTCTTCGTTGATTCGGGCGGCCGCGTTGAGTGGCTCGATCGAAGCATGGACAAGATAGGGGAATTCGTAGTGCCCCTCGATGATTTTCTCAGCACTGGCGAACGCTGCGGGAGTGTTACCGTCGTCGCGCGCGGTGGCCGCGCCCAGATCGTCTGCTGCCTTGTTGTATTCGGCCATGATCTCGGCCGTGCCGCGCCCTTCGGCCTTCTCCTCGTTCCAGGTCACCTCCACGAGTTCGCGGCCCTTGAGCGCCGTCCAGGTGTCCCTGCCAACCACGGCAATGCCTCGCGGCGTCTGGACGACATCGACAATGCCGTCGAGTGCCTTCGCCTTGGTTGCGTCGAAGCTCTCGATCTCGGCGCCGAACTTCGGCGGATGGATCATAACGGCCGTCTGGAGTCCCTCCATCATGAGGTCGATCGTGTAGGTCTGCGCGCCGTTGGTCTTGCCGGCGGAATCGTAGCGCTTGAGGCTGTCCGATCCGATCTGGGCCCACTTGTCGCGCGGCTTTAGCGGCACGTCGTCGGGAACCGGCATTCCCGCTGCGGCTTCAGCCAGGTCACCGTAGCGCGCCTGCATCCCTGAGGCGTGCGACACGACCCCGGAAGCGACTTTGATCTCGCCGGCTGGCACATCCCACCGCTGCGCCGCGGCCGCCACCAGCAAGGCCCGTGCGGCAGCACCCGCCTTGCGGTAGCGTTCCCACGACGAACTCATCGACGTGGAGCCACCGGTTGCCTGTGCGGCCCCGCCCCAGGCGAGATTGCCGTAGAGCGCGGTATTGCCATATCCGCCGACCACGTCCACCTGCGCCCAGTCGCCGTCGAGCTCTTCCATAACCAGGGTGGCGATGCCGAAATAGGAGCCTTGTCCCATCTCGAACTGCGAGGAGTAGATGATGATTCGGTTCTCCTTTGTGATCTCGACATAGGTCTGGAAGGGGTTCGCCTGAACCTTTGCAGTAGTCGTTTGTGCGATGTCGGACGCCGCCAGCACTAGCCGGTAGCCTACGGCGAGGCCAGCGGTGGTGACGCCCGCGCCGACGAGGAACCGGCGGCGCGTGGGCCGCACGGAGTTATGCTTCGAAAGAAACTGCGACATGCCTCAAGTCTCCAGCCGGTTGGCGGTCTCGTGGATGGCCGCGCGGATGCGATGATAGGTGGCGCAGCGGCAGAGATTGCCGCTCATCGCCGAATCAATATCATCGTCCGACGGCTTAGGCGTTTCTGTGAGCAGGGCCACGGCCGACATGATCTGGCCAGACTGGCAATAGCCGCATTGAGGTACGTCGAACTCGGCCCACACGGCCTGGACCGTTTCGCCTATCTTGCCCGACACACCCTCAATGGTGGTGATCGAGGCTCCTTCGATGTCGCCGACTGCGGTCTGGCACGAGCGCGTCGGCATGCCGTTAACGTGAACCGTGCAAGCGCCGCACTGGGCAAGCCCGCAACCGAATTTCGTTCCCGTGAGTCCGATGACGTCACGGACCGCCCAGAGCAGCGGCATCTCTGGATCGACGTCGAGTGTTCGCGCCTCGCCATTGAGGGTAAAAGCGACCATTGCTTGCTCTCCTTGTCCTGAGCTGGCTATCTCGTTGAGCCTCCGCCCGCCTGGCAACCGAGCTCTTGTTGCTGGGCCTAGCGACCACACCGTAGGAACGCGCAGCTCAAGCAACAAGCCGCTAGTTTGGCGAGTTACGAGATCGTGAAGTGGGTCGTGTCGAAAGGCTGGAGGCAACTGAATGTCATTTTTTGGGCGGACAGGCCGCTTAGGCTGGGTTACACGAGACTGGACATTCGGGTCGTCGCGAACATCGACCGCTGGTCGGCCGCGTCCGGCAGGGCCCTGATTGGCTACACGAAATGAAATGGGACGACTATCGATGGGGGCCTACCTCGACCCGCAACCTCCACGACTGGACCCTCAGGTTTCCGACTATCGTCCCGGGCGGTGGCCGAGCTCGGCGCCTCGGACGCTATAATAGACGGTGAGGCGTTCGTCGTTGACCAGAAGACTTGTCGCGCATTCCCAGTCTTCAGCGGGCTCTTGGCCGCGGCGGGAGACGTCAGGACCATGCTTGCCGGCTTCGACCTGCTCAAGATCGACGGCGCGGGTCTTCGCGATCGGCCACTCGTTGATCGACGCAAAGCGCTAGTTAACCTGCTGAAACGCCGCCAAACGGCATCGTTCTGAGCGA
The DNA here is from genome assembly GCF_000503155.1 of Mesorhizobium sp. LSJC285A00. Lineage (NCBI taxonomy): Bacteria > Pseudomonadati > Pseudomonadota > Alphaproteobacteria > Hyphomicrobiales > Phyllobacteriaceae > Mesorhizobium > Mesorhizobium sp. LSJC285A00. Next base: position 32,269 of record NZ_AYVK01000038.1, read on the forward strand.
CGAGATCAGCGGCGGCAGCGACATTCTCGCGCAAGTCTGCCAGTTCGGCCTCGAGGGCACCGTCTCCAAGCTTCGTGTCAGTCCATATCCATCCGGCCGGCGCTAAGAATGGGTGAGACAAAATGCGTGCTGAGTGGTGAGTTCATCGTCATCGGCTGCGAACCCGGCAACAGTTACGGCGGTCGGGAAGCGTGCTCTGGCGAATGTCGAGGACGGAAGTATGGTGTTCGCCGGCGGCATTGGCACTGGCTTCAATGCGCGCACCGGGCCGGAAAGTAAAGCGCCGGCTCGATGCCATCCCAATGGATAAACCACCGATTCCTAGTTTGAAGGGGAACGGTGCGGCATGGGCGGAGTGCCTGCGCAGTCTGTACCTCCGCAGTCGATTGTTGAGTTCGAAGGGGGGTGTTATTGGCGTCGAGACCGCTCAAGCCATGGCTATCAGCACGCCGAGTGCGTTGTTTTCGATCAGTTCTCGAAATGAGCGGGTAAATACATGACACTTCCTTTCACTTGCCGAACGAGGTTTGCTGTTCACCGGCTGGCATCCGATGGCAAACCTTTCAACGCGGCGGCGATCTGGCGCTTCGCTGCTGGGGGCAGAGGCAGGATGGGACGCGGGGGGTCGGCACAAATGTCGAGCAATTCAGCGAGTGCATAGACGACGCGAAGGCTCGAGAACTCCTTGAAGAGGCTCCAGATCGGGACCAGCGCGGCATTGATCCGTCGCGCTTCGGCCGCATCCCCCTGTTGCGCCGCTGTGACGATCGTCATGCAGACCTCGGGCAGGATGCCCGCGAGGACGCTGTACCATGTGTCGGCCCCGGCGATCATGGCCTCGGCGGCGTTCCAGTCGCCGCTGTAGCCAATCGAGAACCCTTCCGGCAGTGTGCGCCTCTGGGCGGTCAGGTGGTTCTTGATCGCGCCGCTTTTGTCTGTCGGATTCTTGATGGCGACAATCCCAGCCACCTTTGCCAGGCGGCTGACAAGGGGTGGACTGAAATGGAAATGCGTCGTTCCTGGATTGTCGTAGACGACGATCGGCAGGCCACTTTCGCGCGCCACAGTGGAGAAATGTTCGAACACCTCGTCATCAGTAAGCGGGGTGTAGGAGGCGGCGGCAAGCAAACCCGCAGCTGCTCCAAGGGCCTTGGCGTCTTGCGCGAGCCCCACGGCTTCATCGGTGCGCAGCGCGCCCACACCCACCACGACCGGCATTTGCCCCGCCGTTTGGTCCAAGGTCTCGGAGAGCGCCCGCCGCCGTTGCTCGCGCGACAGATAGATGTATGTGCCGGTGCTGCCGAGAAGACCGATGGAATCGACCTGAGCAATGCCAAGCCGAGCAATCAGCCTGCGCAGGGCAACGCTATCGACGCGGCCGTCACGATTGGTCGGGGTGATGGGGAACGCGGAAAGACCGCTCAGGAATGCCATTGGCAAGGCTCCAGATCTATGTGTGAGCGCAGAGATGGCCGCACGCCAGGTCATTACAAGACGTCCAAAGCCCGCCGCAGATCGGCGATCAGGTCATCAGCGTCTTCAAGCCCCACCGAGAGACGCATGAGATCCTCGCCGACTCCATCGGCCAAATGGGCATCCTTGCGGATCGGCTGCCGAGCACGGGTGAGGCTTGCTGGATGATAGATGAGGCTGTCGGCATCGCCGAGGCTGACGGCGCGAATGATCAGGTTGAGCCGGTCCATCATCCGGCGCGCTCCTTCGTATCCAGCGTGGAGGCCAAAGGCCAACATGCCCGATCCGTTGGACATCTGTTTTCGCGCCGTCACCTGATCAGGGTGCGAGTCGAGGAACGGATAACTCACAAATGCCACCGCCGGGTGCGCTTCCAGCGCCCGAGCCACCGCAAGGGCCGTGGCGCTGTGCCGTTCCATACGCAGCGTCAGCGTCTTCAGACCGCGCAGGATCAGGAAAGCTGACATGGGCGAGAGCGCTGCGCCGGTGATGTAGCGCAGGCCCGTTTCATGCAGCGTACGGAGCGTTTGGGCGTCGCCGAGAAGCGCCCCGCCAAGCGCATCGCCATGACCATTGATGTACTTGGTCAGCGAATGGAGCACGATGTCCGCCCCGTGCTCAAGCGGTCGCTGGAGCGCGGGCGAGGCGAAGGTGCTGTCCACGGCAACCTTCACACCGCGCGCGTGGGCGCGCTTGGCAATGGCAGAGATATCGACGATGCGGCTCAGCGGATTCACCGGCGTCTCGAAGAAAACCAGCCGCGTCCGCTCGGTGATCGCGGCATCGAGATTTTGGGGATCTGACAGATCGACCGCGACGACCTTGATGCCGAAGCGGGGGACCGCCTGTTCGACCATGGCAAGCGTGTTCGCATAAAGCGTCTTGTGGACGATGAGTTCATCGCCCTGGGACAGGAGCGACAGGATCAGAGTGCCGAAGGCCGCCATCCCCGAGGCAACAACCAGCCCCGCCTCGGCTCCTTCCAGATTCGCGAGCCGCTGCTCGAGGATCTCGGTCGTGGGATTGTATTCGCGCGCATAGAGCCGTCCACCAAGGGCGGCGGCGGCATCGTTTGCTGCCACGCTTTCGAACCCATAGGTTGACGTCAGGAACACTGGCGGCTGGACGGCATTGGAAAAGCCGGCCGGATCGTAGCCATGATGGATCGCCCGGGTGGCAAATCCGGGGCTGGTGCGGTTGAGCGACCCCGTGGGAGCATCGGTTTCGGATTGATGGGAGCTGGTCATTCGGCCTCTGCGATCTCTCTTGGGGTTCCGAAAGATTGACGGCAACCTGGCCAATGTGAAATATCCAGTTGGCGATGAAAGAGATGGTCCAGTCTTCAAGTGCCGGGTCTGCAGCGCGCTCGCACGCGATGGGTGCACGCCAGATATACGAAGCCCTTCGCGAGCAAATCCTCGGCGGCGTCTACGAAACCGGCAGTCAGTTGCCATCCTCCCGGGCCCTGGCAAATGACCTCGGCGTTTCGCGAACCACGGTGACGGTCGCCTATGAGCAACTGGCTGCGGAGGGTTTCATCGAAGTCCGTCAAGGCGCACGACCTCGCGTTGCGTCTTCGTTGATGGGCCATGGGACGGGGCGCACTCACGCGCAACGGGTCGGCCCGATCCACCTGTCCGCATATGGCGAGCGGCTGCGCGCGACGTCACCCTGGCCAGATTATCTGCCGACTGGGCTGAAGGTCGAGTTCCGCTATGGCGACCTCGCGCCGTCGGATTTCCCTTCATTGGTCTGGAAACGCGCGATGAACGAGGCGATGGGGCAGCGCCCGCTGCGTCTTGCCTATGACGATCCTCGCGGCTCGCGCCGGCTTCGCCAGGCGCTTCAGGGCTATCTCTGGCGCGCCCGGACCCTGAGCTGCGACCTCGACCAGATCATAGTTGTGAACGGTTCGCAGCAGGGCCTTGATCTGTGCGCGCGCCTGCTTCTCGATCCCGCCGACCGTTTCGTCATCGAGGATCCGTGCTACAGGATGGCGCGTCAGGTCTTTGCCAGTACGGGTGCCTCACCCATCCCGGTCATCGTGGACGAAGACGGGATGAGGACCAAGTTGCTGGCGGGGATCGGAGCACGACTGGCGTATGTGACGCCATCGCATCAGTTTCCGCTTGGCGGCGTCATGCCGATCGCGCGCCGCCATCAGCTTCTGAAATGGGCGCGGCACAACAACGCCTATGTGATCGAGGACGACTACGACAGCGAATATCGCTACGACATCAATCCGGTCCCTCCGCTGCACAGTCTCGAGGACCACGGGGCTGTCATCTACCTCGGCACGATCTCCAAAACGCTCTCGCCGATGCTGCGCATCGGCTACCTCGTCGTCCCGCCCGAATTGCAGGAGGTCTTCGCAACCGCCAAACAATTCGCAGACCGGCATTCGCCGGTCGCTGAACAGGAAGCGCTGGCATCGTTGATCGAGAGCGGCGGCTACGAAAGCCATGTGCGCCGTGTGCGCAGGCTGAACGGCGAGCGTCGGGAAACGTTGTTGGGTGCCTTGCAGCACAGCTTCGGGGATCGCATCACTGTCCAGGGAGCAGATGCGGGACTGCACGTCGCGGTTTGGTTCAATGACCTGCCACGATCGCGGGAAACGGCCTTGGTCGAATCCGCCCGCGACGCTGGCCTGGGGCTACACCTGATCTCGCCGCTCTACGAACGGCCATCGGACCAAGGCCGCACCGATCGCGTCGGACTTGTCATGGGCTATGCCGCCTTGAGCATTCGGCAGATCGGGAAGGGCGTTGAGGTCCTGCGAGAGGTTGTCAAGCAGGTGCAAGACGCGATGCCGGCGCGGAACAACTGAGACGGGGCGACGCCGAAAGCTGGCGCTGAAAACGGTCCGAGGGCCCGCCGTATTTCTTTCCAAACAGCCAACTGGACCGGGAAAATGCCATGCAACTGGCGCTGTTGATCAGGCCAGTTTTGCAGCAGGTTCCACGAGACGGTTTCCGAGAGCGATGATGACCTGGCGAGGAAAGCTGCTTCACGTCCATATCGCGCCCGCTGCCTCCTATGAAATGGAGGAGCTGGCGCAGGCGCAGCTTATTGCCGGCCAAGGCATTGTCGGAGACCGCTACTACCTGGGGACGGGGACCTATTCCGCGCGTCCTGACGTTCGCGAAGTGACGCTGATCGAAGCTGAAGTCTTGGACGCCATCGCGCAGGGCGAACCCAGAATTCCGGGCTTCAAGGCCAAGCTCGCACCCGAGGATCACCGGCGCAATCTGACGACACGAGGCGTTCCGCTTAGCCATCTTGTCGGCAAACGCTTCCGGGTCGGGGAAACGATTCTCAGGGCCGCCCGGATGAATGTGCCGTGCAAGTATATCGAGGAGTTGCTCGGGCTTTCGGGTCTCTACGAGGGGCTTCTGAACCGCTCCGGCCTGAACTGCACAATCGACGTCGGGGGCGTGATCCGCCCTGGTGATCTGATCTTGCCCATCGACGAGTGAAACGCCATGGCCTCGCCGCGTATTATCATGAAGCTGACCGTGACCGCCGTCCGCAAGGAGCCGGGCGACGTGCTGGTCATCGACCTGAAACACCCACGCAAACCTGTGCTGCCGGCGTTCGAAGCGGGTTCTCACGTCGACGTCCATCTGCCTGAAGGGAAGGTGCGTCAGTATTCACTTTGCGGCGACCCGACCGAGCTGGGCCGCTACACCATCGCGGTGAAGCGCGAGAATGACGGCCGTGGCGGCTCGGCGTGGATCCACGAAACCATTGCCGTCGGCTCCACACTGCCTGTCTCCGCGCCACGCAACCATTTTGCGCTCAAGCCAGGCGAGGGGCCGACTTTGCTGCTGGCAGGGGGAATCGGGATCACCCCGATTCTGGCCATGGCGCGCGCGCTCACCCGGCAGGCCAAGCCCTTTGAGTTGCACTATTTCACCCGCAGCCGGGCGCTCACGCCACTCTTGGCGGCGATCGGGCGCGATCTTCCCGGCGGCAATGTGCGGATTCATTTCGACGACGAGCCTCAGACCCGGCAGGACATCGCCGCGCTGCTGGCGAACCGTTCGGCCGAGGCTCAGGTTTACTATTGCGGGCCGCCTGGCTTCATGGCGGTTGTGGGGCGCGCGGCCGAACACTGGCCCGAGGGTACTGTTCATTTCGAAACTTTCCAGCCTCCCGAGTTTGATGGCGCGCCACCGGAACCATTCGTCATAGAACTGGGTGAGGGCAGGATGGTCGAGGTTTCGGCGCAGACCACGGCGCTCGCGGCCCTGCGCGGGGCCGGTGTGCCGTTGATGGCCTCGTGTGAGAATGGGGTGTGCGGGACCTGCGAATGCGCAATGCTGGCGGGACAGCCGATCCATCGGGATGCCGTCCTGTCCAAGGAGGCACGCGGCCACCGCTTCATCCCCTGCGTGTCGCGCGCGACAGGTTTGTTGAAACTCGATCTTTGACCATTTGGGCGGGGGTCCTGTGAGACCGGCAGCTGATTTGCGGGAAACTGAATGACGAGGAAACTGGAATATCTGAACGAGATCGAGCGCTGCGTCTCCTGGCTCGCAGCCTGGACGATCCACCACGCCAACCACGTCCGCGAGGGCGATGAGATCAAGGTCGGGGGGCATCAGGCCTCGTCCGCGTCGCTGAGCACCATCATGACCGCGCTCTACGGTTCGGTCCTACGCCCGCAGGATCGGGTGGCGGTCAAACCCCATGCGGCGCCGATCTTCCATGCACTTCAGTATCTGGCGGGCAACCAGACTCACGAAAAGCTCATGAACTTCCGCGGCTACAAGGGCGCGCAGAGCTATCCTTCGCGGACGAAGGATGTCGACGATGTCGACTTCTCGACCGGGTCGGTGGGTCTCGGCGTTGCTCAGACGCTGTTCTCGTCACTGGTGCAGGACTACGTCTCGGGTCACGGCTGGATGAAGGAGCGTTCCGAGGGCCGAATGGTCAGCCTGATCGGCGACGCCGAGATGGATGAGGGCAACATCTACGAGGCCCTGATCGAAGGCTGGAAGCACGGGCTCAGGAACTGCTGGTGGGTGGTCGACTACAATCGCCAGTCGCTCGACGCCGTGATCCGGGAGGGCCTCTGGCAGCGGTTCGAGCAGATTTTTCGCAACTTCGGCTGGGACGTGATGGTCCTGCGCCACGGCGCTCTGCAAGAGGCTGCCTTTGCCGAGCCGGGGGGCGAGAAGCTGCTCGAGTGGATAGAGCGCTGTCCGAACCAGCTCTATTCGGCGCTGACCTTCCAAGGGGGTGCTGCCTGGCGCAAGCGGCTGCTCGACGAGATCGGAGACCAAGGGCGGGTAACCACTCTGATAGAACGCCGCTCAGACGACGAGTTGCAGGCGTTGATGACGAACCTTGGCGGGCATGACATGCCGAGCCTCCTCGAAGCCTTCGAGGCGGCGTCCAGGCATGACCGTCCCGTCTGCTTCATCTGTTACACCATCAAGGGCTACGGTCTGCCGCTTGCCGGACACAAGGACAACCACGCGGGGCAGATGACGCCCACGCAGATGGAAGACTACCGCCTGCAGATGGGCGTAAAGCGGGGTGAGGAGTGGGACAAATGGGCGGCCGCCAACTTGCCGGAAGCGGAACTTGACGCCTTCTTCGCAAGGGCGCCGTTCTTCAGTGAGGGCCGTAGGAGGCTGTCTGCGCCGTCGGTGCCGGTGCCCGAAACCCTTCCGTCACCGGGGCAGCCCGGCAAACCGCTCTCGACCCAGATGGGCTTCGGCCAGATCCTGAACGACATCGCACGAGAGCGCAGTCTGCTTGCCGACCGCATTGTCACCACCTCGCCCGATGTGACGGTCTCGACCAATCTCGGTGGCTGGGTTAACCGGCGCGGCCTTTTCGCCCGGGAGACCATGGCGGACACCTTCAAGGCCGAACGCATTCCGTCGACCTTTACCTGGGAATTTGGGCCGAAGGGGCAGCACCTTGAGCTCGGGATCGCCGAGTCGAACCTGATGATCATGCTCGGGGCGCTCGGTCTCTCGCACTCGATTAATGGCGTGCGCCTACTGCCGATCGGGACAGTCTATGATCCCTTCATCTACCGATCGGCCGACCAGCTAAACTACGCCTGCTATCAGGATGCGCGCTTCATGCTGGTCGCAACGCCCTCGGGCGTGACGCTGGCGCCCGAGGGCGGGGCACACCAGTCGATCGGAACCCCATTGATCGGCATGGCGCAGGATGGGCTTTGCGCCTTCGAACCGGCCTTCGTCGACGAACTGTCCGTGATCATGCGCTTTGCCTTCGATTACATGCAACGTAATGGCGAGGGGGATCCGGATGAGATGACGTGGCTGCGTGATCAGACCGGAGGATCGGTCTATCTTCGCCTGTCAACCCGGCCGCTCGAGCAGCCGCTGCGCGACATGAAACCGGCGCTCGCGCGGGACATCGTCAACGGCGCCTATTGGCTGCGTCCGCCCGGGCCGAACGCGAGTGTCGTCATTGCTTACCAAGGCGTTGTCGCGCCGGAGGCGATTGCCGCGACGGGTCTTCTGGCGGAGGACCGGCGCGATGTCGGGCTGCTCGCGATCACCTCCGCGGACCGGCTTAATGCGGGCTGGCAGGCGGCGGAACGAGCCCGGCAGCGTGGCGCGATTGGCGCCCTGAGTCATATCGAGCGGCTGCTCGCGCCGCTATCGCGTGACTGCGGCATCGTCACCGTGATCGACGGCCACCCGGCGACGCTCGCGTGGCTCGGTGGGGTTAACGGGCATCGCGTGAAGGCGCTCGGGGTCGAGCATTTCGGCCAGACGGGGACTATTGCGGACCTCTACCGTCACCACGGCCTGGACACCAACGCCATCGTACATGCGGCACAGGCGGTGAGTGCGGGACCGGCTGTTCGCTACCGGAAGGCGCTGCCTTGACCATGAGCTACCGGACGCTTCGGGCCGGTACGGATCGGCTCACGTCCACCGCCCGGCCATTTCCACGGGCGTTCCGGTTCGCTTCAAAGCGGACAGCTGCCAGGGACACTGTGGACGTTCTGATCGCGCTAGAGTAGCTCGTGCGACCCCCAGGGTCACCTGGAATACGCAGGGAGGCGGCTTTTATTTAGCCTTGCGTCCAATTACGAATTCGATCCAATCCAGTCCGGAGCAAAAGCTCCGCGTCCTCCCGATTTTCGGCTTCGACGTAGCACCGCATTTCCGGGGCATTTCCGGATGGACGCAAATGCAAGACACGCTTATCCGCGAGAGTGATACGAAGCCCGTCAACATCGCTAACCTTGCTTACCACTCCAATCGACCCGACGAAGGCGGCGATGTTAGTTTCCGCTGTACGAAGGTATGTCATGAGGCGAGTGCTGCTTTCGACGGAAAAATTTTCCAAGCGATCCGCAACCGCCGCTGGCAATTGAAAGGAACTGCCAATCTCCGACAGTGGCTGCCCACTTGTATTAACAAGGGAAAGTGCCGCAAGGATGGGGAGAAAACTGTCGCGTGTAGGTAGCGCTGGCAGTTTAGTTCCGTTCGGGTCAAAGTCCGTGCCGGTCAACAAACCACCGTTTGCTTCGAAACCAACCACGCGCTCGTGACCCGACGCAACCAAATCGAGCATGGCAGCAATAACAAATGGCGATCCAACCTTGGTACGCACGACTTTAAAAGAACCTGCGGTCTCGATACCAGAGTTTGATGTGACCGGCGTGACGACTGCCTTCGCTTGCAGGAAGTTCGCCGTAATCAGGCCTAACAAATCACCGCGAAGGGGGTCTCCGTGGTCGTCAGCTACCAGTGGGCGGTCACCATCGCCATCTGCCGAGACGACCGCATCAAGCCGATGCTCTTTGGCCCAGAGCTTGAACTGTTGAGCAGTCTCGTCCGAGACCGCTTCAGTGTCGACAGGAATGAAACCTTCCGAACGTCCCAGGGTTACGACCGTCGCACAGTGATATGAGAGAATGTCAACCAAGAGATCGCGCGCGACTGTGCTGTGCTGATATACGCCCACCGTTAAGCCCTTTAGAGCATTAATCTCCATAAGCTTTCGATTGCGCGCCATGAAAAAGGCCTTGCATTCGGCCTCCCGGTGCTGCCGACGTGCAACAGCACCTTCAAGGACGTATCCGCGCTTCTCCAACTGCAAGGCGATGCGCGTTATCTCCCGCTCATCACCCTTGTCGATCTCACCGTCGGGTCGATAGAATTTTATTCCATTACGGTCGGCCGGAATGTGCGAGCCTGTGATCATCAAACAACCACTCTTACGCGCCTGAGCATACAGTGCCAGGGCAGGGGTGGGGACGGCGCCGCAATCGACTACGATGAAGCCGAGCGCAGACAGTGCCGCCGCACAGACGGCGGCGATGGCCGGACTCGAGGCGCGAAAGTCGCGCCCTATGAGTATCTCGTCGTCAATTCTGGCCAGGCCGGATTCCAGCAGGAATGTCGCGAATGCCGTTGCATATAGGGCAGAGGCGGCTCCTGCCAATTCTGTCGCCAGGCCCCGTAATCCACTTGTTCCGAATTTCATACCAAATCCGACGTTGCTAACCGGGTTTTGAGGGTAACATGCTCAAACTTTGGCTCGTCCGGAATGCCCATCGACAGATCCCTCGGACGAGAACAAGAAGTACATTCGGTTACCGTAGACGCGCTCGGTTATCGAGGGTTACCCTTGTGAGGATTGACGCAGTCGGCGTCGGCGTGGGCAGCGCACCGTGACCTTCACGGCGACGAGTTGGAGCGGATGGGGTCCGGGCCCGGCAGGGCTCCTCGCGGCTGGCTCACATGAGCGCTATCGCCATCGAGTGATTGTCTCAGTCTACATTAGCTCTGGGTCCCGAAAGCGCGTACAGCAAATCCTCTTATCTATCGCCGTTCGGTGTAGCTCCCGTTCAGAAATGCATGATAGACACTCTCGATGCCTTCCATGAGAGTGATCTTTGCTGCCCATCCCAAAGTGCGCAGCTTGTCGACGCTCATCAGCTTTCGCGGTGTACCGTCAGGTCTAGAGTGATCATGCGCGATCTCCCCAGTAAATCCGACTACACGGCAGATCATTCTGGTCAGCTCTAGGATCGTGATGTCCTGTCCGCAGCCGAGATTGACGTGATCATGGTCAGAGTAGTTCTTCAGAAGGAAGACTAATGCGTCGGCGCAGTCGTCGACGTGCATGAATTCCCGACGTGGTGTGCCCGTGCCCCAGATGGTGATTCGCTTATCACTTATGAGCTTAGCTTCATGCGCTTTCCGGATCAGCGCTGGGATGACGTGGCTTGACTGCAAGTCATAATTGTCGCCTGGCCCGTAGAGATTCGTCGGCATAGCGGAGATGTAGTCGCGGCCATATTGCTGGCGATAGGCTTGAGCCATTTTGATGCCGGTGATCTTGGCGACGGCGTAGCATTCGTTGGTGCGCTCTAGTGGCCCGGTCAAAAGCGCGCTTTCAGGAATGGGCTGTGGTGCCATCTTCGGATAGATGCAAGACGAGCCGAGGAAGAGGACGCGGTCGACATTGTTTTCGTGGGCTGCCGCGAAGATATTGGCCTCGATCATCAGATTGTCGTAAAGAAAGTCGACCGGATAGGTGGCGTTCGCGAGAATACCACCTACCTTTGCCGCCGCCATAATGATAGCGTCCGGTTTCATCACTGCCACGAAGTTTTCAACCTCGGTCTGTCGCTTGAGATCTAGCTCTCCGCGAGGGGCGGCCACAACTTTGCAGTCTTCAGACGCGAGTCGGCGTACAACAGCGCTGCCCACCATACCTTTGTGGCCAGCGACCCACACGGTTTTTCCGTTCAGATCATACATTACGCTTCCTTCATGACTACAGATGTCTGCATGACCTTCAGGTCTTCGCGGACCATTTCCGCAGCAAGGTCGCGCACGGATATCTCATGCACCCAGCCGAGCTTCTCCTTCGCCTTGGTAGCGTCACCCAGGAGAAGATCGACTTCCGTGGGGCGGAAGTAGCGTGGGTCCACTTGGACTAGGCATCTGCCGCTCGCTAGATCATAGCCCTTTTCGTCGACACCCTTGCCCCGCCATTCGATCTCGACGCCGACATCTTCGAAAGCCCACTCGACGAATTGGCGGACAGGAGTCGTTTTGCCCGTAGCCAGCACGTAATCATCCGGTTGATCCTGCTGCATCATCATCCACATACCTCGCACGTACTCACGCGCATGGCCCCAATCGCGTTGAGCATCGAGATTGCCGAGATAAAGCTTGTCCTGCTTGCCCAGGTAAATAGCAGCGGCAGCGCGGGTGATCTTGCGCGTCACAAAAGTTTCGCCACGGAGGGGGCTTTCGTGATTAAAAAGAATGCCGTTGGAAGCGTGCATACCATAGCCCTCACGATAATTGACGACCATCCAGTAGGCGTAGAGCTTGGCGGCGGCGTAAGGGCTGCGCGGATAAAAGGGCGTCGTTTCGTTCTGCGGTACGGACTGCACGAGGCCGTATAGCTCTGACGTCGAGGCTTGATAGAAGCGGGTCTTGTCCGTCAGACCGAGGAGGCGAATCGCCTCAAGAAGTCGCAATGTACCGATACCGTCCGCGTTTGCTGTGTACTCAGGTGTTTCGAACGACACCTGGACATGGCTCTGAGCAGCCAAGTTGTAAATTTCGTCTGGCTGAGATTCCTGAACCACGCGGATGAGGTTAGTCGAATCAGTGAGATCACCGTAATGCAAGATTAAGCGCGGATCGGATTCGTGCGGGTCTTGGTAGAGGTCTTCGATACGACCGGTGTTGAAGGAAGAGGAACGTCGCTTAATCCCATGAACGATGTAGTCTTTTTTGAGAAGAAGACGGGCAAGATAGGCACCATCCTGTCCAGTTATGCCCGTAATAAGAGCAACTTTCCTGCTATCACCCATTCTATTCCTGCTCAATTAAAGTTTAAAGTTTCGGCTCCGGCTCGCCACGCCGACACAATGTGCGGCCCGCCCCGTGCCCCATGGAGCACTTCGACAGATGCGGCGCGAAGATCGTCATTGACTGTCCGCCAGCCGAGCACACCTGCTCTGCTTAGAGTCACGAGCAAAAATAGAGTCGCGCCGCTAACCTGTCGGACTCGTACATGCGGTCTGAGTGCCGCTCAGCTCACGCCCTGAGCGACATGTACTCCCAGCACCTTGCAGCTGATTTGCTCTTCTATCAGCGAGTGAGGACGCCTTTCTTTCTTGCTTCAGCGTCTTCTAATGGGAATTGTTTGGATCCGTGAAATCGATTGTTTGGATAAAGTGCATCCACAGAATGGATGGTCTGAGCGAGCAGCGGGGGCGCATCGCCGGCCCGGAGTCGTAGCGCGAGCTTCCGTTCGGGGCGAGGACAAAGTTCGTGGCCGCGAGCGTCACCACAGCATCCGGCACAGGTCGTGCAGAACTTTGGGAGCCGACTGCGGATTCTGTCGATCAGCTGGTTCCAGGCGCGTCGAGCCATCGACCTCATCTCGCCCGGTACCGGTTGCTGTATGCAGCCTTGCACCCTTGGCGTACGGCGTCGACGGAATGATTTGCTTCGGCAGGCAGTGTCGTAGCGTTTCCGGCTGTTTCGGCTCTATTGACCGGGCCCGCGTCAGCCGAGCCCCTTCATCATGGCATCCAACACATGGATGGCCGGCATCCACTCAATAGATTTTACATATGCGGCGGAGGCCCAGTAGAGAAGGCTGAACCGGAAGCGAGGGCAACCCTAAGCGAGGGCATCGGCTTCAAGCTTTGCGAGCGTCACGGGATTAGTGGGCAGTGCTGAGTGAGCTCTTCTGCCCTGTGGCCCGGCCTCTGCCAAGGGCCCGGCGTCAGGGTCTACTAGTGTCGACTAAGGATTCCAAACCGGATGCAACCTCCTCTCCGAAACGAGATTTCCGAAAATGCATGTTAGTGGATTGGAAAAGCGCCGGTTCGTCGTCTCTCGGAGGCGTACGGGGTTCGGTGATTGTCTGTGGTCGTTGGCGGCCGCTTGGCGCTACGCGCAGCGGTCGGGACGAACTCTAGCCATCGACTGGCGGGGGGCCTGCTACCTCGACCAACCCTTCACAAATGCGTTTCCGGTGTTCTTCCAGCCGATCAATGACATCGCTGGGGTGCCGGCTATTTCCGACGACCGGATCAACGACGTTTCCTTCCCTGGTCCATTCTTCCCAGAGTGGTGGAACAGGCCGGCGATCGAGTGCCTTTACCGGCCAGATGAGCAGATTTTCCAAGAGCGCGATGAGTTGGGCGAGCTCTTTCAGGCCGAACACGATGTCGAAGCGAACACAGTAGTGTGTGACGCTTGTCTGATGTGGCGGTGCGATGAGGAAGCAGAGCGGCAGGTGTTCCAGAGTGTCAAGCCTCGGCCAGAAATTCAAGCCCGCATAGATGCCATTTATCAGGAATGTTTTGAGGGGCACAGCATCATCGGGATTCATGTTCGGCACGGCAACGGTGAAGACATCATGGAGCATGCGCCCTACTGGGCCGATCCGGAGCTCGCCGTTCGGCAAGTGTGCGCTGCAATTGAGAAGGCTAAGGCGTTACCGCACCCTAGGCCTGTGCGGCTGTTCTTATGCACGGACAGCGCGCGGATACTGGATCTTCTGTCGGCCAGGTTTCCCGATCTGCTCACTGTCCCGAAGCACTTCGGATCCAATCAAGGTGGCCCCTTACACACTGCAGCACTCGGGATTGACGGCGGAATTTCCGCCCTCGTTGAGATGTATCTTCTCGGGCGCTGCGATACCGTAATTCGGTTTCCCCCGACGAGCGCCTTTACACGATATGCACGTCTATTCGCACCACGGGTAATTGAATTCGATCTGAAGGAGCCAAGTCGTTTGACTTTGATAGAAGACAGCCAAGTCTCTGATCTCAGTTAAGACCCGCGACCTGCGCAATTCGGCAGAGGCAACCAACAGGCTTAGTTGAATGCGCATTTCTCATCGACGCCAGTGGAGGCGTCGTACATTACCGATAGGGTCGTCATCTGGCGCCGCCCGCAACGCGCCAGAACTTCGCTGTTACGCGGGGGGCCGCAGACAAGCCAGAGCGACGGCGATCGTGACGCTGACGCTCGAAAGAACGCGGGCGATCACTCCAGAGACGAAATCGAGGTTAGTTATGAAAGTGATTCCCGTGATCATCAGCGGCGGAGCCGGATCGCGGCTATGGCCCGCCTCAAGGCAATCGCACCCCAAACCTTTCCTCAAAGTAGCGGATGGATATTCTCTCATTCAGCACACTGTGCTGCGCGCCGCTTCGATAGAAGGTGTCGTGGAACTCGTCGCTGTGACATCCGGGGAACACCTCTTCCTGACCAAGGACGAATTTGACGAACTGGATTCCGTGGTCCTGCCACGCACCTTTCTGCTCGAGCCCGAAGCTCGGGATACGGCCGCCGCCGTGGCTGCAGCCGCGATCCATGCGAGGGTAACGCAAGGCCCTGACGCGATCCTGTGCGTTTTCCCGGCCGATCACCTGATTAGCAACCTGCCTGCGTTTCTAGACGTCATGGGCCTGGCCATGGAACATGCGAAGCTCGGGCGGATCGCCACATTGGGCATCACCCCAACCAGACCGGACACGGCATTCGGCTACATCGAAGCAGATGGTGAGAACGTCGTCCGTTTCGTTGAAAAACCGGATCTGGATACAGCCAAAGCCTATGTCGCGTCTCAACGCTTCTTCTGGAACGCCGGCATCTTCTGCTTCAGTGCGCAAACCATGCTCGACGAGATGGTTTTGCATTGTCCCGAGGTGCTCCAGGCCGTCGCCGACAGCTACGAGAACGGCCGCGCCAGTCAATGCCAAGGCTTTGCCAAAATCGAACTCGCGCTTGAGCATTTCGGTTCCGCGCCGCGGATCTCGCTCGACCACGCTGTCATGGAGAAAACTAACAAACTTGCCGTGATTCCCTGCGACATGGATTGGAGCGACATCGGATCTTGGAACGCAATGGCCGATTTGATCGCCCCCGACGAAAGCGGGAACAGGATACACGGCGATGTGCACATGGTCGACACGACCGGCACCTATGTGAGCTCCGACAAGCGCGTCATCGGCACGGTGGGCGTAAGCGATCTGGTGATCGTGGATTCCCCGGACGCTTTGCTTGTCACATCCCGCGACCGCGTTCAGGACGTTAAGAAGCTCTTCGAGTGCCTCAAGGCTTCGGGACATGAAGCTCATCTGGTCCATAGCACGGTACACCGGCCCTGGGGTTCCTATACGGTTCTGGAGGAAGGCGAGCGCTTCAAGATCAAACGCATCGAGGTGAAGCCCGGTCGCCAGTTGAGCCTGCAGATGCACTATCATCGTTCGGAGCACTGGGTCGTGGTCAGCGGCTCCGCCAAGATCGTCAATGGCGAGCAGGAGTTGTTCCTGGGGACAAACGAATCTACTTACATCCCCTGCGGCCATAAGCATCGGCTCGAGAACCCAGGCAGAATTGACCTGGTGATCATCGAAGTGCAGAGCGGCGATTATCTCGCCGAGGATGATATCGTTCGCTTCGACGACGAATATGGTCGAACGTAGATAACAGTACAAAAAAGTTAAACGACGAGGCGTCGCTCAAGGATCTCTGTCGTGGGTTCTGGGCCTGACATTGGCAAGCAGCGGGCCGAGCGTGTCATAGTATCCGCCCCGCGCTCTCCAGGCACTCGATCGTGGTCGAAAACGTCGGTGAGCGCTTGACAGCGCGCCGTCCGCGGTAACGAAGACTTCAGATCTTTCTCAGGCGGACCAGTTGCTCAGCTGTTCAACGGCACAGCCGTATTTCAGCCTGTAGGCGGCAACGAAATCCTCATCGCTGCAGATGCAGCGGCCGCTGGAATCTTTGGCTTTCGGATCATGGAGGTGAGAACCAAGGGGGCGCAGTAGATTCACGCGAGTGCTGGTCGTCGGACTCATCGGAAAACCCGCACTATGCTTGACCAGGTCTGCGGCAAGCATGATCCCGGCAAGCGCTGATTGAAAGGCCATCGGAACCACGGTTCGAAGGAGACGACTTCCATCGCTAAGCTGGAACACCAGGCCGCCGCAGATAACCTGCTGATAAAAGGAACGGAGGGGCTGGCCAACAAACGCGGCGAGCGGCTCAAACGGCACAGCCATCGCCGTAGCCACCCGAGCTACGAACTCATTGGGGACTCCGGTATTGGTCTGCAGGAGCGTTTTTACCTCCTCGTGTGCTTCCGGCATTCCGAGTTCCTCCGCGACCAGTTGGTGTTCGTCCTTGGATTTCCCGGTCGGCATGTACATGCAGCAAAGGCAAGCCTGGCCGTCATCGAAACCATGCCGCGAGATGCCTAGATCTTGCTCCTGAGTCCAGGCGTTCGCGATCCATCGGGGCAGAGCACCTTGGACAGCTAGACGGTCGGCGGCGGTGTCAAGCGCCACACCCACTCGGTCGAATACCCAATCGCCCCGGCGCGCAACATATTCTGCCCACTTCATAGGGTGCGCCTCCACTTCAAGGGCGGTGGACCGAAGGGCGTGGGTTGCTAGGGCCGCCTTAGAGAGGCCGACCTCCGCCTGACCTGCCAACACGTAGCGCTGCAGGTTTGAGAGTTCGATAGCTTCGTGATCAACTACATGCAGGCGCCCCGACAGACCGGATTGCCTCGCCAGCGCCCAGAGCGAGCCATGGCCTATCGCGCCGAGCCCAACGAGGTGCGTTTCGCCAAGGTCGACAGGGAAATTTAAGGGGCTGGAATCGCCGGCGTTGCTCTTGTTGTAGGTGCATAAAGAGAGGTCGATGTTCTCGTCCAGCTCGGCGCCGGTCAACTGGGAAGCAAAGACGGTTCGAAAGACGTTGGCGGCGGCAAAGCAGCTTGCGGCGCCGGCTCCATAGGGCAGCAAGCTCGAGCCAGAGCCCACCGGGTCCGTACGCGACAGCTTTGCCGCCCAACCCTGCGATCCCATGAAAAACGTTGGGCACCGAAGTGATGGGTGCACCGCGCCTGCAGCTACACAGACCGTCGCATACTTGCCGGAACGCCGGATGCTGATTTTTGGATTGATCGACTTTGCCAAGCGCTCGAGCGCTTGGGCTTGAGAGCTCGCGGCCATGTCCAGGGGGAGTATGGCCAGAACCGGATAAAGTCTGGCAAGCAACCTGACCGTAAGGTCAAGCGTCGCCTGGCCCTCGGCACACGAAGCGGCTTGGCTGTCGAAGGCCACAGCCACGACCTGCTTTTCGAGGGCTGCTTTGAAGTCGCATAGATGAAAGTCGGCCAGCACCTGAGAAGCTGCCGTGGCGGCGCGGTCGATGAAGTTAGCGAGTGCCATCGTTCAACCCGTTATCGTGATCATCCGCCTGAGTGCCGCGGATGGGACCTCATTCCAGTTCGCCTTCGCGTCAAGTCGATAGGCGGCGACCCGAGCAAGATCGAAAGGCTCGCGGGCGAAATTGGGCACCACCAGCGACAGACACCCAACCGTCGTAGCGACCGCGTAGGCGTCGTCGGTCGTCGAATGGTAGGCTCGGCCCGGATGGCTATGGATCTGGGCGAAGAGTTTAAGGCTGCTCTTGTAGAGCCAGACATTGAGCCGGTGTAGTTCTTCGGCCGGAACTATCACGCAAACGCCGTCGCCCGTCCGAATGTGACGCTGTGCCGGTATAACGGTCTCTGTTACGCCAAAGTGCTGGTCCTGCTGAACGCCGACCCAGAGCGCCATCCCCTCATGGCCCTGTCGCCCAACTGAGCGCAGGTGCGCCTGGACACTTGAAAGACAGTCTCGGGGAAGAGCGACTGTCCCGACATCCTTGAGCTCGGTCATTCTGGAATGGCGGGTAGGGGTGCTATCATGGCTCCCACTGAGATTTGGAACTGATACTGAAGCTGCTCCACGGGACCGGTCCCGTACTTGATGATCTTGTCCAGGATGAAGGCCAAACAGCCTTCGCCAGAACCCCGGTGGAGAAGCCATGAATCACCTGAATGGGCTGGATTGTCGTGGTATTCCCGGACGCCTGACATGCACAGGAATGGCGTGTGTTCCGCACTGTTGGCCTGGATGAAGTCCGACAGCGACAGAGCGTTCTGCTGCATGAGGACCAAAATCATATCCGGTGGGGTTCCGGGTAGATGCGGTCGTCTCAGCATCCTGAGCAGCAAATCCTTCCGGGCAATCGGCCGGCGTATAAAGGGGTCTACGAAGACCACCGACGGAGGTCGGAGGTCGTAATTGGAGAAGTCGATCTCGACAGCTGCACCGATGATCTGTGGCTTTATCTTCGGCGGTACGAAGATGAAGAAGGCCGTCGGGAAGCTCGCCTCGATTAGGAAACAACCCTGAGCCCGGTAAATACCTGCTTGTGTTTGGAACCAGCCGATCTGCCGACCGAACTTCGCTCGGGACACCTCCGGGTCCACAGTTTGGAGTTCAGGCACCTGCGACGCCCGCCTTCAGGCTGAGGAACAGGGTCACAGTGGTCGCGAAACCGAAATCGCCAACTTTTTTGTCGACGTCGAGCAAGGTGCCGGCCTCGTCCTTGAATTCCCAATTCTCGGCCGGTTGGGCGACGTTCTGCGTATTTTCAAGCGCTTTGGTGCGGACGACGTGAAGCGGCTGGTTGGGATTGGCTTCGACCTGTGTGGGCTGGCCGTTCACCACCACCGTGATCTCGATCTTCCCGGGGCCGCCGCCGTGATTTTCGCCCTTGCCCGAATCCTTCGACATTGTCCTACTCCTGTGGCTTACCAACGGGCCCCAAGCCGCCAGTGCAGACCTGCTAGTGAGCGGGCTGGCGGTCCTCAATCGTCCACTCGGCGCCACGGACCGCGAGTACGCGAAAGACAAGGGATAACATCGAATCGATGCTGTCTCCTTTTATGGGGACTTGTGCGGCAAGTAAACGGCCGAAACTGCTCTTCACAAGTATAATCGATTTGAGCATTGGCAAAATACCGGCCCCCACCTATTCATAAACCCGCCGCCGCTTGCTCATTCCACTGGCCGCGTGCAACTCGGGCACTCAGTGATTCAGTTGGCAACATGCAAAATGGACCCACGCCCCAATATCCAACGTCGAAGTCGGCAATACCCCCGCAAGTTGTCCCTGCTCGTTTGGAATAACGCGCCTGGGTTGGGCCCGCTCTCGCCCTCTCCTGACAACGTCGCCCAGGCCCTCGCTCGCGAGATCGGCTCGCGGGTGCAGATCGCGGGCGCTCGCGCTGCGAGCGTGCTTGGCCTCTGACGCAAGTTCCGGCCAGGAGCACTTACCTGGCCGATGGCCTTCTCGTCGCGTTGTTGTGGATCTGCGTCACGCCTCCCCGAAGCATCTGATCGCCCCGGGCAGCGCCGCTGGCACCGTCGTGCACGCTCTGCGTCACCTGGATCCAATGCTTGCGCACGACGTTGCCCAGGTGGCCGCGCGCCAGCTATCGGTGAGCGACAAGAAAGCACTTGTCGCTGGCGCCACTCGGGCACCTGCATGGATGCGGCCGACGCTCGTCGCCATCGCCAACAACGCAAGTGGTGCCCTTGGTGGATAAGGTTGCCCTCTTGCCGTCCGAAATGCGACTGCGGACCTGCGCTCCGACTACCGTGGCATGCCGCCGTATGTTCGATGAAAAGCCACTGTCGTGCGACGAAGTCGTTTCGCGTCACCGGAAATTTAAAGAAACCACCAATGCCTCGTCGCCCGTTCTGCAGAAGCCGGACGAGTAATTCAAGTCTGAGCAGCGTACGGCCGAATACAGGGCCCGTTCCAATTGGGGCAATCGGCCGGCACTGGCGGTGGCGTGATGGCGACAGGAACAGTTCTCGATCTTTTTACTTCGCCAACCACTGCTTTGCGCCCCCGTCTCGGCCGTCCAGGGCCTCGTAGCCGCCGCCTGAAAGCGGACGTCCCCGACAGCGAAATTCAGTTCGAGTGTGTGCTTGAGCGGACAAGTTTGTCTTCGGATCGCTCTATCTTAGCAGGGGCGCCACGAACCCACGGTCGATCGATTTGGTTGCGCCGCCGCCAGATCTCGGCCAGAGGAGGTCTCGTGGCGCATGAGAGAGCGCTCTATGGCGCGGATGATCGCGATCAGCAGCAGATTGATCACGAGGTAGAGCACGCCGGCAATGGCGAAGATCTCGAAAATCGCGAAGGTCTGGCTCATCAGCCGCTTGGCGAGGTGAAGCCGTCGAGAACTGGCGCGGCGTCGCTGCTGAAGCCGGCATCGGCAAGGCCGAAGTCAACCGCATGGCGTCGGCGTTCGAACACGACGACCTGTCCCAGGCGCTTGCGTAGAAGTGTAGATGTCATCCCTGAAACGCAGGCGCTTCTCGGGCTGACAGCGTAACGCCGGTGGAACGCCTGGTCGGCACAGGAAGCGCCCGAGCCGGCCCGGGCCGATGGACGGAGGCGGGATCATGCGCAGCCGGTTCTTGAGACCGCGAACGCCACATTTGTTCGGGCATCTGGCCATTGTCACCCGTTGCGAGTATGCCCGGGAACGACCATCTCGACATTTACCATTTTCGTGCGTGCCTGCCGTCGGATCTTGTCCAAACTCTGGATGTCAACATTTCGATTGGCATCGATCAACTCGCACAGGCGCCGAACTACAGTATCAAAGTCGCCCGCACGATCAGCAAGCATCAAGTATTCGATCAGGTCCGCAGGTATCCGTGAGCGCCGTAGCGTCGACGTGATCTGGCCGAAGAACCCCTGGCGCCCGGGGTCGTATCGATCTGATGAAACCTCCTGCCCTACCACCTGTTGCCAAGTTTGGGGCAAGCAGGCGTTGAGCAAATAGGCGAACGGCACGATCCACTCAGGCTGCCTGACGGAACAGTACTGTCGCGCGAAACGCTGAATTCGGCTGCGGTCACCCCAGGTCGCGATCGCGCTCAAAAGGGTTGTCGCCTCAGCGATGACGTCGCGCTCCTTGAGTATCTGCCTTGGAACCTCCGCCATCGAGCCGCGCTCGATAGCGTCTCTATGCTCGGTTGCAAGAGCGCGGAATTTGTCGGAGGCTCCGCGTCCGCGCGAACCGCTGCCGCCCGCCCAGTGGACGAGAATGGCATATTCGGCAAATGAGATTCCGCCCAGTATGCGATCCTTTTCCGCCTTTGCCCAGATCGTCAGTGCAGTGCCTTGGGTTTCGAAACCGACCTGCAGCAGGAATCGTAGCGAGCATTCCCGCATACGGCCCTGGCCGGAAGCGCCGGCGAGCGAATCGCCGAGGCGCCATTCGATGTGGGCGAAAAGCGTGGGGTCGTAGAGTCCTGCGGTGATCAACGACTGCGTCAGCGCATGCCAGTTGTCGTTGCCGCGGCTGCTGTACAGCGAATCGATCAACGCAGGATAGCGTTGGGTCCAATACGCTGGCGGGCGTTCGCCGGCAAGCGAGAGCTGGGCTACGTAGAATGCGAATTGGGTGAGATCGAACTGGGCCGAGGGGATCACCAGAGCGGCCGGGTCGAGGCGCGACCAGAATCCGCATTTGATCTGGATTGCCTGCCAAGCACTCTGCTGTCCAACATCGTCGGACGAGGCCGGCCTGTCGCGCTCGGCCAGAAGCTGTACACGCGGCTCGATCCTGCGGTCGTTTATGCCGCGCAGACCGCTGCCGGTGCGACCGAGATGCTCCCACAAGAGATCATCCGGGAGCTGACTCATATGGTCGAATTCGAGTGATCGTTTGCCAAACTTCGCTTGAATCAGATTCCAGGCTGGAGAACCGGTTTCGAAATCCTGGATGTCGACCACGAACTCGGGGAGGTAACCGTGAAGGCTCCGATCCGAGTAGATTTCCTCTTTGTCGCCCCGCAGCAGGACATAGTATACGTGCTCGACGGGGTCCCGGTCGGCGTAGTAAACAATCAGCGCCTCGACTACCCGGTTGAACCTCTCCGGATCGCGGCGGCGCATCAGCGGGAGCGTGCGCGCCCTGAGTTCCCTGCGGTGACGAATGCTGTCACCGCCGGGCTGTCCTTCGACGAGCCATGTCTCCCGGGACAAGAGATCAAAAGCCACCTCAGCTTCCGACGCATCAAGTCCGCAGACCGGCGCCAGCACCTCCCGCGCCATGTGGCGCGTGACGTTGCGCGCAACCAGCCCGGGCCATGCAAGCTTGCGGGCGCGTTCGTCGCGGACATGGTCCAGGATGCGCCGCTCATAGAGTGCGGCGACGAACTTGTCGTCGGCGCTTTCGCCCAGCCGGACGATGTCGTCGACGACGGTCGCTCGCATGTCGGGCTTCGTGTCGCGCACCATCTCGACCGCTACTCGCAGGCTGAGCGGCTCCCGACGGCTGTCGGGGTCCTTCTTGCGCCCCGCAATCCGCCGCGACCAGCTTTCAACCCATTCATTGGGGAGCAGGTCTTTGCCCAACTGCTCGACCATGCCCCGCGCGTCGTCTACTGAGAGCGGTTGTAGCTTCAGCGGGGTGACCTCAAACGCATCGCCGACCGAAAGCTGGTCGACACCAGACCTTCCCGCGGCAACAACGCAGAATTCGAGAAATGGATCCTCGGAATCGGCGCCCAGGGTACGCAGCAAGATGACGACGCCCTCCGTCGCTGCCAGGTCGGACTCCACTATCTCCAGCGTGTCGAGCACCAGCAGGAACGTCGCGGCGCCATTCAACCTGAGCGCAGTTCTGATGATGCTGCGAAACGTCTTGCACCATTGCCTGAGGTCGCCGGTCGCCCGGCCCATGAGCGACTGCCGCATTTGTTCGCTCAATTGATGGAGAGCCTGCTCAGCGTTCGGATACTGGAAGGACAGTTGACGGCAGATTTCCAGCAGCATCAAGCCGGGGCCGCGAGGCTGGACATCCGAGCGGTCGAAGTCGAGATACGCGAACGGAAATTGCTGCCGGGAAAGCGTCGCATGATCGTAGAGGAACTTCGCCACCAGCGCCGTCTTGCCTAGGCCGCCGCGCGCGACAAGAGAAAGCAGCCTCGGCTTGCTGCGGATTACGCGATGAAAGCCGCGGCTGGCCGATTCCAGGACGGAGTGCGAAGCCAGCTCATCGACAACGCTGCGCAAAATGAGCAGTTCCTCGGCCCGCCCGACGAACCGGTCTCCCACGCTCTTTGGCGCCTTGGCCGGATCTACTCCGATCAGAATGCCGAGCGGGATCAGGATTTCCGCCAGGCCGGCACGTCGCCGGCATTCCGCCAGCGAGGGGACGGAGGGCGAGATGTTCATGACGCCCTCGAGTTCTTCGCGGGCGGCCGTGATCGCACGGCGGTGATTGGCCAAGAGCGCATCCGAGACGCTGCGTCCGCGGAGGAATTCGCGCAGATACGTGTCGGCGAGTTTCTCGAGCTCGGCGTTCGGGGTCGACAGCATGGCGCGGTCGTCGGCCTCGTACTCACCAAGCAAGCTAGGCAGCGCGAGTGTCGCGTCGACCGAATTCAGCAATCGCTGTCGCTCGGCATTCAAAAGACGCAGGTGTTTGGCGCCCGAAGCACAAACAAGAACCGACTGGCGAAGCAGCCATGCTCGCGTCCTGACGTCAGGGTTTAGTGCGTCGAGGTGGTAATTGTAGCTGATGGCCGCGCGCAGCAACGCCCCAGAAATATCAAGCGGGGGTGTCGCGGCATCGGCAGGCGTGGACAGGCCCGCTGCCTCAAGCGCCGGCAAGTCGGGACCGCCTTTCTGCGCTCCGAACTCCGACACGTCCGAGCCTGGTCGTGCCGGCTCGAACGATGGTAGGTTGGGGCCCGTCCACGCCGCGTCGAACCGAACGATCGTCTCCAGAGCAGTCTTTCCGACCGCTTTCTCCAACTGGTCGCGAATGTCCGACCTTGCGAGGAGATTGGTCAGATAGTCGGCGGAGAGGCTTTTCATAGCTTGTGCCCGCTGCTCTGGTAGGCGCCGGCAATGAGATTTGCCAGAATCTGCTGACAAACGCTCAACGGCGTGTGGTCAAGATTGCCCTTTGCGTGTTCGCCCTGCAGAACGCCGGGCACCAGCAGCAGTACGCCCGATGCAAGGGCGAGCGGATCCTGCAGGATGCCGGCCTCGTCAAAAGCTGCCTGAAATGTGGCCGAGATATGCTGGACTTGCACGTCGGCCGGAGAAAACGTCTCGACGGACATGTCTTGCGAGGTCAGGAACTCTGGAACGGCTCCTAGGAATAACCACTGCAGCTCGGCGCGCACGTCCGTCACCGCACCCTCATCAATGTCGGCGCCGATAAGGCCGGCTGTGAACTTGCGGACCTGAGATGACAGCGGACGCTGGTCGAGGTCGTCCAACAGTATCCAAGTTTTCGCCCATTTCACGGACGACACCATCACCGGCGGATTCGCGTTTGCGATGGCGAGATCCTCTTGTGTGTTGGGACGCCCGAGCGCGATGTTGTCCTGAACAATTCGTTTCAAGACTTCGGTCGTGTTGACCGTGGTCGTGCGGTGCGCGGCGAGCCGCTTGGAAAACCACTCCGGCATCTCCTGGGATTCCCAGCGATCGACCTTGTCCCCGTCCTTGGCGTCTTTTGGCAAGTCAACGCTGGGCCTTGGTGGGAAGGCGCCAAGGTCTTCCTTCGACATCCCGAATCCGGCTGCGAGCGCGAGCACGAAGTCCTCCAGAGTTTCGGGAATGAGCTCGGTGTCGCCGCCCAACACGATAATATTCTGCGTTCCATCGGCCGCCAGAAAGGTCCTCACGATGTCCGCCGTGAACGACTTTCCGGCACCCTTCTGTGGCGCATCGGCGACATAAACCCTGTTGCTGCGGCTCCTTGTCTGGGGCGATGGACTTGTCGCGTTGTCGAGCCACGTCTGAAGCTTATCCCTGCCCAGCACCGGGACCAAGGCACTTCCGGGCCGTGTCACGCGCCAGATCGATTTTGCCGCTCGCTGCACGGAGTTGATCGGAAGATGTGTGAGGACTTTCGGATGGATTGCATCGATGCGGACGGCCAGATTTCCCTTGAGTACCCCTGCAGGCCTGTATGCAGCGCTGTGGATGCCGATCAGTTCCATCCGGCTGTTGAGACAGGGGGCGCCAGAAGAGCCCTCGTCAGTTTCCAACTCGTAGATCACACGGGTGTTGGGATCCCAGTTGCCGAGTATCCTGCCGAATGCGTGCTGCATTGACATGCCTTGCGGATGCTGCGGCATGACGACCTGGCTCTCGACTGCGTAGGCCGGCGGCGCAGGCATGTCCACGGCGAACCAGCCACGTCGCGCCCTGAAGCCGCCGCTGACGGGAAGGTTTCCAACAGCTTCGTCCAGCCTGATAAGCCCGAAATCAAGATCGGTTGCCAGCTGCGCGAGCTCTTCGTCGTTCAGCGCCGCCACGGTGCCCGCCCATGGAACGGGCGAGCTTTGTGCAACCAACCAGTTGGTTGGGTGCAATCCAACCACGCGCACGCCATGGAGATTGGCGAGGTCGGCCGTGCCCTGAATCGGATCACCCGCCCAATAGTCGAAAACGACCTTAAACGATTGAGGCACCTGGGCGGACCGACCTGATGAAAGCAGTGGGTCGAAGGTGTGTAGAGCCGTCAAGATCAGGTCGGGACCCACGAGAAAGGCGGTCCCGCTTGTCGAGACAGCTTGACCTTGGGCGTTGAGGAATGTTCCCACCACAATGGCCACCCGTGGGCGGACCTTGGTAAACAGCTCTGAAAGTCCTCGGTCGGTGATGAAATGGCTGCGCTTTTTCAGCAGCGCCTGGAGGGCGTTTGGCGGCGCGGCCGGCATTCGAACCGATCGCGCCAATGCCGCTATCCTTTCCTGGTGATCCCCCGACCATGAGATTTCGAAGAAGAGCCTCTCGGCGAGATCGCACGCAAGTCCCCTTTCGTTGAATTCATGAAGGAGCGCCCGAAACAGGGCAAGCACGGGGTCAGCCTGCCCGGCGGACTTCTCCTTCACGAACGCCTCGTAGTCGGGAACAATCTCGAAGGCGCGCACTTCCCGTTCAAGACGGCTCGGCGCGACGTCACGCGCGCACGCAGTGGCAAAGACGTCCAGTTCTGCTGGCGTCAGCTTCATGTTCGCAGTCTCGGGGCAAGACGCTGGCTTTTCATGGCCGCGGCAGCAGATTGCCCAGTTCGGGGTGGTTCACGATGTCATCCGCCGGGATGGCGCGGTTGCCGGACTTGGAGTCTCCCCAGTAGTGCAGCGCGCGGACGTCCGGCGCGGCAAAGCCGACGACGGCGGCCCCCGAATAGCCGCCGACCGTGGAGGCGTCGTGGACGATGTGCGTCTGTTCCGGGGCTACCGGGTCCATCAACTCGCCGAAACTCACGCGCTTACGCTCGTCCGGGCGGCCGAATACCGCCATGATGTCGTCGGGCACGCTCTCCAGATAGCCGGGGTGGCCGACGATATATAGTCGGTCGATGTCGAACACATCGGCGCGTGATACGGCAAGGGGAGACGGGCCGGCGCCATGCACACATTCGACGCGCAGCAGCGCGGCGTCGACAGGATCGGAATCGGAGGCCACAAACGGCACGTCCATTATCCGGTAGAGGATCTGCCTTGCCGCACCGTTGTCGAAGGCGAAGTCGAGCAGCACCTCGTAGTCACCCTTCATGCGGGCCTTGTTCGTGCCAGGGAAACGCCGCGCGATGCGTACGCCACCGTCAGGCGGGAACAGGACGTGGCGGTTGGTCAGTGCCAGATCAGGGCCGATCAGGAATGCCGTTCCCTGGACCCAGGGAGGCCGGTTGGCAATGAGCCGGTCGGTGACCCGCACTGCAGCGGTTGCCGACGTGACCGTCCAAAGGTTCTTGAAGTGCTCATCGGCGAGCAGTTTCCACAGACCGGCCTCCGGGTAGACGCCAATGTCCTCCAACCCCTCCGACAGCACCCTGACCGCAGGGCGGCCGCGCACATGGACCACCGCCTCCAGAGCGATCGCCTCGGCTTGGTTGAGTGCTCCGTTGGACGCTACGTCGAGTTTCAGAAGCGCCCGGTTGGCGCTGGCGACGATGGTACGGGCGATCCCTTCCGCCTCCGCGGGGCCGATAGGTCGGCCTTCCTGGACACGCGAGGCCATCAGTCGCCTGGCGATGGCTAGGACGTCGCGGTCAGCGGGACCGCCGCTGGACGCGCCACCCGACTCCGCGCCAGTGCTTTCGAGACTACCCATCGGTTTCGCCACACCGCCTGCCTCAAGCTGGCCCGGGGCGCGCCCAAGGATCTTGTGTACGCGGCTCGCTGTATGCTCAAGCCGCAGCGTGTCGATATCGCTCATGGCCGCCCTCCCGTGGCGGTGGTGCGTGTCAGAGACGGCCCCAATTGTGTCCGCAAGCCCCTGGAGATCCGCGCCGGTGGCATGGCTTCCAGACTGCCCTCGCGGGCACGCGCCATGCGGGCACGGTCGAGCCCCATGCAGGCAAGCTCCAGCAAGCCCTGATTGTCGCTAAACAGCGGGGCCACCGCCTCGAGCTGGCTGAAGGCTCCGGTCTCCGCCAGCAGATCCCGCACCTGATCCGTCGTCGAGCGAGCACCGGCCGCTTCGGGTGCCCCCGCGAAGTCGGGCGCGCGGCGCAGCAGCGCTTCGGCGTTGACGATCCCTGCCCCATACTCGTCCGTGTCGAAGCCGGGTGGTACGTGGGCGCTTCGTTGCACTGTCGCCTTGAACACAGACTGCAACTTCGTTCCGGGCCTGAGGTTCTGAACAAGCTGGTTGCGCCCATGGTGGGCAAGCCAGCACGCGGCGACGCCAGCCAGGTGAGCGACCGCGTACGATGTTCCCTCGCCGCCGCCCACCTTGCCGGCATTGGTCGGATCGCGCGCGTCAGCGCGCAGCACAAGTTCTGCTGGGCCGGAGATATCCACGGCCTGGCCGTGGCTCGAGCCTTTCCAGGGCAGCATCTTCTCATTGATGCCGCCAACCGCCACGACCTCGTCATAGCGCGCCGGCCAGACGACCGTCCCGACGCAGTTGCCGGCTGCTGCGAGGACGATGATGTTGGCGTCCACCGCCTTACGGACCGCGGCTTGCAATGCCGAACCAAAAAGCCCGCCCAGGCTCATGGTGATCACATGCGCGCCCTGCAGCCTGGCATGGTTGATCGCCTGGGCCACGCGGCTCTGGTCGATAACGACGACGGAGGTGATGGCGCGGATCGGTATCAGGGTGGCCTCCGGCGCGCTGCCGCTCATCGCGCCAGCCTCGGGACTGGCAACCACGCTGCCAGTCGAGGTGCCGTGGCCAATGTTGCCAGAGCCCTTCATCGGATCGACGGGCGGTTTGCCGGGCTCGATGAAATTGGCCGAGCGCTTGTCCTTGTCGA
This sequence comes from Mesorhizobium sp. LSJC285A00, assembly GCF_000503155.1. Lineage (NCBI taxonomy): Bacteria > Pseudomonadati > Pseudomonadota > Alphaproteobacteria > Hyphomicrobiales > Phyllobacteriaceae > Mesorhizobium > Mesorhizobium sp. LSJC285A00. Next base: position 60,901 of record NZ_AYVK01000038.1, read on the forward strand.
CTTTCGTGGGCATTTCCGTGTGGGTTGGCACCACACCGGTGTCCGGCTGGAACACGAGGATGCCCTTGCCGCCGCGCGGGCGCCCCTGCGCCTGCGAGAATGCCCAGGCCTGGCGAACATTGGTCTTGTTGATTGCCCAGTCCGGGTCCAGCGGAGCGTCGTCCTTCTCGTCCACCCAACACCAGAAGGCAAAATTCGCGCTCTCGGCGGTGCCGTCCGCCGGCGGCGCCGCGCCGACGGCGAAATAGTTAGTCGACAGGTCCGGCTCCACCGTTTCGCTGCCGAGCAGATGGTTGAGGTGGCGAGCGACGTCGAACAGGTCCGAGCGATCAGTGGCGACCACGCCTGGGATGGTGATGAGACGGAAACGGTCGAGCTGAGGATCGGCATCGAACAGCGGCCCGACCTCGACATCGAGGTTGAGCGCTCGGCTGACCTCAGCGCGAATAGTGCTGTCGGTCATCGGGGTCGACAGGGTGACGACGAGCCGAATATCGTCGGCGGAGGGCTTTTGGCTTTTCTGCACGTCGCCCCAGAAGGCCACAATATCGGCGATGTCGGCGCCGGCCGGCGGAGGCGGCGCGGCCGGACCTTCGCCGGCCGCCA